>JAURFB010000017.1 GCA_030827165.1 Marivivens sp.
AGTGGCAGCCCGTAGGGGAGTCGAACCCCTCTTTTCAGGTTGAAAACCTGACGTCCTAACCGATAGACGAACGGGCCACGCTGTGGTGAGGGGGCTTTTAGGGAAAGCGCTTGCCTAGGGCAAGGGGGATTCTGCCGAAAAAATCGGGTTTGGCGAATAAATTTTCAGCGGGCCGGATCAAGGGCTTCGGCGATGTCCTCAAGCCGCAGTTGGACGCTCTTGCGGCCTTGCCAGACGTTGATCTCAAGCCGTCCGGCAAGGTGATATCGTTTGCCCGAGCGATCCATCAGGGCGGGGCCGACAGGCGTATCCATCGCGCCAAAGGCAATGCCGTCAATCTTGGCGCCCATGCCGTCGCCCGCGGTGAATTTCACATGGCCGGTGCCGACTTCCTTGGCGAAGAGGATCTGCACATCGGGAATCGCAAAGCGGGGGGCAGGGGCGCTGGCGCCGAAGGGGCCGGCCTTGTCGATCTCTTCCACAAGTTCCACGCTTGCCGCGCCGGGCATCAAGAGGCCATCGAGAACCAGATCACGAGGACCGCCCGCGCCCGCGCCCTGACGCGCGAGAAGAACGCCGAGCCGCGCCATTGCCTCCTCAAGCCTGTCGCGGGCGACGGTGAGGCCGGCGGCCATCTTGTGCCCGCCCCCCTTGAGGAGGAGGCCCTCGGCCACGAGCCTTTGGATCGAGGCCCCAAGATCGACACCCGAGACGGACCGGCCCGAGCCTTTGCCTTCGTCGCCCTCAAGTCCGATGACGATGGCGGGGCGGCCCGTCGCCTCTTTCAGGCGCGAAGCGACGATGCCGACAACGCCGGGATGCCAGCCTTCGCCTGCCGCCCAGACGATCGGGCCCTCGATCCCCCGCGCCTCTGCCTGGGCAAGCGCGGCTTCGCGGACTTGATCCTCAAGTTCGCGCCGCTCCTCGTTGAGATGGTCCAGCTGGGCGGCGATGGCGCCGGCTTCATGGGGGTTGGTGCAGGTCAGAAGGCGCAGCCCGAGGTCGGCCTTGCCGATGCGCCCGCCGGCATTGACCCGTGGGCCAAGGAGAAAGCCGAGGTGATAGGAGGTCGGCGCCGCATCCATCCGCGCCACGTCGGCAAGCGCTCTGATCCCAAGCCTCTCCCGCCGCGCCATGACCGCGAGCCCTTGCCGGACGAAAGCGCGGTTGACCCCGGTGAGTGGGGCAACGTCGGCCACAGTGCCAAGCGCCACGAGGTCGAGTAGGCCCATGAGGTCCGGCCCCGATTTTCCCGCAGCGCGCAGCTGGCGGTTGGCCTCGACGAGCGCGAGAAACACGACCCCGGCGGCGCAGAGGTGGCCAAGATCGCCGCTCTCATCTTGCCGGTTGGGGTTCACCACCGCATGGGCGGGGGGCAGTGTCTCGCCACCGAGGTGATGGTCGAGCACAACCACATCGGCCCCTTTGGCGGCTGCGATCGGGCCGTGCGAGAGCGTGCCGCAATCGACGCAGACGATGAGCGAATGATCCTTGGCCAGTGCGGCCATCGCCGGCTCGTTGGGGCCATAGCCCTCGGCGATCCGGTCAGGGACATAAAGCGTTGCCTCTTGGCCCATCTCGCGCAGCCACAGGTAGACGAGCGCGCCCGAGGTCGCGCCGTCGACGTCATAATCGGCGAAGATGGCGATGCGCTCGCCCCTGGTCACCGCCTTCACAAGGCGTTCTGCCGCCTTGCCCATGTCGCGCAGGGTCAGCGGATCAGGCAGAAGGTCGCGCAAGGTCGGGCTGAGGAAACCCTTGGCCTCTTCGGGGGCAACGCCGCGATGGGCCAGCACGCGGGCCACTGGCAGGGGCAGATGGGTGGTCTGCACCAGCGCCTCGGCGGCGCGGTCCTCCGCCGCGGTGGGGCCACGCCACGGCCGGCCGGTGGCCGAGGCGGAAACGCCGAGATAGGCCTGCGCGGGGGTGCTGGTGTCCGTCATGGGGCGATCCTAGGCCGGAGGGGCGGGATTCGCCACAGGCGCGGGATCACTTGCCGACGGGATGGCGATAGTTCATCCGCCGGACCGAACCGGTTTTCGAGCGCATCAGGATCGTCTCGGCGGTCAGCCAGCCGGGCTCGCGCTTGATGCCGGGCAGAAGGCTCCCGTCGGTGACGCCGGTTGCGGCAAAGATCACGTCAGCCGTGACCATGTCGTCGCGGGTATAGATGCGGTCGAGGTCGGTGATGCCGGCCTTGTGGGCGCGGGCGCGTTCGTATTCGTTGCGGAACAGCAGCTTGCCAAGGATCTGTCCGCCCATGCATTTGAGCGCAGCCGCGGCAAGAACACCCTCGGGCGCGCCGCCAGAGCCCATATACATATCGATGCCGGTTTTCTCGGGCTCGGCGCAGTGCATGACTCCGGCCACATCGCCATCAGTAATCAAGCGGATCGCGGCGCCGGTCGAGCGGATCTCGGCAATCATCTCTTCATGGCGGGGGCGCTCAAGAACGCAGACGGTGATATCCTCAGGTGCGCAGCCCTTGGCCTTGGCCAGGGCGGTCACACGCTCGGCCGGCGACATTTCAAGGGTCACGGTGCCTTCTGTAAAGCCGGGGCCGATCGCCAGTTTTTCCATATAGGTGTCGGGCGCGTGCAGCATCGAGCCGCGCGGGCCCATCGCGATCACGGCAAGCGCGTTGGGCATGTCCTTGGCGGTGAGGGTCGTGCCCTCAAGCGGGTCGAGCGCGATATCGACGGCGGGGCCTTTGCCCGTTCCAACCTCTTCCCCGATATAGAGCATCGGCGCCTCGTCGCGTTCGCCTTCGCCGATCACCACCACGCCGGCAATATCGAGTAGGTTAAGCTGCTTGCGCATTGCGTCCACGGCGGCCTGATCGGCGGCCTTTTCGTCGCCGCGGCCGATGAGGCGGGCCGAAGCCAGCGCCGCCGCCTCCGAGACACGCGCCAGACCCAGAGACAGCATCCGGTCGTTGAAATCGATCTTCTCGGCCATCGGGCGGCTCCTATCTAATGTATGGGGCTGGCCTACCCCTTCTCAGGGGCCGGTGACAAGCCTGTGACCGCTAACCGACGCTCAGACGGCTTCGATGCGGATCGCCACGGGCGATCCCTCGACAACTCCGGTCGTCGCCATGCCAGCAAGAGCCTCGTCGAGCGAGGAACGGGTCGTCTTGTGGGTCACGATGAGCACGGGCGCGGTGGCGTCCTGATGTCCATACTGGCGCATCCGGTCGATCGAGATACCCGCCTCGCCCAGAACCCGTGCGACCTTGGCGAGGGCGCCGGGTTTGTCCTGAAGCTGGAGCCGCAGGTAGTAGGGCGCGGGCACGGCGGCGCGGGCGGCGCGGGCCTTGCGAAGGGTCGTGGCGGGCTGGCCGAAGGTTGAAATGCGGATGCCGCGTGCAATGTCGAGCACATCGGCCATCACCGCGCTCGCGGTCGGGCCTTCGCCTGCGCCAGCGCCGCGCAAGACGATCTGGCCCACGCTGTCGCCTTCGAGGACCACCATGTTGGTGCCACCCTGAAGCTGGCCCAAGGGCGAGGTGTCGGGCACAAGGCAGGGCGACATCCGCTGCTCAAGTCCCCGGCCAGTCATCTGCGCCACCCCGAGGAGCTTGATCTTGTAGCCCATGTCGGCGGCCTGATGGATATCCTCGATGGTGATCGCGCCGATGCCCTCAAGCTCGACCGCCGGGAAATCGACCTGCGTGCCAAAGGCGATGGCGGCGAGAAGCGAAAGCTTGTGGCCCGCGTCAATCCCGCCCACGTCGAGGTTGGGATCGGCTTCAAGATAGCCAAGACCATCAGCCTCGTCAAAGGCCTCTTCATAGGTCAGGCCCGCATTCTCCATCCGTGTCAGGATATAGTTGCAGGTGCCGTTCATCACACCCATGACGCGGCCGATCTCGTTGCCGGCGAGGCCCTCAGTCAGCGCCTTGATCACCGGAATACCGCCCGCGACGGCGGCTTCGAAACGGATCACATGACCCGCAGCCTCGGCCGCGAGGGCGAGCGGCTGGCCATGATGCGCCAAAAGCGCCTTGTTGGCTGTGACGACATCCTTGCCAGCGGCAATCGCCGCCTCCGTCGCGTCCTTGGCGGGGCCTTCCGAGCCGCCCATCAGCTCGACGAACACATCCACATCGTCACGGCGGGCAAGGGCGACGGGATCATCTTCCCATGCATACTCGCCAAGTGGCACGCCACGATCCTTGCCCTTGGAGCGGGCAGAGACCGCGGTGATCACGATTTGCCGACCAGTGCGCTGGGCCAAAAGCTCCGCATGATTGCGAACGATCTTGACCACACCGATGCCGACCGTTCCGAGACCAGCGATACCAAGGCGAAGAGGCTGAGACATAGTGAGTCCGTCTTTTTTGTTCTCTGAGGCTGTTAGCGTGTCGGCGGCACTACTGCAACGCGCTGTTGTCGAAGTGGTAGGCCCGCAGGGTTTCGGCGCGGGCGCGTAGCGCCGCCAATCGGGCGGCCATTCCGGCGGCCAGGTCGGGTGTCTGGATTTGGGTTTCCGCAGGTCCGGCCCAAAGCGCGGCCAGTTCCGACTGGTTCAATAGCTGCGGGTATTCGCCCGAAAACGCCTCGCTCATACGCTCCGGTAGCGCCGGAACGCAGGCCGCAAGGGCCAGGCAGAGCAAGATCAGCGAAACGCGCATCAGGATAGGCCGTCAGGAAAGGCTGCGCGACCATACAAGCGAGGCTTTGGCGGGGGCAAGCGGGCGCCAAGACTTTTCGGCAGGGCTTTTCAACTGAACAGATGTTCAGTTAGATGCCAATATGGCGCGCAAACAAGGCTCTCATTCCGACATTACCGGCCCCAAGGTCCGCGAGGCGGCGCTGCGGCTCATCGCCCGGCACGGTTATGCGGCGGTGTCGATGCGGCAGCTCGCGGCCGAAGTTGGCGTGCAGGCGGGGGCGCTTTACAACTACACGCCCGACAAACAGGCCCTTTTGTTCGACATGATGCGGGATCATCTGGTCGATGTGATCGAAAGCTTCGACAGGGCCGATCCCAAGACCGATGCACAAAGTCGCCTCAGGGCCTTCGTCAGCTTTCACATCCGCTATCACTTGCCGCGCGCCGATGCTGTTTTTGTCGCCTATATGGAGCTGCGCAACCTGTCGCCTGAGAATTTTGCTGCCATCGAAAAGCTGCGCCGCGCCTATGAGGACAGGCTCGAGGCGATTTTGCGGCAGGGCGAGGCGGAAGGGGCTTTCGCGATGAAGGACGCGCGGATTACGACCCGCGCAATCATCGGGATGCTCACCGGTTTCTTCACATGGTATCGCCAAGAGGGCCGCCTGCCTCTCGAAGAGGTCGAGGCGATCTATTGGGATCTGGTCTGCAAGGCGGTTGCCCGCTGATCAGTGGGCGGGCTTGATGAAGGTGCCGTTGCGAAGATCCCGGATCGCCTGCTGTATCTCGTCCTTGGTGTTCATCACGATCGGCCCGTGCCAGGCGACAGGCTCTTCCAGTGGTGCGCCGGAAATCAAGAGGAAACGGATGCCTTCGGGCCCCGCCTGAACCTTGATCTCGTCGCCCGTGCCGAAGCGGATGAGCGTGCGGTTGCCCGACATATCGCGAATGTTGACCTCTTCGCCCATGACCTCTTTTTCAAGAAGCACGCCCTGCGGCTTGGACGCATCGACAAACTGGCCCGCGCCCGAAAAGACATAGGCAAAGGCGCGGCGGTAGGTGTCGATCTTGATGGTCTTGGTCACGCCGGGCGGGACCGATATATCAAGGTATTGCGGATCGGCGGCGATGCCGTCGACCGGCCTGCGCTTGCCCCAGAACTCGCCGACAACAACCTTCACCTTGGTGCCGTCATCGTCGATGATGACCGGGATATCCTTGGATTTCACGTCCTGATAGCGCGGGGCCGTCATTTTCAGGCTCGACGGCAGGTTGGCCCAAAGCTGAAAGCCGTGCATCTGGCCGACGATATTGCCCTTGGGCATCTCTTGATGAAGGATGCCTGATCCGGCGGTCATCCACTGCACATCGCCCGCGCCAAGCGCGCCTTCGTTGCCGAGGCTGTCCCCGTGATCGACGGTTCCGGCCAGAACATAAGTGATCGTCTCGATGCCGCGATGGGGGTGCCACGGAAAGCCGCGCATATAATCATCGGGGCGGTCGCCACGGAAATCGTCGAATAACAGGAAGGGATCAAGCTCGGTCGGATCCTGAAAGCCGAAGGCGCGGTGCAGGCGCACACCGGCGCCTTCCATCGTCGGGGCGGCGCGGCGGGTCTCGAGGGTGGGGCGCAGGGACATGAGATTCTCCTTTGAATGGAAGATAGGCTTTGGTCCGCGATGCGGCAATGCGTGCCGCTGTGGATCGGCGCAGGTGGATTGTGCGCCGGTGCAAGACTGGATAGGGAGGCGCAAAGGAGAAAGCTCATGCTGCACCAGCCCGACGAAAACGGCGTTTACGCCAGAGTCTATGCGGCGCCGATGCGGCGACTGTTTGCCTATGCGATGCTCGTCTCGCTTGGTGCGCTTCTTCTATGGCTGGTTTTCACAACCCCGCCGACCGCCGGCTGGGCTGTCTTGATGGGTCTGATTGCCGTCGGCGCCCTTTATCTGGCCGAGCGCACCCGCCGCGCCACCGCGACCGTGCTGGAGCTTACGGCCGAAGAGCTGCGCGACAGCTCGGGGCGGGTCTTGGCGCGTGTGGAGGATATCGAGAAGATCGATAGGGGCGTTTTCGCTTTCAAGCCGTCGAACGGCTTTCTTTTGAAAACCAAGGGTTCCGCCCCTGCCGCCTGGGCGCCGGGAATCTGGTGGCGCGTCGGCCGACGGGTGGGCGTGGGCGGTGTCGTGCCGTCGGCGCCGGCGAAATACATGGCCGAAGTGATCGGCAGCTGGGTCGAGACCCGCCGTTAGGTTTCGGGGCGAGAGCCCGCCGAATTGGCGCCATTGGACGGCGATTCTACAGCTCGGGCCGATGGGCGCGCAATTGCCGTTCCGGCCAGCGAATACCGATGCAATCTTCTGAAATGGGCGCGATTGTTTGCGGCTGAGTGCACAAACACCCCTTTGGCCCCCCTTCTGCCAAACTCCCGCCACATTGAACGTCCACTTCCCGAATTAAGTGTTGACCGAATTCCGAAAGGGAAGCGTATGTCGCTCCGGTTCGTGGGATATTTTAAAAGGTTTCGTCGCGACGAGCGTGGTTCCGCCACGATCGAGGCCGTGCTGTGGCTTCCGCTCTTCGTAATCTTCTTTGTGATGATCGCCGATGTATCGCTGGTGTTCTTCCGCCAGACCGAGGTTCTGCGCGTGGTTCAGGACGGCAACAGGGCGCTTTCCGTTGGCCGGCTTGCCGGCGCGGCCGAGGTCGAGCAATTCGTCAAGGATCGCATCGCTCCCATGACCACAAGGGCGCAGGTGACGACGACCGTCGACAGCGGGGTCATCGACACGCGGGCGCTTGTGCCGGTTGAGGATCTGGTGGCTGTGGGAATGTTCAATTTCCTTAACGGTTATGACATCGCCGTTCAGTCCAGCCACTATGTGGAGTGGTAGGATGCGACAGTTGGCCGGTCTTGTTCAGAGGTGGAAAAACGACGAAGGCGGCGGCATCGCGATCTTCGGTCTTTATATCTTCATGTCGATCCTGATCATGGCCGGTCTCGCGATCGACATGTCCCACCTCATCACCTCTCGAACGAAGCTTCAGGTCGCGGCCGATACGGCCGCACATGCGGCCCTGTACAACCGCGACACCAATTCGGCCGATGATTCCAAAGCCGCAGCGCTTGAGATCGCGGAGGCCTCGATGTCTTCAAGCCGCTATGGCGACGTCCTGAAGGTGACCGACATTCACTTCGGCACCTACGATTTCACCGACAGCAGCTTTACAATCGACGAAAATTCGCGATCCGCCGTCCTGGTAACGACCAACCGGCTGGCGGCGCGCGCCAACCCGGTTTCCAGCTTCCTGCTTCAGTTCATCGGCTTTGCCCAATGGGATGTGTCGGTCGATTCCGTCTTCGTCACCTACCGGCACGCCTGCCTGCGCGAAGGGTTTGTGGCGGACGGGATCGTCGACATCCAGTCGAACAACGAATTCTGGAGCGGTTTCTGCATCCATTCGAACACTCACGTCGAACTGAACAGCAACAATACCTTCGAGGCCGGAACCATCGTGTCGATGCCCGAAGAGGAAGATATCGTCTTGCCGAATTCCGGCTGGCTAACCAACGACGGCCTGCGCGCAGCGCTGCACGAGGGCTCCTACGAGATGCGGCTGGTGCACAAGTTGCCGGACATCATCGCCAAGCTTTCGAATGCCGATTCCGAATATATCCCCACCGGCATCAGCACGGCAGAGATCAGGCGCCTCAACGAGAACAAACTTGCCGCGGGTCGGCTTGAACTCGGCTATATCTATATTGCCAACTGTTCGGCCGGAACACTTACGATCGACGCGACAACGGTCAGCAATGTTGTCCTCCTCACACCCTGCGCCATAACCTTTTCAAAAGGCACAATCCTTGAGAATGCGATCATCGTCTCGACCGACACCGGCGCCAGGTCAATCTATGCCCCTTCTGATCTCCAGGTCGGGCGTGACGACGATTGCGGGGCCGAAGGTGGCGTCAAGATCTTGACCATGGGTAGCATGAAGTTCGCAGCCAATCTTGCCGTGTTCGGCAGCCAGCTGGTTGCAACCAACAATATCGAGTTTGCGGCCCGCGCCGAAGGTATCGAGGGTGCCTCGATGATTGCCGGCGGTCTGATCAGCGGAACGTCGAACATGTCGATGGGCTTCTGTGGCGACAACGTCGAAGGCTTTGAGGCCGAATATTTCCGCCTGGCGCTCTAGCAGCCAGCGCGCTTTCCCGTCCAAGGTCGCTGCTGGAAAGTTTTTGTCGAAAAGCGGCGCATATTGGCGCTTTTGAAACGCTAGGTCTGGCTCCATAGTGGCAGTAGCCTGCTACGGGAGGAATGACTCGATGCGCTATTCAGGCTTCAAGGTTTTCACAGAGGGCCTGACGGGCAACAAGGGCTGGAAGCCCGCCTGGCGCGATCCCGAGCCGAAATCCGAATACGATATCGTTCTGATCGGCGGTGGCGGACATGGCCTTTCGACCGCCTACTACCTCGCCAAGAACCACGGGCTGACCAAGATTGCGGTTCTCGAGAAGGGCTATATCGGTGGCGGCAACGTGGGCCGGAACACGACAATTGTCCGCGCCAACTATTTCCTGCCCGGGAATTCGGAATTCTACAGCCATTCGCTCAAACTCTGGGAGGGCCTCGAGTCCGAGTTGAACTACAACGTGATGCATTCGCAGCGCGGGCTGATCAATCTGTGTCATTCCGATGGCCAGCGCGATGCC
This sequence comes from Marivivens sp., assembly GCA_030827165.1. GTDB lineage: Bacteria > Pseudomonadota > Alphaproteobacteria > Rhodobacterales > Rhodobacteraceae > RFZI01. The sequence continues at coordinate 9,332 of JAURFB010000017.1, forward strand.
TTTGCCCGCCGGGGCAATGCGATGATCAATCAGGGCGATGACGCGATCCTTCTCGATCGCGAAGGTGTGCGTCAGCATCTGCCCTATCTCGATTTCGACAACATCCGGTTTCCCGTTTACGGCGGCCTCCTGCATCCGCGGGGCGGCACGGCGCGGCACGACGCGGTGGCCTGGGGCTATGCGCGCGGGGCGGACATGCGCGGTGTCGATCTGATCCAGAACTGTGAAGTGACCGGCATCGACCTAGAAGCCGGGCAGGTCCGCGGCGTGCGCACCTCGCGCGGGGTGATCCGCGCCAAGAAGGTGGCGATGGTTGCCGCTGGCCGGTCGGGGCAGGTCGCGGCGATGGCGGGGATGCGCCTGCCGATCGAGAGCCACATCTTGCAGGCTTTCGTGACCGAAGGCCTCAAGCCGGTGATCCACCATGTGGTCAGCTTCGGCATGGGGCACTTCTACATAAGCCAGTCCGACAAGGGCGGCCTCGTCTTTGGCGGCGATCTCGATTTCTATTCCTCCTACGCCCAGCGCGGCAACCTGCCGATGAAAGAACACGTCATGGAAGCGGCGATGACGCTGATGCCGATGATCGGCAAGGCGCGGGTGCTGCGGTCGTGGGGCGGGGTGATGGATATGTCGCCCGACGGCTCGCCCATAATCGACAAGACCCATATCGACGGTCTTTTCGTGAATTGCGGCTGGAACTACGGGGGCTTCAAGGCTGTGCCGGCCTCGGGTTGGGCCTATGCCCATCTGATCGCCACCGGCGAGCCGCATGAGACGGCAAAGCGTTTTCGGCTCGACCGCTTCCGCACCGGGCGCGGGATCATGGACGAAGAGGGCACCGGCTCTCAACACAACCTGCATTGAGGGGGCGGCATTGTCGGATTTGAGTATTTTTGGCCAAAAGAAGCGAGGGGCGCGGCAATGAGGTTGATCTGTCCGCATTGCGGCGAGCGGGACCGGCGCGAATTTACCTATCAGGGCGCGGCGGAGATCTTGGCGCGGCCATCGCCCGAGGTCGGGAATGACGACTGGGCGGATTACCTGCACCTGCGCGAGAACCCGGCCGGAGAGACGAAAGACATGTGGTATCACGACCCCTGCGGCGCCTGGATCGTCATGCACCGCGACACCGTGAGCCATGCGGTGCACGGCGGCGAGCTTGCCTCGGAGGTCCGCAAATGAGGATCGAAGGCAGGGGGCTTGTTGATGCCTCGAAGACGGTTTCATTCTCCTTCGACGGGCGCATGGTAACGGGCGCCGAGGGCGATACGGTCGCCTCGGCACTATTGGCGAATGATATCCGCCTGGTCGCGCGGTCGTTCAAGTATCACCGCCCGCGCGGCATTCTGACGTCGGGCAGCGAGGAGCCGAATGCTCTGGTGACGACGGGTTCGGGCGCAGGGGCCGAGCCGAACGTGCGGGCGACGATGATCGAGGTTCATGAGGGGCTTGTGGTGCGTAGCCAGAACCGCTGGCCGAGCCTTGGGTTTGATGTGTTGTCGATCAACGATCTGGCGGCGCCGTTCTTTGGCGCGGGTTTCTACTACAAGACCTTCATGTGGCCCCGCGCGTTCTGGGAGGGGCTCTATGAGCCGCTGATCCGCCGCGCGGCGGGGCTGGGGGCGCTGTCGGGCAGGAATAACGAGGATCGTTACGAGCGGGCCCATGCTTTTTGCGATCTTGTGGTGATCGGCGCGGGGCCTGCGGGCCTCATGGCCGCGCTGACGGCGGCGCGGGCCGGGGCGGATGTGATCCTGGCCGACGAAGACAGCCGGATGGGTGGGCGGATGCTGGCCGAGGCGGAAGAGATCGACGGCAAGCCGGGGCATGTCTGGGTCGCGGACGCGGTCGCCGAGCTTGCGGGCATGGAGAATGTGCGCCTGATGCCGCGCACTACCGTGACCGGCGCCTATGATCAGGGCACCTATGGCGCGCTGGAGCGGGTCGGGCTGCACAAAGCAGCCGGCGGGCATCTGCCGCGCGAATGTTTCTGGCGGATCGTCGCGCGGCGGTCGATCCTTGCGGCCGGCGCGCTGGAGAGGCCGATTGCGTTCCCCAACAACGACCGGCCGGGCATCATGAACGCGGGCGCTGTTCGCGCCTATCTTAACCGCTGGGGCGTGGCCGCTGGCAAGAGCGTGGCTGTCTATGGCAATAACGACAGCGCGCATCAGACCGCACGGGACCTGATGGATGCAGGTGTCGAGGTTGTCGCGGTGATCGATAGCCGCAAGGACGCAGTGGTGGCGCTGGATGCGCCTGTCATCACCGGCGGGCGCGTGACCGGGACCAAAGGGCGGCTCGGACTTGAGGAGATCACCGTCGTCTCTGACAACGGCGAACGGCAGATCAAGGCCGATTGCCTTGCCGTTTCTGGCGGCTGGAACCCGACGGTTCACCTTGCCTGCCATATGAACGGCAGGCCGGTCTGGGACGAGGCGATCCAGAGTTTCCTTCCCAAGCCGGGCATGATTCCGGGCATGGAGGCGGCGGGCGCCGCCAATGGCGCGTTTTCCACCGCGGGATGCCTTGCCGACGGAGAACGGGCGGGCATCGAGGCCGCAAAGGATCTTGGCAGGAAAGCTGCCAAGGCCAAGACGCCCAGGGCCAGCGAGGCCGCCTACCGCATCGAGCCGCTTTGGGTTGTCGAGGGCAAGGGCCGCCAATGGCTCGATTTCCAGAATGACGTGACGGTCAAGGACGTGCGCCTTGCGGCCAAGGAAAACTACGCTTCGGTCGAGCATATGAAGCGCTATACCACGCAAGGCATGGCGCCCGATCAGGGCAAGAACTCGAACGTCGCGGCGCTGGCGGTTCTGGCAGATGCCACGGGGCGGGGCATCCCCGAGACGGGAACGACAACCTACCGCCCGCCCTTCGTGCCGGTCTCGATCGCGGCGATGGGGGCCGGGGCGCAGGGCAAAGGCTTTGCCCCGCAGCGGTTTACCACCTCGCATAACGCCAGCGTCGAGCGCGGCGCGCCGATGATCGAGGCGGGGATGTGGTATCGCCCCTCCTATTTCCCGCGCCCCGGCGAGACGACTTGGCGCCAAGCTTGCGACCGCGAGGTGACGATGGCGCGCGAGGCGGTGGGCATCTGTGATGTCTCGACCCTTGGCAAGATCGACGTGCAGGGGCCGGATGCGGCCGCTTTCCTCGATTTCGTCTATACCAACTCAATGTCGACCCTGCCGGTGGGCAAGGTTCGCTATGGGCTGATGCTCCGCGAGGACGGGCACGTCATGGACGACGGCACCTGCGCGCGGTTTGGCGCGGGGCATTTCGTCATCACTACGACAACCGCCGCCGCCGCGCTGGTGATGCGGCACCTTGAGTTTGTGGCGCAAGGTTTGCGGCCCGATCTTGATGTTCAACTTGTTTCGGTGACCGAAGAATGGGCGCAGTTTGGCGTGGTCGGCCCCAAGAGCCGCGCGCTTTTGAACGACCTCCTTGATGCGCCGATCAGCGATGAGACGCTGCCCTACATGGGCCACCAGAGCATCAGCGTGTTGGGCGTCAAGGGGCGGCTGTTCCGCATCTCCTTCTCGGGCGAGCACGCCTACGAGATCGCGGTGCCTGCCCGCTTTGGCGAGGCGCTTTATCGCGATCTGGTCGAGCGGGCCGAGATGCTGGGTGGCGGGGCTTACGGGATGGAGGCGCTCAACGTTCTTCGGATCGAGAAGGGCCATATCACGCACGCCGAAATTCATGGTCGGACAACGGCCTTCGACATCGGCTTCGACAGGATGATCAGCCGTAAGAAGGATTGCATCGGCCAGAAGATGGCCGCGCGTGAGGGGATGATCGACGAGAGTCGAGAGCAGCTTGTCGGCCTTCGGCCAGTGGGCGAGGTAAAGCAACTTACCGCTGGCGCGCATCTCTTCATCGAGGATGCGCCGGCCACGCGCGAAAACGATCAGGGCTATGTCACCAGCGTGTGCTATTCGCCCACAGTGCAAAGCTTCCTTGGCCTTGGCTTTCTCAAGAACGGACGCGCGCGCTATGGTGAAAAGGTGCGCCTTGTCGATCATCTGCGGGGCGTCGAGGCGATTTGCGAGGTGGTGAATCCAGTGTTCTTCGATCCCGAGGGAGGGCGTCTCCGTGGCTAATCTCATCGCACGCAGCGCCTGCGCGGGGCTTCTTCCCGTCACCATCGGATCGGTCACTCTGAGCGAGGTGAGGATTGACCAAATGGCATCGGTCGCGCCGTTCAAGGGCAAGGAGGCGATGGTTTCCGAGGCCCTCAAGGCGGCCTGCGGGATCGCTTTCCCCGCCCCTAACCGTACCACCTCGAAAGGGGCCGCGCGGGCGGTCTGGGCGGGGCAGGGGCGGGCCAATGTGATCGGCTGCGATCTGCCCGACCTGTCGGGCATGGCGGCGGTGACGGATCAGGCCGACGGCGTGGCCGCCGTGAAGATCGAAGGCGATGGCGCCGAGGCGGCGCTGGCGCGGCTCGTGCCGCTTGACCTGCGCGCCGCGACTTTCAAGCGCGGCCATACGGCGCGGAGCCTTGTGAACCACATGACCGCTTCGATCTCGCGGCTTGGGCCCAAGTCGTTCGAGATCATGGTCATGCGCTCGATGGCGCAGACGCTGGTGCATGAGCTGACCGAAGCGGCCGAGGGCGTTGCGGCGCGGGGCTGACGCGCCGCGCCTTGCTATCGGAAAGGCCAAGGCGGATAGTGGCGACATGAGTCTGCCGCCCGGTTTTCTAGATGAGCTCAGAAATCGCCTGAGCCTCGCGCAAGTCGTGGGGCGAAAGGTCATGTGGGATCAGCGCAAGTCCAATACCGGCAAGGGAGATTACTGGGCGCCGTGCCCGTTCCATCAGGAAAAGACCGCCTCTTTCCACGTCGATGACCGGAAGGGCTATTACTATTGCTTCGGATGCCATGCGAAGGGTGACGCGATCTCCTTCGTGCGCGAGACCGAAAACGTGACCTTTCCCGAGGCGATCGAAATTCTTGCCCGAGAAGCGGGAATGCCGATCCCCGAGCGCGATCCGCGTGCGCAGGAAAAGGCGGACCGGCGGAGCGAGTTGATCGACGTGATGGAACAGGCGGTGCAGTGGTATCGCCTGCAACTCAAGACCTCGGCCGCCGCCGAGGCGCGCGACTATCTCGCGCGTCGCGGGCTGTCGCCGGCCGCCCAAGACCGCTGGGATATCGGCTTTGCGCCGCCCGGCTGGGAAAGCCTGCGCGAGGCGCTGGGGGCCAAGGGCATCTCGAACGATCTGATGCTCGAGGCGGGGCTCTCGAAGCCCTCCGACAAGGGCAAGGCGCCCTATGACACCTTCCGCAACCGGATCATGTTTCCGATCCGCGATGTGCGGGGCAAGGCTATTGCCTTCGGGGGCCGCGCGATGGACCCTTCGGACAACGCAAAGTATCTGAACTCGCCAGAAACGCTCCTCTTCGACAAGGGCCGCGGCCTTTACAACCACGGCCCGGCGCGCGAGGCGGCGGGCAAGGGCCATCCGCTGATCGTGGCCGAAGGCTATATGGACGTGATCGCGCTCAGCGAGGCGGGCTTTCCCGCCGTCGTGGCCCCGCTTGGAACGGCGATCACCGAAGACCAGCTGCGCCTGCTGTGGCGGATAGCGCCCGAGCCGGTGATCGCGCTTGATGGCGATACGGCGGGCCTTCGCGCCGCGATGCGGGCGATCGACGTGGCGCTTCCACTCTTGGAGGCCGGCCAATCCTTGCGCTTTGCCTTGATGCCCGAAGGGCAAGACCCCGACGACTTGATCCGCGCCCAGGGCGCGGCCGCGATGCGCAAGGTGATCGAGGCGGCGATCCCGATGGTCGCGCTGTTGTGGCGGCGCGAGACGGAAGGCAAGGTCTATGACAGCCCCGAGCGCCGCGCCGCGCTTGACAAGGCGCTGCGGGAAAAGCTGCGGCTTATCAAAGACCTGTCGATCCGAAATCACTATGGCGAAGCGATCAAGGAGATGCGGGCCGAGCTTTTCGGTGCGCGCCGTCCCAAGAGCGCCGGCCCCTCGCGCGGGCCCTGGCAGAAAGGCCCCCAGGTTCTTTCAACGACAAAGTCCTCGGTGCTCGTTTCAGCCGAGGGGATCGAGGACCATCTTCGCGAGGCCGTGATTCTGGCGGCTATCTTGTCGACCCCGTCTGTCCTTGCCGATTTCGAGGGTGAGCTTGAACGCATGGAATCGGCTGAACCGACCCACCGTCAGCTGCGCGACGCGATCCTGCGGCACGCCCATGATGATGCAAGCGATCTGCGCGCGGCGGTTTCTGCCGATATCGGCGGGGACGTCCTTGAAAAGCTCTTTGGTCAGAACCATGTGGCTATCAGCCCCGCGGTGCGGCGTGCTGGCGATGTCGAGGTGGCACGGATGTGTCTTGCCGAGGAACTCGCCAAGCTCAACGCCCGCCGCAGCCTTCCGCGCGAGATTGCCGAAGCTGTCGAGGATCTGTCCGGCGTGGCCGATGAAGGGGTGACATGGCGGCTTGGTCAGGCGGCTTTGGCGCTTGACCGTGCCGGTCGGGGCAACAACGAAGACAAGACGGAATATGACACCGGCCCGAATGGCGCGAAAATGAAACGTGATGAACGCGATGCCTTTGAACGCTTGCTCGACCAGATCAATTTCGGCAAGGGCGCAAGACGCAACAACTAGGAAAAAACCCGGTGCGAGAGGTTGCGAATCCCCGCACCGCCAGATTGATTCGGGCAAAACGAATCACTGATTCGGATTCAGGATATTTTTGAGGAGCCACTGATGGCCGCCAAAGACACCGACGACGCCAAGGACGACGACCAAGACAGCGACATTTCGATGGATGTCAGCCAGGCCGCCGTCAAGCGGATGATCGCCGATGCGCGCGAGCGCGGATACATCACCTACGATCAGCTCAATTCCGTTTTGCCGCCCGATCAGGTCTCGTCCGACCAGATCGAGGATGTGATGTCGATGCTCTCGGAGATGGGCATCCAGGTTACGGAAGAGGAAGAGAGCGAAGAGGTTGAAGACGACGGCAATTCCGCCTCGACCGCCGTCGCCACGACCGGGGGCCGCGATGTCACGCTGGCTTCGTCGGAAACCGAAAAACTTGATCGCACCGATGATCCGGTGCGGATGTATCTGCGCGAGATGGGCTCTGTCGAGCTTCTGAGCCGCGAGGGCGAGATCGCCATCGCCAAGCGCATCGAGGCTGGCCGAAACACGATGATCGCGGGCCTGTGCGAAAGCCCGCTGACCTTTCACGCCATCACCATTTGGCGCGACGAGCTTCTGAGCGAAGACATCCTTCTGCGCGACGTGATCGACCTTGAAGCGACCTTCGGCAATCAGCTTGAAGGTGACGAGGTGGGCGAGGCGGTTGTCGATTCTGGCAGCAGCGCGGGTGGCGAGGCGTCGGGTCGCAGCGATGGGCCAGAGCTTGACGCCGACGGCAGTCCCATCGCCCGCGAAGATGACGAGGACGAGGACGATCAGGCCAACATGAGCCTTGCGGCGATGGAGTCGGCCCTCAAGCCCAAGGTTCTTGAAACGCTCGAGGTCATCGCCCGCGATTTCGCCAAGCTGAGCGATATGCAAGACGCCCGAATGTCGGCGACCCTGAACGAAGACGACAGCTTTTCCGACAAGGAAGAAGGCAAATACCAGACGCTTCGCTCGGAAATCGTCGAGTTGGTGAATTCGCTTCACCTGCATAACAACCGCATCGAGGCGCTGATCGATCAGCTCTACGGCATCAATCGCCGCATCATGTCGATCGACTCGAGCATGGTAAAGCTCGCCGACCAGGCCCGTATCAACCGCCGCGAGTTCATCGACGAATACCGCGGCTCCGAGCTTGATCCGACATGGCTTGATCGTATGGCCGAAAAGGCCGGCCGCGGCTGGCAGATGCTGATGGAAAAATCCACCGACAAGATCGAGGAGCTGCGGTCGGAGATGGCGCAGGTCGGTCAGTATGTCGGCGTCGATATATCCGAATTCCGCCGTATCGTGCAGCAAGTCCAGAAGGGCGAGAAAGAAGCCCGCCAGGCCAAGAAGGAAATGGTCGAGGCCAACCTGCGTCTGGTTATCTCGATCGCCAAGAAATACACCAACCGCGGCCTGCAATTCCTTGATCTTATTCAGGAAGGCAACATCGGCCTGATGAAGGCGGTGGACAAGTTCGAATACCGCCGCGGCTATAAATTCTCCACCTACGCGACATGGTGGATCCGTCAGGCGATCACGCGCTCCATCGCGGATCAGGCCCGCACCATCCGTATTCCGGTGCATATGATCGAGACGATCAACAAGCTGGTCCGCACGGGCCGTCAGATGCTTCACGAAATTGGCCGCGAGCCGACGCCGGAGGAACTGGCCGAGAAGCTGCAGATGCCGCTGGAAAAGGTCCGCAAGGTGATGAAGATCGCCAAGGAGCCGATCAGCCTCGAGACGCCGATTGGCGACGAGGAAGATTCACAGCTTGGCGATTTCATCGAGGACAAGAACGCGATCCTGCCCTTGGATTCCGCAATTCAGGAAAATCTCAAGGAAACCACCACCCGCGTGCTCGCCTCGCTCACCCCGCGTGAAGAGCGCGTGCTGCGGATGCGCTTTGGCATCGGCATGAACACCGACCACACCCTCGAAGAGGTTGGCCAGCAGTTCAGCGTGACCCGCGAACGGATCCGCCAGATCGAGGCCAAGGCCTTGAGAAAGCTGAAACATCCCAGCCGCAGCCGCAAGCTGCGGAGCTTCCTGGATCAGTGATCGAAAGGCGCCCTGCGGGGCGCCTTTTATAGTTGGCCGCCGGCGCAGCCGAAAAAGGCTTGGCTTGCACACGATCTTCAAAACCCCCACCGACGGCCCCGGCGTTTGCGCGCTCATCCAAGAGGTCTTGCCCCGGGTTTCAGGCGACGGCCTCCTGACGCCGTTCGTTCGTCACACCTCATGCTCGCTCTCATTCAGGAGAATGCCGATCCCGAGGTTCAGCGCGCCCTGAACAGGTTTTCCACAGGCTCGTGCCACCCTCGACCGACCCGAGGATGGCCAAACTGACCCACACCCACGAAGGCCCCAACGATTTGCCGGCCCATCACAAGACGGCGCTGCTTCCCTACAGCTTGTCGATTCCTGTGGCGGATGTAAGAATGTTGCTTGGAAACTGACAAGGAATCTAACTTTTCGAACATTGCACCCATCCGCACCAGCGGGAGGTTGTGGCGCAAATGATTCACTTGGGCGCCCCCTCTATCTTGGGGTCTGGAAATCGGGCTACCCAAACTGTGCCAGCCCTCCTATACTGCCTGTGGATAACTGGGGACCAACACCCAACAGGCGAAAAGAGGACAGACCATGCGTTGCCCGTTTTGTGGAAACGTCGACACCCAAGTGAAAGACTCGCGCCCCGCCGAGGATCACGTCGCCATCCGGCGCCGGCGGTTTTGCCCCGCCTGTGGCGGACGCTTCACCACCTATGAGCGGGTTCAGCTTCGCGATCTCGTTGTGATCAAGTCGAACGGGCGGCGCGAGGATTTCGACCGTGACAAGCTCGAACGGTCGGTTCGCATCGCCTTGCAGAAGCGCCCCGTCGATCCCGAGCGCATCGACCAGATGATCTCGGGCATCGTGCGTCGGCTTGAAAGCCTTGGCGAGACCGACATCCCGTCGAAAACGATCGGCGAGATCGTGATGGAGACACTGGCCCGGATCGATACGGTCGCCTATGTCCGTTTTGCCAGCGTTTACAAGAATTTCCAGGCCGCCGGCGACTTCGACAAATTCGTGAACGAGCTGCGCCCGAACCAAAAAACCGACACGTGAGCGCGGGGGACGACCGCCGTTTCATGGCGCTGGCCCTGAGCCTTGGCCGGCGTGGGCTGGGGCGCGTCTGGCCCAATCCTGCGGTGGGCTGTATTATCGTCAAGGATGGCCGAATAATTGGCCGCGGCTGGACCGCTGATGGTGGCCGCCCCCATGCCGAACCGCAAGCGCTGTCCGAGGCAGGCAAGGCGGCGCGCGGCGCGACGGCCTATGTCACGCTTGAACCTTGCGCCCATCACGGCAAGACACCGCCCTGCGCAGAGGCGCTGGTTGCCGCTGGCATAGCGCGGGTGGTGATTGCGGCAGGCGATCCCGATCCGCGTGTCGCGGGGCGCGGCGTCGTGATATTGAAAAGCGCCGGGATCGAGGTCGAGACCGGCGTGTTGCAGGCCGAAGCCGATATCGACCATGCCGGGTTCTTCTCCCGCATCACCAAGGGCCGCCCTTTCGTCACGCTCAAGATCGCCTCGAGCCTCGATGGCCGGATCGCCACCGCGACCGGCGAGAGCCGCTGGATCACCGGCCCTCAGGCGCGGCGCGCGGTTCATGCCCTGCGGGCGCGGCACGACGCGGTCATGATTGGCGGTGGCACGGCGCGGGCCGATGATCCGATGCTGGATATTCGCGACCTGGGGCTCAGCAAACAGCCCGTGCGCGTGGTGATCAGCCGCCGACTTGACCTGCCGGTCGAAGGGCGTCTGGCGCAGACGGCGAATGCCCAGCCGCTCTGGCTTTGCCACGGCCCCGAAGCTGAGGCGCGTCGGGCGGAATGGAAGGCGCTGGGCGCCGAATGCCTGCCCTGCGAGGTCACGGGCGGGCAGATATCGCCTGCCTCGGCCCTCGCGGCCCTGGCCGAAAAGGGCCTGACGCGCGTGTTTTGCGAGGGCGGCGGCGCGCTCGCGGCAAGCCTTTTGCGCGAGGGGTTGGTTGATGAATTGATCGTCCACTCCGCGGGCCTTGCCATTGGTGCGGAAGGCACACCCGCGCTCGGGGCGATGGGGATCGACCGGCTCGGAAATGCACCGCGATTTGATTTGGCTGAGGTCAAACAGCTAGGGGCCGATGTGCAAAGCGTCTGGCGACCGAAAGCTTAGCGGCGCAGCCCGAGCAGTGCCATAAGATCCTGAATTTCCGAGGCAATCCGCGTTCTAAACGGCATCGCGGGCAACGCGTCCGTCTCGAGCCGCTCGAGCGCGACCTCGACTGGGCAGGCCAACCCCGTAACCGGATCGAGATAGCGCGGATAGGCGATCAGGGCGGCATGGGCGAGGGCGTGAATCGGGCGGGTATCGCCGTAAAGAACGATATCGGTGATGCCTTTTTCGTCGAGCAGGTCTGAAAACGCGGCCTGCCAGTCCTCCGGCACGCCTTTGTAGGCGATGAAGCTTGCGTCCCTTGGCCAGAAGGCTCGGTCGCCTGCGTTGAACCCAACGCGCCAGACCTCGGCCCCCGCCGCCGCGAGCATTCGGCCCAAATGCCGGAAAAAGGGCCCGTGCGGCCCTTGCAGAAACAGGAAATTGCGGTTGGCGGTGTTGCTCATCACGCTCTCTTTGCTTTGTCCAAGCATAACAGAGGCCCGCGCCGGAAAGCGAGGCTTGTCTTGCCTGCCCGCAGGCGAGGCGCTAGGCAAGGGCAAGGCAACAGGAGCGAAGATGTTTACCGGCATTGTCACCGACATGGGCGAAATCCTCGAGCTTGAGCAGCGGGGCGACCTTCGAGCGCGGATCGGCACGAGGTATGACATCTCGGGCATCGACATTGGGGCCTCGATTGCGTGCAGCGGCGTGTGCCTGACGGTCGTGGCGCTGGGCGCTAATCCGATGAGCTGGTTCGACGTCGAAATCAGTGCCGAGACAGTCAGCCTGACCAATGTGGCCGGCTGGACCATCGGCCAGCGGATCAACCTCGAGCGGGCGCTCAAGGTGGGCGATGAGCTTGGCGGCCATATCGTGTCGGGCCATGTGGATGGCGTGGCCGATCTGATTGAGATGCATAACGAAGGCGACAGCACGCGGATGACCTTTCGGGCCCCCGATCATCTTGCGAAGTTCATTGCGCCCAAAGGCTCGGTGGCACTGAATGGCACCTCGCTCACCGTCAACGAGGTGAACGGCGCGACCTTCGGGATCAACGTGATCCCCCACACCAAGGAAGTGACCACATGGGGCGCCGCCAAGGTGGGCGACAAGATCAACCTCGAGGTCGATACCATGGCGCGCTATGTGGCGCGGTTGCAGGAATGGGGCTAGGGGCGGGCATCGGGCACAACGGCGGGCCGACGCTTGACAGCGGCGGTTCTTGGCGGCGCATCGCCTGGAAGAAGGCTCGGGAAGAGCTATTGCCGACCCTGCCGATCGAGGTGGTGCGTCTGAGGGTCAATCGCGCCAAGGCGCTTGGCCTACCCTACAAGACCTACGCCAGTTTTCGCGCGGCGACGGGCCATGACCTGGTTGGTTTTCTCTTTTCCTCCAATGCTCTGCGGCTCGATCGCGGCGCAGAGAGTGCGGCACGACTTTGCCGGATCGAAGCGATTACGGCGAGCCGAGTGGCTGTCGTCCTGCCGCCTTTGCGTCCCGAAGCGGTCGCCCGGCTTGCCGGGATCGACGCTGCCCATCGCGCGCCCAGCCTCTCGATGACGTGGCGCGAGACCCGCGAGGCGATCAAGGCCATGGCGCGCGCACAGGGGCACAGGTCGGGCCAGTTCGTTCTGATCGGCGAGACCGCGCTTGAGGAAGATTGGGCCTATACCGGCCAGACCGCCGGGTTTCTGGCTGGCGAGAGGTTCTTTGCGGCCCCGTGAGGCGGGGCGGAAACCGCCGAAAGCTGTCGTTTCAGCCCGCGCCCGCGCAGCCGCGATGCCGCAAAGTCGCGGGGCTTTTCCCCTTTAAACGGGGGGCAACTAAGGCTATCTGCCGGACGGAGACTTGAGGGGAATACCATGTCGCTGCCTTTCGAAGAGCCGGGTCCGGTCGAGAAGAACTGGTCCGAAGCGATCAGCCCGATCGAAGAGATCATCAACGACGCCCGCAACGGCCGGATGTTCATCCTTGTCGATCACGAAGATCGCGAGAACGAGGGCGATCTGGTGATCCCTGCGCAAATGGCGACGCCGGACGCGATCAACTTCATGGCGACCCACGGGCGGGGCCTGATTTGCCTCTCGCTGACCAGCACCCGGATTGACCAACTCGGCCTGCCGCTTATGGCCTCGCAGAACTCCTCGCGCCACGAGACAGCCTTTACCGTTTCGATCGAGGCCCGCGAAGGTGTCAGCACCGGCATTTCCGCGCATGACCGCGCCCGCACGGTGTCGGTCGCGATCGACGCCTCGAAAGGTGCTACCGATATCGCCACCCCCGGCCACGTCTTTCCGCTGCGCGCCCGCGATGGCGGTGTTCTCGTCCGCGCCGGCCACACCGAGGCCGCGGTCGACATCAGCCGCCTTGCCGGCCTCAACCCGTCGGGCGTGATTTGCGAGATCATGAAGGAAGACGGGTCGATGGCCCGCCTGCCGGACCTGATTGCCTTTGCCCAGCGACACAACCTCAAGATTGGCACGATTTCCGACCTAATCGCCTATCGTCGCCGCTATGACAATCTTGTGCGGATGACCGAGGCCGACACGATCCACAGCGAATTTGGCGGTGATTGGTCGATGCGGATCTTCACCGATGAAATTCAGGGCGCCGAGCATATTGCGCTGACCAAGGGCGATCTGTCGGGCGACGAGCCGGTTTTGGTGCGGATGCACGCGCTCGATCCGATGCTTGATGTCATCGGCACCGGCCCATCTGGCCGCACCCGCGAATTTGGCGATGCGATGAAGATGATCGCCAAGGAAGGGCGCGGCGCTGTGATCCTTTTGCGCGATCTGCACATGAAGCTGCATACCCATGATTTCGCCTCGCCCCAGACCCTTCGCCAATATGGCGTAGGCGCGCAGATCCTGTCGTCTCTGGGGCTGTCGCGGATCGTCCTTCTGACCAACTCGCCCAAACCCAAGGTAATCGGACTTGATGCCTATGGCATTGAAATCGTTGATACTCGCAAGGTCGAGGGAGAGGTCTGATGGCCGGTGCATCGCATTACGTTCTGCCTCGGCCCGAGTTTGACAAGCCGGTCAAGCTCCTGATCGTCGTCGCCCCCTATTACAAGGATATCGCTGACGAGTTGATCGCCGGCGCCAAGGCCGAGATCGAGGCAGCGGGCGGAACCTGGGATCTGGTCGAAGTTCCCGGTGCGCTTGAGGTTCCGACGGCAATCGGCATCGCCGCGCGTATGTCCAATTTTGACGGCTATGTCGCGCTCGGCTGTGTCATCCGCGGCGAGACCACGCATTACGACACCGTGTGCAACGACTCGAGCCGGGCGCTCACGCTTCTTGGCCTTCAGGGTCTTTGCATCGGCAACGGCATCCTCACGGTCGAGAACCACGAACAGGCCGCTGTTCGCGCCGAAGCCATGGGCCAGAACAAAGGCGGCGGCGCGGCCGCTGCGGCCTTGCACCTGATCGCTCTCAGCCGTAAGTGGGGCCGCGCCAGCAAGGGCGTTGGCTTTACCGGAGAGATCCTTCTCGCGCGCGAGGGGAACGGGCAGACAAACGCATGACCAAATCGAAGACCGAACATCGCAAGATGAAATCTGCCTCGCGACTTTACGCTGTGCAGGCTCTGTTTCAGATGGAGGCCTCGGGCCAAACTGTCGATTCCGTCATCGGCGAGTTCGAGACTTTCCGTTTCGGCGCCGTGTATGAGGGCGACGAGATGCAGGAGGGCGATGTGGATACCTTTCGCGGGTTGATGGAAGGCGCTGTCAACGAGCAGGCCAAGATCGACCAGATGACCGATCGTGCCCTCGTCGCCAAATGGCCCATCGCACGGATCGACCCGACCCTGCGCGCGCTGTTCCGTGCCGCCGGGGCTGAGCTTGTGGCCAAGGAAACGCCGCCCAAGGTAGTGATCACCGAATTCGTGCAGGTGGCCGAGGCCTTCTTTGACGGAGGCAAAGAGCCCAAGTTCGTCAATGCCGTCCTCGATCACATGGCCCGCGAGGCGCAGCCCGACGCCTTCTGAGGCTGCGGCAATTCGGGCATTGAAGAGCGGTCAGCGCGATTCTAGCTTTTGCATGAAATCGACGACCCCATGCCCAAGCTTATCCGCCTCTATATTGTCAACGTCGTCACCGGATTCGGCCTTGCCGCGCTTATGGTCTGAGCGATCCTCTGGTTTGATGTGGCGCATCTGCGGCATCTGGTGACGACCAGCGATCAGGGGCCTTTGGCTTTGTTTCTCTTGTGGTTTTTCCACGGGATCGTGTTTGCCGGCGTGCAATTCGCCATCGCGATCATGAACTTGGCAGAAGATGACGGCCCCAAGGGCGGGTTGCGTCTGCCGGTCTTGAAGAGCGTCGCTGTCCGAAAAGACTAGGTGAGATCGGCCTCTTCCTCGGCCGTCAACGCTCGCGAAGGCACCCAAGCATAGCCGTTTTCGCACAAGATCACAGCTTCGCGCAGCCCATGCGGCTTGTTGGCGGGATCTTGCAGGATCGTCGCCTCATGGGCGTGCGCTGCTGCTGCTGCCACGGCGGCATCGGGGTCTGTCTCATAGAGCCGCAACTCAATCCCCGCGCCGCGCGGCCCCGCCTCGGACAGGAGGGCCGCAAGGGGATGATTGGCAAAGGTCGGATCGGAATGAAGCTGAAAGACTTGGGTCCCATAGCGCAGGATCGCGAAATCGCGGCTGGCTTGATGGGCGGTCATCCCGAAAACTTCAACAAGAAACGCCACCAACTTCGGCACATCCCGCACCAGAAGGTTAAGGCCAAGGCCAGACAGAGACCGCCCGAAATCGGGCGCGGAAATCTTGTCGTAGTCCATTTTCCCTCTCGCCGCGGGCATGAAGTGGCGGGAACCGCGGCAACCGTGGACGTTTTATTCCCGAGGACCTGTTTTTACAGGTGGGCGCCAGATAATCAGGCCAGGGCCAGAACAGAGCCAGCTCCCTCGGATTTGCTTAAGGCCACTGGAATGTAACGCTTGGCACGAGAGGGGCAGAAACCCGCCATCGCCATACGTAGGGCTGCACCACGCCCGCTGCAAGCCGGATTTCTGCCGGGGCGCGCAATTGAAATGGAATGATAGTTCCAGTTTGGCGAGATTGATCTGAGTTCTACAATTGAATCAGTGATTCTAGAATAGAAACAATAGAACTTGGATCGCCCTGTTCCGGGGCTTCTGTTTCTTGTCTCTCTCCGGTCTGAGGCAAAACGAAGGCGCTTTGTCGGTCATTCAAAGGTGGCCAGAGAGCCTTGACCGATGTTCCCTATATGTTCATATCTTGGCTATGTCCGACGTGCCCGATACCGATGCCCTTCGTCCCGGCCAGCTTTTGGCGCGGGGTGTGTGTCGGCATCTGCTGAGCCATGATTTTGTAACGGTGGAAGAACTCGTGCCCACCTCGGGCCTGCGCGTTGACGTGATGGCGCTGGGTCCCAAGGGCGAGATCTGGGTGATCGAGTGCAAGTCAAGCCGCGCCGATTTTCAGTCGGACAGCAAATGGCAGGGCTATCTGGTATGGTGTGACCGGTTCTTCTGGGCAGTGGACGCCGATTTCCCGACCGACCTATTGCCCGATGGCACCGGCCTGATCATGGCGGATGCCTATGGCGCCGAGATCTTGCGAATGGGGCCGGAAGAGCCGCTTGCCGGCGCGCGGCGCAAGGTGATGTTGCAGAAATTCGCCCGCCACGCTGCGCTGCGCCATCACGCGACCCGCGATCCGGCCTTCCGCCTTACTTCCGCTTGGTAAGGCTGCGCGCGGCCTGAGCGGCGGCGCGGATTTCCTCGGCGATTTCCTCGGCCTCTTCGGGTTCGAAATCCATCGGGATTTCCTGACCGCCCGCTTCGATGAAAAGCCGGACCATGCCGCTATCGGTCGGGCCGATCTGAAGATTGGCTTCGATGTCGGTTTCGGTATTGATCCCCATGATTGGCCTCCAAAGGTTCTTGCCCTGCGCCCCTATAGCGCCGGAACCCGATCAGGGGAACCGTCCTCTTGCGATCTTCGCGCCCGCTACGTCAAATGGCACCATGACAGACGAGATTATCATACGTGATCTGGAAATCGGCGATGCCGGTTGGATCATCCGGCAGCATGGCTCGCTTTATGCGCGGGACGAAGGGTTTGACATCACCTTCGAAGCGCTTGTCGCAGAGATCATGGCCGATTTCATCCGTCGCCGCGATCCAGCGCGCGACCGCGCGTTTATTGCCGCGCGGGGCACAGAACGGCTGGGCTGTGTTTTTTGCGTCGGGAAGGATGAGGCAACGGCCAAGCTGCGCCTCTTCCTCGTGGTTCCGCAGGCGCGAGGACAAGGGCTGGGCCATCGTCTGATCGCTGCGTGCATGGATTGGGCCAAGGCGCAGGGGTATGGCCGGATGGAGCTTTGGACCCACGAACGCCACCAAGCGGCCTGCGCGCTTTACGAGGCCCACGGCTGGCATCCGGTTCGCTCGGAGCCGGTCGAAAACTTCGGCGTCCAACTTGTCGAACAAAGCTGGGAAATTGAGTTCTGACGCTCTTGCAATAGGGGGGCGATGGCGCTACATCGCCTGCCAGTGCCGCCTTAGCTCAGTTGGTTAGAGCGCTGGATTGTGGATCCAGAGGTCCCCTGTTCAAGCCAGGGAGGCGGTACCATCTTCCCCTAGTTGATCTCGATCTCGGCCAATAGCGGCGCCCAGCCAGCGCCGTGCATGTCGCGGTCGGTCGCTGTGCCTTGGATCGCGGGGCGGAGCAGGCTGAATTTCACCACGTTCAGATCGGCGATGTCGAAGCGTTTGAGGGTGGCTGGGTCAACCTTGAAAAGCGTTGCCACGCGCGCGCTCGACAACCCACTTGCCACGCGGGCATAGGCCGCGGGCGAGCCGCAGAAGATGTCGACCGTCAGCCAAAATGGCCCCGCGTTCTTCGAGCGGACCTTTTCAACGATAGAAAAAAGCTCAGGCATCGCGCACCTCAAGGCTGAAGGCATCCATCGGATCAGCCAACTCCATCACATGATTGAGGCAGAATTCATAGATCGCGCCACGGTCGATCTCGGCGGGCGAGAAGGGGAAGGCAAAGGTAGGTTGCTCTTCCTCGCGCGTCAGCGGGTGATGCAGCAGGAAGGGATTGAGGAGCTTGCCGATTTCGTTGGCTTGTTCTTGCGTTTCGGCCGTGATGATGCCCATCACTCCGGCCTCGGCGGGATATTCGGCGCGGGTCTCCAGGGCGCCAAGGGTCGCGTCAACTCCGATGATCCGCAGCTCGCAGCGATAGGCATCCGGCCCAAGCCCCATGCGGTTCGAAACGCGCTGCGCATGGCGTGTGGATATGTCATCGACCCAAGGTCGGATATTCTCGACATATCGCCGGTCGCGGACCGTTGCGAGAAGCACGGTCTGAAAGCCGGCCACACGCGCGCCTTCAAGCTTGACGGTATAGTTGTCGGAGGGAACCCATTCCGACCCGGTGACGCGGACACGCGTGTTGTCGAGCGCGGCATAGTTCGCCGCGGTCACGTCAAGGTGCCCGCCCGGCTCGTAAAGGATAAAGGGGTCCGAGTTCTCGTAAAGCATATGCGCCGAGACGGTGTGGGGCGTGCAATGCGCCCCGTCGGCAAGTGGCGTGACGGTAAATCCCTCGCTGTCGATGTCGATCTGGATCACGCCCGATTGGGGGTTGGTCGCGCACAGGGCGCCGCATTCGCCGATCTTGGCGGCGTGCCACGCCGCGCCGGCGTGATCGCCGCGCATGATCGGCAGGGCGGCGATGATCGCCGTGTCGGTCGTCCGGCCGGCGATGACGATATCGGCACCGGTCTTCAGCGCCTCGGCAATCTGTTCGGCGCCAGCGAGGGCAACGATATGGGTCGTCGAACGGACAAGATCGGCGTTGATGGCCGGCGCGTGTGGCAGGGGCGCGATCCGCCCAGCGGCAAGCGCCCCCGCCACCTGCTCTTTGGGCTGTTCGGATTTCAGAACCGCGATCCTCGCGGTCAGTCCCAGTTCGGACAGGATCTCAAGGGTGATGTCATAGAGCCACTCGACGGTGCTGTCGGTTCCGCAGGTTCCCGCGGTTCCGATGACGAGCGGACAGCCCGCCTCGGCGCGCGCGGCGATGAGGCCCTTCCATTCGGCCTTGGTTCCCGAGCGCGAGTATTTCGAGACGCCACGCCCGAGATAGGAGGGGCCACTGTCGGTGGACCCTCCGTCGATGGCGATCAGGTCCGGTTTCGCGGCAATCCCCCGGGCCAGAGCCTCGGCATCATAGCCAAGGCCCAAAGCGCCCGAGGGGATGAGGATGCGGGTCATCTCAATCCGTCACCATCTGCGGCTTGCGCAGATAGCGGCGCAAGAACATCGGCGCGATGAACCCCAAAGCGGCGGCAACCCAAAGGCCGACCGAGATCGGGGAGGAGAGGAGATAGGTCCACTCACCGCCCGAAAGGGTCATCGCATGGCGCAGGTTGTTCTCCATCTGATAGCCCAGGAGGATGCCAAGGATCACCGGCACGGTCGGGATATCCATCTTGCGGAAGATATACCCCAACACCCCAAAGCCGACCATCAGCAGCAGGTCAAAGTAGCTTCCCGACAGGGAATAGATGCCGACGAAAGAGATCATCGTCACACCCGGCAAAAGGATCGCCGGCGGCACCTGGAGGATGCGGACGAAGACCTTCACCATCGGCACATTCATCGCCAGCAGCACGAAGTTGGCGATCAAAAGCGCCGCGATCAGGCCCCAGACCACGTCGGGTCGGTCGGCAAAGAGCGTCGGGCCGGGGGTGATGTTGAGCGTCATCAGGACCGCCAGCAAGACCGCCGTCGTGCCGGAGCCGGGGACGCCTAGCGTCAGCATCGGCACCAGCGCACCGCCAGCGGCGGCGTTATTGCCGGCCTCGGGCGCGGCTACGCCCTTGGCGACGCCGGTTCCAAAGCCGCCGTTCTTGCCGGCGATGGATTTCTCCATCATGTAGGTCATGAAAGAGCCAAGCGAGGCGCCCGCGCCCGGCAGGACGCCAGCCACGAACCCCAGCGCGGAAGAACGCAACATCGTCCAGCGGGTCGACCAAATCTCGCGCCAAGGGACAGTGACCTTGCCCAAAGTAACCCCAACCGAGCTGCCTTTGCCGTGGCTTTCGATGAAGAAGAACACCTCCGAAACCGCGAAGAGGCCGACGATGGCAACGAGAAAGTCGATGCCGTCTGCCAGATGCAGGTTGCCTCCGGTGAAGCGGTAGAAGCCCGAATTGTTGTCGATTCCGATCAAGGCGATCCCGAGACCGATGAACGAAGCGAGGGCCGACTTGGCCTGATTGTTCGAGGCCATGCCGCCCAGGGTCGCGAAGGCGAGGGCGTAGAGGGCAAAATATTCGGCCGGGCCGAACTTATACGCGATTTTGGCAAGATAGGGCGCGACGAGGGCCAAGGCGATGGTCGCGAGAAGCGCCCCCACAAAGGACGCGACGCCCGAGATCACCAGCGCATCGCCCGCACGTCCGTTCCTCGCCATGGGGTAGCCGTCGAGCGTCGTCATCATCGCCGGCTCGTCGCCGGGGATGTTGAGCAGAATAGACGAGATGCGCCCACCATACATGGCGCCGTAGTAGACCGACGTCAGAAGGACCAGGGCGGCGGTCGCATCGAGGCCCATGGTGAAGGTGATGGGGATCAGGATCGCCACACCGTTTGACGGGCCGAGGCCCGGAAGCGCGCCGATAATCGTCCCGAGAAAGCAGCCGACGACTGCCAGGAACAATGTCATGGGCGAGAGCGCGATTTCAAAACCAATCGCGAGATTGGAAAGAAGGTCCATGTCGTGTCCTCAGCCGAAAAAGCCGCGCGGAAAGGCGAAAAGGCCCAAACCCAGCGCATATTTGAAGATGATGAAGAGGCCGCCGGACAGGCCGATGCCAGTGAGAATTGCCGGCAAGGGGCGGGGCGTGATCTGATAGCTCAGGATTGCCGCCGCGACGGCGGTCGGAGCCAGAAATCCGAGCGGTTTCAAGGAATAAGCATAGCCGATCAGGACGAGTGTCGCGAGAGCGATCGACACCAGGCTTGGCGTTGCCGGCCAGTCGGCCTCGGGATCGGGGCGCAGGATCAGGCCGGCGGCACTCAAGATCATGCCAACCGCGACGATCATCGGAAACGCCTTGGGGCCAAGCTTATCGAAGAGGTTGCCCTGGGGTAGGTTGTAGGCGCTCGTGATGAACACGAGCGCCACAATGACCACAACCACACCAAGGATGCGGTCGGTCCGGATCATTGGATAACGCCAATCTCTTTGCTGAGATCAACCGTCTCAGCAACGACCTGGTCGATCCAGCCTTGGAAGTCGGCGCCCACCTTGGTGAAAGGTGCAAGTCCGTTGGCGGCCATGGCTTCTTGCCATTCAGCCGAAGCGGCGACTGCGGCAAGCTTGTCTGCCCAGGCGTTGAACGCCTCGTCCGAGATGCCCTTGGGCACGTAGAGGCCGCGCCAGTTGACGGCGACCACGTCATAGCCCTGCTCGCGGGCGGTCGGGATGTTATCAAAGCCCGGCACGCGCTCTTCGGTCAGGACGGCAAGAGCACGCACTTCGCCCGAGTTGATGAAACCCACGATTTCCGACATGTCGCCGGTCATCGCCTGTGTGAAGCCACCGATCGTCTGGGTGATTGCGTCGGCGCCACCGTCAACGCCAATGTATTTCACGCTCGTGATGTCGCTGAAGCCAGCGGCTTTCAGAACTTGAAGCGGCTTCATGTGGTCGAAGCCACCCGCCGCCGAACCACCGGCGAAAGCCACCGAGCCGGGATCGGCTTTGATCGCTTCTACAAGGTCGGTCAGCGTCTGAAAGGGGCTGTTGGCCGCAACGACGATCACGCCCGGATCAGCACCGATCGAACCGACGAAGCGAACCTGGTCGGCCGTCATGCCGCCAAAGGCATTCTGCGCCAGCCGGGTTGTCGTGGCCGAGGAAGCCGCAACGATCAGGTTTTCGTCGTCGTTGCGCTCAGTCACAACGTAAGAATAGGCCAGGCCTCCGCCCGCGCCGGCCATGTTGGTCACCTGAACCGGGTCACTTTCGAGCCCGAGGTCAAAAAGGATCTTGCCGATCTGGCGGCAGGTGAAGTCCCAGCCGCCGCCCGGGTTGGCAGGGGCGATACATTCGGCGGCGAATGCCGTTCCGGCGGTAAACGTGATGGCGGCGCTGGTCAGTAGCACCTTGAGGGTCTTGTTCATGGAGTTCTCCCTGGTTTCTTGACTGCGGAGGTGGTCCAACCCATTGGCCGACCCGCCCCTTGCAAGCGAGAAGGTTCGCGGACAACCTGACATGAACCTGTCACGGCCAAATATTTCGAAAGGAAGGAAGCGTGCGCTTTCTGTTGGTGGAAGATAATCCGGATCTCGCGCGGTCGGTTCAGACGCGGTTGTCGCTTGACGGCCACGGGGTCGACTGGGCGGAGTCGCTTGCGTCTGCGGAAGATCATCTGGCCGCCGCAGCCTATGATCTGATCCTCCTGGACATGATGCTTCCAGACGGCGACGGACGAGATTTTCTTGCCGCGCACAGACGCGCGAAACGCGATACGCCCGTGATTGTTATGACGGCCCGTTCGGCGGTTTCCGACCGGGTCGCCCTGCTTGATACCGGTGCGGATGATTATATCACAAAACCATTTGATTTTGCAGAGTTAGAGGCGAGAGTCAGGGCAGTTCTTCGGCGGAGAATGGGATCTTCCCAGCCGCTCAAGACCTATGCGGATCTGACGTTCGATTCCCTTACCGCGACGATAACGGTCGCAGGAGAGCCGCGCGAACTTCGGAACCGGGAGCTTCGGCTTTTCGAGATCCTTCTTTCCGGCCCGGATCGGATCTTCTCGAAGAGCCAACTGGTCGACAGGCTCTTTTCCGCGGCGGAGGCCGTGAGCGACAACGCCATTGAAGTTTATGTGGGTCGCCTGCGGAAGAAACTTGAAGGGAGCAAGGCCCGGATAGAGACCGTGCGCGGCGTCGGCTACAAATTGACGTCGGCATGAAGATCCCGGGCCTCTCCCCTTCCGGATCGATTCGCCAGCGGTTGATCTTGCAACTCCTGGTGCTGGTCGCGGTCCTGTCATGGATGCTCTATATCTCTGTGCGAACCGTTGCGAGTTCGGCCGTCGAGACAACGCAGGACGCAATTCTCGGCTCGGCCACGATTGCCATCGCCGAAGAGCTGAGAGGCGGCGACGACGGGGTTGGAATTGACATCCCCTACACCGCCTTCTCCATGCTTGGGGCGACGGGCGAGGATCGGGTCTTCTATCGTATTGTCATCGATGGCGTGACGGTCACGGGCTATGACGATTTGCCCTTGTCCGACGATCCGCTGGGAGGGCTGACACCGATATTCTACACACGGGCCTACCAGTCTGAAACAGTGCGGATTGCGGCGGTCGAAAGGTCTGTCCTGGTCAGCAACAGGCCGGTGCGGGTCGTGGTTGCCGTGGCACAGACCCGTTCTGCGCAAGATGCCATCGTTGCGCGGATGGCCAACAGGGCCGCGGCGTTGGGGATTGGCTTTTTTGCCGTTGCTGCACTCCTGTCCCTTCTCACGGCGCGCTCGGTCATCCAGCCGGTGAGGAACGTGGCAGAGGCGGTTCGACGGCGCGGCCCGCAAGATTTGCGCCCTGTCGACAGGCCGGTGCCTTCTGAGCTTGCCCCTCTTGTCACCGCACTCAACCAATTCATCGCTCGCCTGTCAGGCGCACTCTTCCGCACCGAGACCTTCATCGCCGAGGCGGCGCATCATATCCGCACGCCCCTTGCCACATTGAGGGCGCAGGCCGAGATCGCCTTGCGCCAATCGCACAACGAAGCGGCGCGGGCCGCGATCCGCGGCATGATCCGCTCGGTCGATGATTCCGCGCGCTCGGTCGGGCAGCTTCTGGATCATGCGGCCGTGGTCTATCGCACTGACCAGCGCGCCGACGAAGAGATCGATCTTGCCGCCCTGACGCGCGACGTGGTCGCGGCCTTTGGCCCTGCTGCCGAGTTGCGAGAGATCAGCTTCGATCTCAGCGTGCCGGATCAACCGGTCACGATGACCGCCGACCGTTTGCTTCTGGAAAGCGCGATCCGCAACCTACTCGACAACGCGGTAAAATATTCGGCTCTCGAAGGGCTGATCTCGGTCTCGCTTCTGGTCGAGGGCGGCGAGGCACGGCTTAGCGTCCGTGACCGTGGCCGCGGCCTTTCCGGCGTGCGGAGCGCGGCGTTGACGGGGCGGTTTCGCCGGGGCACCAACGTTGCCGACGTGATCGGTTCGGGCCTTGGCTTGACGATCGTGCGCGAGGTCGCAACGGCCCACGGCGGCGAATTCAGATTGACCGAACGAGAAGGAGGCGGCGCATGCGCAGACTTGTCCTTGCCCTTGGCCTGATCCTTTCAGCCGCCGGGGCCTTGGCGCTCGACATCGAGGAAGAGCGCCTTTTCGGCTCGGGCAACGAAACCTCGGTCGTCAAGATCCTTTCAACGACTGATATCGACATCTTCGCACCGCTGGTCATCGCCTTTCAGGCAGCCAATCCCGGCATCGCAGTTCGGTATACGGTTGCCAGCACGACCGAGGTCTACAAAGCCGTCCCGGACAGCGCACTGACTTTCGATCTGGTGATCTCGTCGGCGATGGATTTGCAGATGAAGCTCGCCAATGACGGTTATGCGCGCGAGCATCGCTCGCTGGAAACCGAAGGGCTCCCGGCATGGGCGCGTTGGCGCGATCAGCTCTTTGCCTTTGCGCAGGAGCCGGTCGTTCTGATTCTGTCGCGCCCAGCGTTCGAGGGGCTTCGCCTGCCGCAGACACGGGCGGACCTGATCGACCTCCTGCGCGCCAATCCGGAACGTTTCGAAGGCCGTATCGGCACCTACGACCCGAACCGGTCGGGCGCGGGTTATCTTTTCGCCACGCAAGATGCGCGCCAGTCCGATACATTCTGGCGGCTTTCGGAGGTGATAGGAGGTCTCTCACCGCGCCTCTACGACGGATCGGGCGCAATGATTGCCGATGTTCAGTCAGGGCGCCTTGCCTTGGCCTACAATGTGCTCGGCTCCTATGCGGCGGCGCAGCTTTCGGGCGATCCGGACGCCGCGCTGATCGAGCTTGAGGATTTCACCAATGTCCTTTTGCGCACCGCCCTCATACCGCGCGGCGCGGAGCGGCCCGAACTGGGCGCGGCGTTCCTGGAGTTTCTCTTGTCAGACACCGGGCAAACCCTGATCGACCAGAAAGCCGGCCTGCCACGCATCGATGCCGCCACCCTGGCCTCGGCAGGGCATCGGCGGCCGATCCGGCTGGATCCGGGGCTCTTGGTGTTTGTCGATCCGCTGAAACGGCAGAAGTTCCTGAGCGAATGGACCGCGGCGTTCCTTCGGCGTTAGGCTAGTCGATCACGACTTCCTGCCGACGCGCGCCTGTCGTGCGGTCGTAGATCAGGATCCTGTTGTCGGAGGTGACAACGGCAAACCAGTCGGCCCCTTGGGTGAAGGCGGTGGCTGTCACGCCTTCGGGCAGGGTGATCCGTTCGGGCAGGGGCAGCGGATCGGCATTGAGGCGGATGACAAGGCTGCCGATAAGCACTAGGAACCCCGCAATCATCACCACCGCGAGCGCCGTCACGAGGCGCTTGAGGTAGATCAGCTGTGGCGGCAGGCTGCCGTTGTCGGAAGAGGGTTCCATATGGCCGTGTCCGTCGTTTCATTCCGGATCGAAGAAGATCCGCCCGCCCGCCTTGATAAGGCGCTTTCGCGCGATGTGCCAGATGAGGCGGCATTGTCGCGCTCGCGGCTGGGCAAGCTGATCGAGGAGGGGGCGGTCGCGGTCAATGGCGAGACGATCACCAATCCGCGCTTTCGCGCCAGCGAAGGCGACACGATCGACATCCGCGTCGAAGAGGCTGACGAAAGCCATATCGGCGCCGAGGAAATCCCGCTTGAAGTGGTTTACGAGGACGACGACCTGATCGTTGTCAACAAGCCTGCCGGCATGGTTGTTCATCCGGCACCCGGCACGCCGGGGGGCACGCTCGTCAATGCGTTGATCCATCACTGCGGCGAGACCCTTTCAGGCGTGGGCGGCGAAAAGCGGCCCGGCGTCGTTCACCGCATCGACAAGGAGACCAGCGGGCTTCTTGTTGCGGCCAAGAGCGACCGGGCGCATCACGGGCTTGCCGCGCAATTCGAAAAACACACGGTCGAGCGGCATTATCTGGCGATCTGCTATGGCGTGCCGGACCAGAACGACCCGCGCTTGCATGGGGTCAAGGGGACGAGTTTCGAGCCGGGCAATATCCTCAAGATCCAGACCCATCTTGGCCGCCACAAGACCGACCGGCAGCGGCAGGCGGTGAGCTTTCACGGCGGGCGCCACGCGGTGACGCGGGCGCGGATCGTTGAGGCACTTGGCACACCGCCGGTGGCCGCGCTGATCGAATGCTGGCTTGAGACCGGGCGCACGCACCAGATCCGCGTGCATTTGGCGCATGTCGGCCATGCCTTGATCGGCGATCCGGTCTATGGCGGGCGGCGGAAATTGAATGCCGGGGCGGTGGGTCACATCGGACAAGACGCTGCGCTTGCGTTTTCGCGGCAGGCGCTGCATGCGGCGACCTTGGGGTTCGTGCATCCGGTCACGGGCGCTGAGCTGCGCTTTGCCGCGCCCTTGCCGACGGACATGGCACAGCTTCTGATCGCCTTGGGCGGGAACGTGCCAGAGATCTAGGGGCTCTGCCCCTCTGGGCCTTTGGCCCATTCACCCCGGAGTATTTCGGAGCCAAAAGAAATTGAAACATTCTTGCCGTCTTCGTGAGGCGCGGCGATTGCCCCTCGTCAGGGTCGGCGGCCCGGTTCATAGTTTCGGAACGATTTTGTGCGAACGCCCCTTGAATCGGGGCCTGGTGTCATTAGATCGATGTTAAGAGTATAAACATTGGGAGTGTTCGATGAGTTCCTATGCCAATCTTCCGGCCCCGTCGCCGGAACAAGGGCTGAACCGGTATCTGCAGGAAATCCGCAAGTTTCCGATGCTGGAGCCGGAAGAGGAATACATGCTGGCCAAGCGCTGGGTTGACCATGAAGACAGCGGCGCGGCGCATCGTCTGGTGACGAGCCATCTGCGGCTCGCGGCCAAGATTGCCATGGGCTATCGCGGCTATGGATTGCCGCAGGCCGAGGTGATTTCCGAGGCGAATGTGGGTCTGATGCAAGCGGTCAAACGGTTTGATCCCGAGAAGGGATTTCGCCTTGCGACCTATGCTATGTGGTGGATACGCGCCTCGATCCAGGAGTATATCTTGCGATCCTGGAGCCTTGTGAAGCTGGGCACGACAAGCGCGCAGAAGAAGCTGTTCTTCAATCTTCGCAAGGCCAAGGCGCGGATCGGTGCGCTGGAGGAGGGCGATCTTCTGCCCGAGAACGTGGCGCAGATCGCGCATGATCTTGGCGTGACCGAGGATGAGGTGGTGTCGATGAACCGTCGCCTGTCGGGGGGCGATGCCTCGCTCAACGCCATGGTCGGCGGCGGCGACAGCGACAGTGTCACCCAGTGGCAGGATTGGCTCGAGGATGAGGATGCCGATCAGGCGAGCGCCTATGAGGAACGGAACGAGCTTGAATCCCGGCGCGAGCTTTTGGCCGAAGCGATGAAGGTTCTCAATGAGCGGGAACGTGATATCCTGATCCAGCGCCGCCTTCAGGACGAAACCATCACGCTTGAGGACTTGTCGACCCAATATGACGTGAGCCGCGAACGGATTCGGCAGATTGAGGTGCGAGCTTTCGAAAAGCTCCAGCAGCGGATGCAGGAGCTTGCGAAGGAAAAGGGAATGCTGGCGACCGCCTGAACCTGGCCTGCAAGAGGTGATTTGAGAAATGGAGGGTGGAATGCCGATACCTGATCCGAACGGAACCGAACCTGTCACGATCGACGAAAGCGGTCTGCCGGTTGTCGAGAAGAACATGCTTTCGCGGTTCGTCTCGATGATCCTGATCGGGATCTTGCTGGGCCTTTCCGATACTGTTTTTGTCCTGCTCGTTGTGGTGCAGTTCATCATCATGCTTTTCAACAGCGGGCGGCCCAATCCGCGGCTTGCCGATTTTGGCACGGCGCTGGCGCTTTGGATCGCGAAAGCCGTTCGCTATCAAACCGGCGCGAGCCAGACCCGGCCCTGGCCCTGGACAGACCTCGACTGATCCATGGCGGGCGGCTGGGCGCAGGACGGGGCGGTGAACGAACAGATCGAGGCCTCGATCGCCGACGAACTTGCGCGCCTCAGGGCCCAAAAACGCCCGACCGGCGAGAGCCTGACCCATTGCGCCGAATGCGAGGAAGAAATCCCTCCTGCGCGGCGTCAGGCGATCGCCGGCGTCAAGCTCTGTGTCGATTGCCAGACAGACCGGGATGGCCGCCCAGCAAACCGTGGCGGCATCAACCGGCGCGGCTCAAAAGATAGTCAGATGAAATAGGCGCCTAGCTTTCCAGCGCCTCCAGCTCATCGATAAGCCCCTCGATCATCGACAGGCCCTTGTCCCAGAACGCCGGATCCGAGGCATCGAGGCCGAAGGGCGCCAAGAGCTCTTTGTGGTGCTTCGATCCGCCGGCGCGGAGCATATCGAAGTATTTTTCCTGAAACGAGGCGTCGCCCTCTTCGTAAACGGCATAGAGCGCGTTCACGAGGCCATCACCGAAGGCATAGGCATAGACGTAGAAGGGCGAATGCACGAAGTGCGGGATATAGGCCCAGTAGGTCTTATAGCCCTCGAAGAATTCAAATGCGTCGCCCAGGGATTCCGCCTGCACCGACATCCAGAGCGCGTTGATATCGTCGGGCGTCAGCTCGCCTTCGCGGCGGGCGGCGTGAAGCTTGATTTCGAAATCGTAGAAGGCAATCTGGCGAACAACCGTGTTGATCATGTCTTCAACCTTGCCCGCGAGGAGCACCTTGCGCTCCATCTTGGTCTTGGCGCCGGACAACAGCTTGCGGAAGGTCAGCATCTCGCCAAAGACCGAGGCGGTCTCGGCAAGGGTAAGGGGCGTCGAGGACAAAAGTTCGCCCTGACGGGCGGCCAGCACCTGATGAACGCCGTGGCCCAGTTCATGCGCCAATGTCATCACATCGCGCGGTTTGCCGAGATAGTTGAGCATCACATAGGGATGAACGGTGGTGACGGTGGGATGGGCGAACGCACCGGGGGCCTTGCCGGGTTTGACGGCGGCGTCGATCCAGCCCTCTTCGAAGAAGGGTTCGGTGAGCTTGGCCAGTTCGGGGTCAAAAGCGGCATAGGCGTCGGTGACGATCTGGCGCGCTTCGTCCCAGGCGACGATCCGGTCGCTTTCCATCGGCAGGGGCGCGTTGCGGTCCCAAACCTGAAGTTTGTCGAGGCCAAGCCACTTGGCCTTGAGCCGATAGTAACGATGCGACAGGCGCGGATAGGCGGCGACGACCGCGTTGCGCAAGGCTTCGACGACCTCGGGCTCGACATGGTTTGACAGGTGCCGCGCGGTCTGGGCGGTCGGGAAGCCGCGCCAGCGATCCTCGATTTCCTTATCCTTGGCCAGCGTGTTGTGGACGCGCGCAAAGATCTTGAGGTTTTCGTCGAAGATGCGCGCCAGCTCGTGCGCGGCGGCTTCGCGCTTGTCGCGCTTTTGCTCGGTAAGCTGGTTGAGAAGCGTCTCGATCCCGACCTTCTGGCCTTCGAGATCAAACTCGAGGCCAGCAAGGGTTTCGTCGAAGAGCTTGTTCCAGGCCGAGGCGCCGACGGTCGATTGATCGTGCAGGAATTTCTCAAGCTCGTCAGAGAGTTGATAGGGCTTCATCGCGCGCATCCGGTCAAGAACGGGGCGATAGCGCGCCAGATCGGCATCGGCGGAATAAAGCGCATCAAGATGCCTGTCGTCGAGCCGGTTGAACTCGAGGCTCCAGAAGACAAGCGGTGTGGTGAAGGTCGTGATCTTGTCTTGGCAATCCGACATGAACTTGGCGCGCGAGGCATTTGTCGTTTCCTTATAGTAGCGCAAGCCCGCGAACGACATCACGCGCCCGGCGGCCACGTCGATCGCCTCATAACGGCGCATGGCGTCAAGAAGGCCCATGGCATCAAGACCCGCCATCTTGCCCTCATAAGCGGCGGCGAAATCGGCGCAGGCGGTCTCGAGCCAGTCCATGTCCTTTTGAAGCTCGGCCGCTTTTTCGCCGGTATAGAGATCGTCGAGGTTCCACTCTGGCAGCGGGCCGAGGGAATTTCCTCCGGTGGCATTGGCGTCATGAACCGGTCGGCGATCAATCATCGGAAAACCTTTCGAATTGTGTTTGCCGGACCTTAGTCGCGCCCGGCGGAGAGGAAAAGAGCCGGAAAGTTCGACTAGGTGCGCGCGTGGGCGTCGAAATGCGCGAGGGTCCGCTCGACAAAACGGTTTCGGAACTCGCCGCGCTCCATCGGAATTTCGTGGCGGGCGCCGTCAAAGGTCACAAGTTCGCCATGCGGCCAGCGGGCCATGCGGCTGGTGATCCTTTCGGGATCAACAATTTCCTCGTGAGTCCCAAGGAAAGCCAAACAGGGCACATCGGGAGAAGGCAGCGCGTCAAGCTCTTCACATTCTTCCATCGCGTTGAGAAGCCAGCGCAAGGTCGGCCCCCCAAGCGAAAGCTCGGGGCGCTCCAGAACCTGCCGGTGCATGAAATCCCAGGTGTCTTCGTCGGAGGTCAGAGAATTCCCTTTGAAGTCGGCGCGGCGCAGGTAAGTGACCGGCGACTGGCCGGGCAAGATCCGATCCTCAAAGCCGAAGCGAAAGCTGAAGCGGGCATAGTTTGACGCGATGACGCGCGAGGGGAGCGACATCAGGATCCGCCACATTGGCGCCGAAAAGCTTGCCGAGGCGAAATCCGACCCGTTCAACAGCGTTCTGAGGCCGATGCAGCCGCCCATGGAATGCGAAAGGAGGTGCCACGGCTGCGGCAAGCCCGCGACGCGGGCACGGCCCATCGCGGCATCGACATCATACTGATAGTCGCCAAACGACATGACATCGCCGAGCACGGGATCGCTGTTGATGCGGTCGGCAAGGCCTTGGCCGCGCCAGTCGATCACAACAACG
Source organism: Marivivens sp. (assembly GCA_030827165.1). GTDB lineage: Bacteria > Pseudomonadota > Alphaproteobacteria > Rhodobacterales > Rhodobacteraceae > RFZI01. Next base: position 40,280 of record JAURFB010000017.1, read on the forward strand.
GCATAGCCCGCAGCCGTCAGATCGCGGGCTAATCTTCCATATTTTTCAATGTATTCGGTGCGGCCGGGAAAGACAAAGATCGTGCCTTTCTCGGCCTTGGCGCGCCACAGAGCGATTCGAATGCGAAGCCCGTCATGGGCCTCGCACCAAAGTGCGCTGCCGCCCGCAGGCCCCTCTGCAATATCGTCAAAGAGGGGCGCGGCGCTCATCAGGCCAGAATGCCGGCAAGCTTCATCGCCATGCCCATGTCGCCCGCGACCCTGAGCCGGCCCATCATGAAGGCGGCGGTCGCGTTCTGCTCGCCCGCAAGGATCGCGCGGAATGTGTCGGCCGATGCGCTAAGGATCACGTCGGTGTCATCGTCGCTGATGTGAGCGCCCGAGCCGTCGATCACGATCGCGCCTTCGCCGTCGATATCGAACTTGGCCGAGCCGTCGAAACCGGCGCCGCCGAGGCGTTCGTTCAGGGCTTTGACGGCTTCGTCGAGAATCGCACTCATTTCTTGTCCTTTCAAATGGGAAACGGGGCCGTCTCCCGGCGCCACGAGTTTGCACCCGGAATATGGCGAATCCGTAACAGCGTTTCAAATTTGCCGTGGCGGAAACTGTGCGGATTTTCCTGATTCCCGCAGAATTTCACAGTTTGGCGGCTAATTCCCGGAAATCCGGCGCCGGTCCTTGACCTTTCCGCCCCACCCCTAAATGACTCCGCGACG
>JAURFB010000002.1 GCA_030827165.1 Marivivens sp.
CGCTGTCTTGCTTGTCGGACTTGCCCTCTTTCTTGGCCTTTCGTTGCGCCGGAGCGACGACGGGGCGGCCGAGATCGACGCACCGAGCCTGTCGGCGCCCTTGGCCCTGGTCTATTTTGTCGTCGGTCTCTTGATCACACTTCTGGGCGCAAGGTTTCTGTTGACAGGGGCCATCGGGCTTGCCGAGAACATGGGGGTTTCGCAAACCATAATAGGCCTGACGGTCGTCGCTGTCGGAACTTCCCTGCCAGAGCTCATCACCTCGATCTTGGCCGCGCGGCGGGGCCATTCGGATGTGGCGCTTGGCAATATTGTCGGATCCAACATCTTTAATTTGCTGGGCATTCTCGGTGTGACCGCCCTCGTCAAGCCGATCGATATCCCGTCTGAAATCGTCGCCTATGACAATTGGGCGATGCTTGGCGCAACCGTCTTGTTGATCGGCGCCTGCGTCACACAATGGCGGATCACCCGAGTGGAAGGCGCGGTAATGCTGGGGCTTTACGGCGCCTATATCGCCTCTCTGGCGATCTAGAGGCGGCCGATCTTGCGCCCGAGCCGCAGCGCCTGACGCGCCCGCTTGGCGTTCTGACGCCCGGCCTTGGCCTGCTTGCGTTCTTCGGGGGTCATCGCCTCGGGATCCTTGCCGCGACCCGCGGCATAGGTGATACCCGCGTTGATGCCCTTGTTAACGAACATCCGCACGAACATACTGATCAGTCGGTTCAGGTCCATCTCGCTGCCTCTCTTGTGGCCGGTTGCTCCGACCCTTGTCCCAATATGGAGCAAGACCCGGCAAATTTCCACTACCCGCCTCTAGACGAGGGATTTGCGCATGAAGATCAGGATCGGCTCCAGCTCCTTGTCACCATAGTGAGAGCTTTGCGGATAGGGGTCGGTGTAGGTGAACCCCAGTTTTTCATAAAGGCCGATCGCTTCGGACAAGGTCTTGGAGCTATCCAGAAGCATCTCCGAGGCGCCTTCGCTGCGGGCTCTGTCCATGAGTGCGTTCATCAGCGCCTTGCCGGCACCGAGCCCCCGCGCCTTGCGCCGCACGAAAACCCGCTTGATTTCGAAAGCGTCGCCGCCCACGGGCCGCATGAAGCCGATGCCGACAACGTCTCCCTCGTCGTCCTTGGCCACATAGGCAGCGCCCAGAGGTGGCACGAATGTCTCTGCATTCGAGAGGGTATCGGCCAGCAACGGCTCGGGATCGATATCAATATCGGCATTGAGCCGCAGGTCATTGCAGACGTAGTTGAGGTAGTCGCGCAGGATCTCGACCTGACTTCGAACCTCGTCGACTGTGGTAATCTCTTCAACCGCAACCGGCATTTCGAGCCTCCCCAGGCAAAACGTCAGAAGAGTTCGGACTGGTCCTCGTCTTCTGTCTCGTCATCCTCACTGGCGGCAAGCATAGCCCCCGGCGGTGGCCGGTTGTCAAGCAAACCCGCCGCCCGGAGCTCCTTGAGGCCCGGAAGATCGCGGGCGCTTTCAAGGCCGAAGTGATCGAGGAATTCTTGGGTGACAACGAAGGTTACAGGCCGACCGGGGCTCATCTTGCGTCGACCAAAGCGGATCCATTCAAGCTCGATCAACTGGTCGATGGTGCCGCGACTGACGGAAACGCCGCGGATCTCTTCGATCTCGGCGCGGGTGACAGGCTGGTGATAGGCGACGATGGCGAGGGTCTCGATCGCGGCGCGGCTGAGTTTGCGAACCTCGACCGTTTCTTTCTGCATGAGGAATCCAAGATCGGGCGCGGTGCGGATCGCCCAAGCGTCGCCCACCTTGACCACATGGATGCCCCTGCCCTCATAGCGCTTGCGAAGATGTGCGACGGCCTCGGCCGGATCGCTCCCGTGTGGCATCCGCGCCTCAAGATCGCGCACCGTCACCGGCTCGGCGGTCGCAAAGAGAATTGCTTCCGCCATTCTCTCCTGCTCGGCCATGGGGGGGGCTTCGAAAAGGCTTTTCTCGTCTTTGTCTGCCATCAGGTCAGGTCCGTTTGCGAATTTGGATCGGAGCGAAGATTTCGCTCTGGCGGATATCGATTTGCCCTTCCTTGGCCAGCTCGAGCGAGGCGGCGAAGGTGGCGGCGGTGGCCGAGCGGCGGCGGCCGGGATCGGCGCCCCAACCCTCGGGCATATAGGAGGAGATGTCGGTCCATTCCCCGGCATAGCCGATAAGACCGCGCATCCGATCAAGCGCCTGCTCCATGGTCATGACAGAATCGCGGTCCATCACATAGGGACGGAAATCATCGCGGGTGCGGATACGGGCATAGCCCTGCATCAGATCAAGAAGCGTCGCGGTATAGGTCACGCGGCGCACGCGGGTCACATCCTCGGTGATACCGCGGGCAAAGAAATCGCGTCCAAGCTGGTCACGCGCCATAAGCTTGGCGGCCACCTCGCGCATGGCTTGCAGGCGCTCAAGCTGAAACGCCAGATGCGCGGCAAGCTCTTCCCCCGACGGCCCCTCGGCAAGGGGGTCAGGGGGCAGCAAGAGGCGTGATTTGAGAAAGGCGAGCCAGGCGGCCATCACCAGATAATCGGCGGCCAATTCGAGCCGCAACTGCTTGGCCTGTTCCACAAAGGCCAGATATTGCCGCGCCAGTGCAAGAATCGAAATTTGCCGCAGATCGACCTTTTGCGTGCGCGAAAGCGTCAGCAACAGATCGAGCGGCCCCTCGAAGGCGCCCACATCGACGATCAGCGCCTCGGCGGCGAGGCGGTCTGTCACCGACAGCAGGTCTTCCTGAAATTCCTCAGCCATGGGCCTCTCGCGCGTGAGCGCCTCAGTTTCGCTGGCCCGCAGGCAATGTCAACGCCTGCAAGGCGAACCGGCCCTACTTGTTCACAAGTGGCACGCAATCCGAACCTTCGGCGATCAGGGCCGTGCAGAAGCGACGTGCGTCGGCAATATCGGCAAAGCCCATGGCCCGCAGGCGATAGAAAGTGCGCCCGCCAAGGCTGGCTTCCTGAACCAACATCGTCTTGCCGGCCATGAAATCGGCGAACCGGCCAGACAGACGCGCCCATTCCGATTTAGCGATCTCGGCACTGTCAAACGCGCCCAGCTGGACCAGCGGGGTTCCGATCGGCACGGTCGTGGCGCTGCCATCCTCGACGGCGGCATCGGTCGCGGTTGCGAGCGTTTGGGGCCGCGCCATGGGGCGCAGCGAAACGGCCACACCGGGCGCGGTCGAGGGAACGATATCTGCGATCACTGCGAGCGGAACATTGTTGATCGCCATCTCTACCGGAACGGTCTCGCCCTCGGCCAAGGGCTCCAGCGGCGTCAGGTTGGCGGCGATCTGATCGGCCAGCGCGAGGATCTGGTCGGCAGTCAACGGCTCGTCGGGCAGCGCCTCGATCACCGGAGCGTCAGGCGCTTCGGTCAACTGGGCCGGCTCCTCGACAATCGCGGCGGCTTCGCCCTCAGCCGCATCCATCGCCACGACCTCACCCGCCTCGGCAGTCGGCTGGACGGCAAGATCCTCGTCTGTCAACTGAACGACACGCGGTGCCAGAACCAGCATATCCTCCGGTGGGGCGGCTTCCCCTTCGGCCGCAACGGCATTGACCGAAAGGCCCGCGTTGGGGGCAATCTCGCCACCGGGATTGTCGGGCGTGACCCGCATCGGCCCTTCAAGCGCCTTGACCACGGGGATGCCCGAGACATCCCGCATGACAAGCTTGTAGCCCCAGACGCCTATTCCGGCGATCAGCGCCAGCGAGACAACAGCCCCGGCCGCATTGATCATCTTTCCTGCGGATACAGGCTCGCGCAGACGTTCATCGTCCGTTGTGAATACCGCCATCTTCGCCTCTTTGCCGCCGGGTTGGCCCCGACCGGATTTCTTGCTCAAACCCCGGCAGCGGCGTGCTTCAGCGCATCTCTTCGGCCGGAGTGACCCCAAGAATACCCAAGCCGGACGAAATAACAACGGCAACGGCACGGATCAGGGCGATTTTTGCCTGAGACGTGGCCGCATCGCCCTCTTGCAAGAAGCGCAAGGAGGTATCCTCGTTGCCACGATTCCACAGCGCGTGAAGATCAGAGGCCAATTCGTAAAGATAGAAGGCGACCCGGTGCGGTTCGTGCCCGCGGGCAGCAATCTCGATCAGGCGGGGCCATTCGGCGATTTTCTTGGCAACGCCGATCTCGGCGGCGTGGCTGAGTTTCGACAGATCGGCCGCGGCCAAGGCTGCGTCATCCACCGCAATCCCCGCCTCTCGCGCCTTGCGCAAAACCGACGAGACGCGGGCATGGGCGTATTGCACATAGAAAACCGGGTTGTCCTTGGACTGTTCGACCACCTTGTCGAAATCGAAATCCAACGGCGCATCGTTCTTGCGCGTCAGCATATGAAAGCGCGTGGCATCGGCCCCTGCCTGCTCGACCACATCGCGCAGGGTTACAAAGGTGCCGGCCCGCTTCGACATCTTGAACGGCTCGCCGTTCTTGTAGAGCTTCACCAACTGCACCAGCTTGATGTCAAGAGGCACGCGATTGCCCGACAGCGCGGCAACCACCGCCTTCAACCGTTTCACATAGCCGCCGTGATCGGCGCCAAAGACATTGATGAGCTGGTCAAAACCGCGCTGCACCTTGTCATAGTGATAGGCGATGTCGGGTGCGAAATAGGTCCAGCTGCCGTCGGATTTCATGACCGGCCGGTCCACGTCGTCGCCAAAATCGGTCGAGCGGAAGAGAGACTGCTCGCGCGGTTCCCAATCCTCAGGCAGCTTGCCTTTCGGCGGCTCCAGCACACCTTCATAGATGAGACCCTGCTTGCGCAGCTCATCAATCGCCGCCTCGATCTTGCCGGTGCCAAAGAGGGCCTTTTCCGAGGAATAGACATCCATCTTGACGCCCAGAAGCGCGAGGTCGTCGCGGATCATCCCCAGCATCTCTGTGGTCGCAAACTCGCGCACATCGGCAAGCCAGACCTCTTCGGGCTGGTCGATCAGGCTCTCGCCATATTTCGCCTTGAGCGCCGCGCCCACCGGGATCAGGTAGTCGCCCGGATAAAGCCCTTCGGCGATCTGTGGCTCAAGGCCGTTTGCCTCGCGGTAACGTTCATAGGCCGACCGTGCCAGCACGTCGACCTGCCCGCCTCCGTCGTTGATGTAATATTCCCGCGTGACGGCATAGCCCGCGAAATCCAGAAGCGCGGCCAGCGCGTCGCCGAAAACGGCGCCGCGCGTGTGGCCGACGTGCATCGGCCCCGTGGGATTGGCCGAGACGAACTCGACATTGACCTTCTCGCCCCTGCCCAGAGCAGAGCGGCCAAAGCCCGGCTCGGTGATCGCCAGGCGCACCACGCTTTGCCACAGGGAGGACGACAGCCGCAGATTGAGGAAACCGGGGCCAGCCACCTCGGCCAGCTCGATCCGCGCGTCGGCGGCCAGACGCCCCGCCAGCGCCTCGGCGATGGCGCGCGGGTTCTGTCCGGCGGGCTTGGCCAGCACCATCGCGGCATTGGTCGCCATGTCGCCGTGGGCCGCATCGCGCGGCGGCTCGACCGCGACATTGGTGAAATCGAGGCCCGCAGGCAGATCGCCCGCGGCCACCATGGCATCAAGGCACTCGATCACGAGGGCACGAATATCGGCAAACAGGTTCATTTGATCAATCTTTCCGGTGTCGCCCCTGCTTTAGCAGAGGAGCGGCCAAGGTCAACGGGGGCGGCCTTCAGAGGATCGAAGTCACCCGCGTGCGTTCGATGATATCCGAACCGGTCAGGCGGGCGTGTTCCTGAATGGCGAACCGGTCGGTCATGCCCGAGATATAGTCCGCCACGATCCGCGCCAGCGCGGTCTCGTCTTGCGCCTCGGCCACGTCTTTGCGCCACTGTTTCGGCAATTCCTCGGGATTGGCCATGAACAAGGGGAAAAGATCGTGGATCGCGCCGGTGACGTGCTTGCGCATCTCGACCACCGACGGCGCACGATACATCCGCTTGAACAGGAACGACCGGATCACCTTGAGATCCTCCCAAAGCGCTGGCGTGAACCGGATCACCATCCGCCCGGCATGGCGCACCTCGGCCACGGAGCGCGGATCCAGCTCGGCCAATGTCCGGCGGCTGACGCAGATCACGTCCTCGACCAAGATACCAAAGAACCGGCGCAGTGCCTCGTGGCGGCGGCGATAATAGTTGAGATCAGGGTATTTGCGATCGACCTCGGCAAAGCAATCGTGGAGCACCGGCAATTCGGCCAGCTCGTCGGTCGAAAACAGCTCGGCCCGCAACCCGTCATGCAGATCGTGGTTGTTATAGGCGATGTCGTCCGACAAGGCCGCCACCTGCGCCTCGGCGCTGGCGTGGGTCGAAAGCTCCAGATCGTGCCGCGCATTATATTGGGCCAAGGCATAGGGCCAGGGCTCGGCCACCGGCCCGTTGTGCTTGGCGATGCCTTCGAGCGTCTCCCAGGTCAGGTTGAGCCCGTCCCACTCCGCATAGTGCCGTTCAAGGCTGGTGACGATCCGAAGCGCCTGCGCGTTGTGATCAAATCCCCCGTAGGGCGCCATCAGATCGTTGAGCGCATCCTCGCCCGTGTGGCCAAAGGGTGTGTGGCCAAGATCATGGGCCAGAGCCACCGCCTCGGTCAATTCCACATTCAGGTCGAGCGCCGCCGAGACCGTTCGCGCCACCTGCGCCACCTCGATCGAATGCGTGAGCCGCGTGCGGAAATAATCGCCTTCGTGCTCGATAAAGACCTGAGTCTTGTGCTTGAGACGCCGAAAAGCCGAAGAATGGATGATCCGGTCCCGGTCGCGTTGAAACGGCGAGCGGAACGTGCTTTCGTCCTCCGGATAAAGCCGCCCACGGGCCGTGGCCGGATCGGTCGCATAGGGGGCTGCCATATTCTTTGCATCCGTTCTTTGCCTTTCCTGACGTCACATATAGAATGCGGTTTCGAAATTGGACAGGGTAGGTCGGCAAAACGGAGAGCGATTCATGCCCCTCGCACTTGTCACCGGAGCCTCAAGCGGCGTCGGCCGCGCCACAGCCATTGCCCTGCGCGCCCGCGGCTGGGAAGTGATCGCCGTGGCCCGCCGCGAAAGCGAGCTTGTCACGCTGGCCGAAACCTGCGGCGCCAAGGCCGTCGCCCTGAATGCCGCCGACCCCGAGGCCGTCGAGCGCCTTGTCGCACAGCTTGCGGGCCGCTGCCCCGATGTGATCGTCAACGCAGCCGGCGCGGGCCGCTGGCACCGGCTGGAAGATACCTCGCCCGCCGAGGCCCGCGCGATGATGGACGCGCCCTTTTTCGCCGCCTTCCTCGTCGCCCGCGCCTTCCTGCCTGCGATGCTCAAGCGCGGCACCGGCCAGATCATCCATGTCAACTCTCCCGCCGCCTACCAGCCCTGGCCCCATTCGGCGCTCTATGCCGCCTCGCGCGGGGCGCTGCGTTCGCTGCACGAGGCGCTGCGCCAGGATCTGGCCGGCTCGGGCGTCCTCTCTTCCCACATCACTTTCGGGAAGGTCTCGTCCGACTATTTCCTCTCCAACCCCGGCACCGAAGAGCGCCTGCCGCGGATCGCCCGCACCTTCCGCACCCTCAGCCCCGAGGCCTGCGCCGCCCTGATCCTCCGCCTGATCGACCGCCCCCGCGCCGAAACGATGCACCCGCCGCTTCTGGCTTTTTACCTGCGCGTCTGGCGCATCTGGCCCGGCCTCGTGCGCTGGCTCATCCGCATCACCTCGCCGCGCGCCTGAGGTGTTGCGGGCGCACCGCGCCCTGCCTATATTCCTCTCAATCCAAGGAGTGCCCCGATGAACCTGCCCCCTGCCGTGACCCCGCGCGCCTACGCCCGCCTCGCCGAGATCGGCGCCGCGTCCCAAGGCAAGGTCCTGCGCGTCGCGGTCGAAGGCGGCGGCTGCTCGGGCTTTCAATACGAGATCACCCTCGACGAGCCGCGCGACGATGATCTGGTCCTCAAGGGCGAGGGCGAAACCGTGGTGGTCGACACGGTCTCGCTGCCCTTCCTTGCCGGCGCCACCATCGATTTCACCGACGAGTTGATCGGCGCCCGCTTCGCCATCGACAACCCCAACGCCACCTCGTCTTGCGGCTGCGGCACCTCGTTCTCGCTGTAGATCTTCTTTTGGCCCTGAAATACTCCCGCCGGAGGCGCGGGGCCGCCCCCGCGGACCCGCTCTTGCGCGCCATCGCCGCGCGCGCCACAAAGGGGCAAAGGAGAGCCCCATGAAGATTGTCACCTTCAACATCAACGGCATCAAGGCCCGCGCCGAGACGCTCCTGCGCTGGCTCGACGAGAAATCGCCGGATGTTGTCCTTTTGCAGGAGATCAAGTCGGTCGACGAAAACTTCCCCGCCGAGATTTTCGAAGAGCGCGGCTATAATGTCGCCACCCACGGGCAAAAGGGCTTCAACGGCGTCGCGATCTTGTCGAAATACCCGCTCGAGGATGTGGTGCGCGGCCTGCCGGGCGATCCCGAGGACGAACAGGCCCGCTGGATCGAGGCAACCGTGGTGGGCGAAAAGGCCGTGCGCCTCTGCGGCCTTTACATGCCCAATGGCAATCCCGCACCGGGGCCGAAATACGACTACAAACTCGCCTGGATGGAGCGGCTGCGCGCCCGCGCCGTGGCGCTGATGGCCGAGGAACTGCCCGCGCTCATGGCGGGCGACTATAATGTCATTCCCCAGCCGGAGGATGCCAAACACCCTGAAAACTGGACAGAAGATGCGCTCTTCCGCCCCGAGAGCCGCTCTGCCTTTCAACGCATCGTCAACCTCGGCTTTACCGAAGCCTTCCGCTCGCGCGTTCGCGGCGCGGGCCATTATTCGTTCTGGGATTATCAGGCAAACAGCTGGGAACGGAACAACGGCATCCGCATCGACCATTTTCTGCTGACGCCGCAATGCGCCGATCTGATGAACGACTGCTGGATCGAGGCCGACGAGCGCGCCCGCTCCAAACCCTCCGATCACGTCCCCGTCTGGCTCGACCTCGCGGCCTAGGCCGTCACGTCATGGCCGTAGAGCCAATCCATCCGTCTGAGGAACATCTGCGGCGCGACACGCCCGAGCGCCCGAAGCCCCGCAAGGGCCATACGCCGACTGACCCCCCCCAGATGATAGTTGATCGCGTTTCCGTTGGCTGCGGCAATCGCCTTGCGCACGCGGGCCTGTCGCGCCTGTTCATAGGCGAAAAGCGCAGCGCCAGGGGTTTCTGACCTGTCGCATTCTCGGGCCAGGACAAAGGCATCTTCAAGCGCAAGGTTGGCCCCCTGAGCCAGAAACGGCAGGGTTGGATGGGCTGCATCGCCAAGGATCGCGGCCCGACCCTTGTGCCAGTCCGGCGCCACCGGATGACGGAACAGACCCCAGAGCCGCACCTCCTCAACCTTGCCCAGCATAGCTTTGATCTCTGGCGCACAATCGACAAAAGCCGCCCGCAGGTTCTGCGGATCGTCGGAGTGGTTCCAGCCCTCGTCGGCCCAAGCCCGACGCGCTTGGACGGCGACGACATTCAACCGCCCGCCTGTCAGAGGATAGGTGACGATATGCCGGCCCGGCGCCATCCAGATCCGCGCTTCGGGCGCCGCGCCAGGCGCCTTGATGATGGTCCGCCACGCCACCTGACCGGTGAAGAACGGTTTGTCGGCGCCGTTCAGAAGAGGGCGAAGGACGGAATGCAGACCGTCGCCCCCGACGATCAGATCAAACGACAGGGTCTCGCCCCCCGCAATCGATACAGTTCCGCTTTCGGGATCGGCGGTCCCGATCCTGATACCGGTCTTGATCGACACACCCGCCCCGCGGCAACCCTCGGCCAAGATCTCAAGAAGATCGCCGCGATGGAAAAAGCGATAGGGAACCCCATCTAGCCGGGTCAGATCAAAACGGGCGACCTCGCGACCGGTCAGCGCATCCGCCGGCACCACCGCCTCACCGCGCACCGAACGCGCCGCGGCGGCCACGTCAAGGCCCAGCGCTTTGAGAACCACGCCGCCGTTCGGCGTGATCTGAAGCCCCGCGCCAAATTCGCGCAGCTCGGGAGCTTGCTCAAAAACTGTGACTTGCGCCCCGGTACGGGCAAAGGCCAGCGCCGCCGCCAGCCCACCGATCCCGCCGCCGATCACGGCAATGGTCCGGCCCGTATTGGCACGGGCAGCTGTGCCTTGCCGCCCGTCGCCCGTCATCCTAGTCGTCGCGGTGGACCCGCTCGCGCCGTTCGTGACGCTCTTGCGCCTCAAGGCTCATGGTTGCGATCGGTCGCGCGTCGAGGCGCTTGAGGCTGATCGGCTCGCCGGTGACTTCGCAATAGCCATATTCGCCGTTGTCGATCCGGCGCAGGGCCGAGTCGATCTTGGCCACAAGCTTGCGCTCGCGGTCACGGGTGCGCAGCTCCAGAGCCCGATCGGTCTCTTCGCTGGCGCGGTCGGCGATGTCGGGAATATTGCGGGTCTGATCCTTCATGCCTTCGATCGTATCGCGGCTGTCTTCAAGGATATCGGCCTTCCAGCTCAACAACTTGCGACGGAAATATTCAAGCTGCCGGTCGTTCATGAAAGGTTCGTCTTCGGCGGGAGTGTAATCTTCTGGCAGGAAGTTCTCTGCTTTCATATTGGTGCCCTTTTTGGTGCCGCCCGCTTTCGGATCCATGTCGTCAGCCATGCAGCACTCTCCTCTCCTCGCGGCCCCTTTACTCCGCTCGCGTGGGAGTGTCACCCCTGAAAGTTATGTTCAAGCCGAGTTGATGCTGGCCGCCATCGTGCTAGGCTCTGCCGCATTGCCCGCACCAAGGAAGGAAGTCCCGATGCGTTTCGCCGGAACAGAAAGCTACGTCGCCACCGACGACCTCAAAGTCGCGGTCAATGCCGCCGTGGCGCTGGAGCGCCCGCTTCTCGTCAAGGGCGAGCCGGGCACCGGCAAGACGGAACTGTCGCGTCAGGTGTCGGACGCTCTTGGCCTTCCGATCATCGAATGGCACATCAAATCGACGACCAAGGCGCAACAGGGGCTTTACGAATACGATGCGGTCAGCCGCCTGCGCGACAGCCAGCTGGGCGACGAGCGCGTCAACGACGTGAAGAATTATATCAAGAAGGGCAAGCTCTGGCAGGCGTTCGAGGCCGAAAGCAAGGTCGTCCTTCTGATCGACGAGATCGACAAGGCCGACATCGAATTTCCCAACGACCTTTTGCAAGAACTCGATCGGATGGAGTTTCACGTCTACGAGACTGGCGAGACGATCCGCGCCAGGCACAGGCCGGTCGTCATCATCACCTCGAACAACGAAAAGGAACTGCCCGACGCTTTCCTGCGCCGCTGTTTCTTTCACTATATCCGCTTCCCCGAGATGGAAGTGATGAAGCAGATCGTCGATGTTCATCATCCGGGGATCAAGGAACAGCTTCTGACCACCGCGCTGACACGGTTCTACGAGATCCGCGAGACGCCGGGGCTGAAAAAGAAGCCCTCGACCTCGGAAGTGCTCGATTGGCTCAAGCTTCTCTTGGCCGAAGACCTGGGCGCCGACGATCTGCGCAAGGACGGTAATAACCTGCTGCCCAAATTGCACGGGGCGCTTTTGAAGAACGAACAAGACGTGCATCTGTTTGAGCGCCTCGCTTTCATGGCGCGATCCGGAAGGAACTAAGCCATGGGTGATCTCGTCATCCGCCCCCTTGAAGAGAAAGACCGCGACGATTGGGCGCGGCTTTGGACCGGATATCTTCAATACTATGAAACCTCTGTTACATCAGAGGTTTACGAGTCAACCTTCGCGCGGCTTCTTGGTGATGACCCGCGCGATTTCAACTGTTTCGTGGCCGAGCTGGATGACCGGCTTGTCGGCCTGACCCACTACCTTTTTCACCGCCACGCCTGGCGGATCGAAGAGGTCTGTTATCTTCAAGATCTCTACGCCGATCCCGAGGTGCGCGGCACAGGGATCGGGCGGGCGCTGATCGAGGCGGTCTATGCCGCGGCGGACAAACACGGCGCTCCGGCCGTTTATTGGCTGACGCAGGATTTCAATACGACCGCGCGGCAGCTCTACGACCGGATTGCGAAGGTCTCGCCCTTCATTCGCTACAATCGGGCGTGATGCGGCGCGGGCTTGCCCTTGCGGCCCTGATTTCAGTCGCGGCTTGCGTTCAGGGTGGCGGGCCGAATGTCGGCACGCCGCCCTTTTCCGCAACGCCCGCGCCCAAGGCCTTGCGTTCCAACGCGTCGATGGCGGCCGATATTCTCGATCTGGCCTTCGCATTGGAATCCGGGCGCGAGGTCGAACGGCTGACTCGCTTCGAAGGGCCGATCGGCCTCCGCCTTGCCGGCGAGGCGCCTGCCTCGCTTTCCGCCGACCTGGGCCGCCTGCTTGTTCGTCTGAGCACCGAGGCGGGGATCGACATTCGCCAAACAGACGACGTCCGCGCCGAAATCACAATCGAGGCGGTTCCCTCCGCCATCTTGCACCGCGCCGCGCCGGGCGCCGCCTGTTTCACCGTGCCCGAGGTCGAAAGCTGGCGCGCCTATGCCCTGGCCGGTTATCGCGCGCCCGATTGGGCCAGCCTTTCGGTCCGGCGGCGGGTCTCGGTTTTCCTGCCGTCCGATGCAGCCCCGCAAGAGGTCAGAAGTTGCCTCCATGAAGAGCTGGCGCAGGCACTTGGGCCGCTGAACGATCTTTATCGCCTGCCAGATTCGGTTTTTAACGACGACGACATGGAGGGCACGCTCACAGGCTTTGATATGCTCGCCCTGCGTGCGCTTTATGCTCCGGAACCGCGCAGCGGGATGAGCCGGTCCGAGGTTGCGGCGCGGCTTCCGGCGATCCTCGGGCGTCTCAACCCCTCAGGTGGAAGCGGCGGCGCGGCACAGGTTCAAGACGACGGACGCTGGCGGCATGATATCGAAACCGCCCTCTCTCCGGCCAACAGCCCCACGACCCGCATCGACGCCGCCGCGCGGGCAAGCCGGGCGAGCGAGCGCTTTGCCGCAGGCGCTCCACGCGCGGGCTTTGGCCCTTATGTCTATGGGCGGCAACTGATGTCGCGCGATCCAAGCGAGGCGCGTCGGCAGCTTGACATCGCCGCCCGCGCCTATGGTCAAAGCGCCCTGACCGCCATTCAGGCCGCCCATGTGGCGGCGCAGCTCGCCCGCCTCGATTTGGCCGCGGGCGATGCCACATCGGCCCGCGACCGTGCCCGCTCCGCCAGTGACACCGCCGCGATCCACGAGGACGCCGCCCTTTACGCCGAGCTGGCACTGATCGAAGCGGAGGCTCTCGACAGGCTCGGGGATGCGTCGGCGGCCAAGGCCCTTCGTCTGGACAGACAGCCTGTCGCGCGCTACGGCTTTGGCTCTGACACCGCCATCGGGCTGATGCAGCGCGCCCTTGCCGCGCTTTGGCCCGCCAAGGAGAATTGACCCCATGATCTATCCTCTCGCCGGCCTGATCTTCGGAGCCATCCTCGGTGCCATCCGCGCCCGCCAGCGCGGTGGCAAGACCGCCGATCTCGTGCAATGGTCGCTGGTCTTTGCGATGATTTTCGGCCTGATCGGCCTCTTCGCGATGATCTTGATCGACCGCAGCTATCAATAGCGCGATGTTTCTGCCCTTTTTCGACAACCTGCGGAAAGGGGGCGTGCCGGTATCCTTGCGCGAGTATCTCTCGTTTCTCGAAGCGATGGGAACCGGCCTTGCGACCTATGATACCGAGGCCTTCTACTATCTCGCCCGCGCGGTGATGGTGAAGGACGAGCGCAACATCGACAAGTTCGACCGCGCCTTCGCCGCGACCTTCTCTGGTCTTGAAAAGATCACTGCCGAACAGGTTCTCGAGGCGATCGACCTGCCGAAGGACTGGCTTGAAAAGCTGGCCGAAAAACATCTCAGCCCCGAAGAAAAAGCGCAGATCGAGGCGCTTGGCGGGTTCGACAAGCTGATGGAGACCCTGCGCCAGCGGCTGGCCGAGCAAAAGGGCCGCCATCAGGGCGGCTCGAAATGGGTCGGCACCGCCGGAACCTCGCCCTTCGGCGCCCATGGCTACAATCCCGAGGGCGTTCGGATCGGTCAGGACCAAAGCCGCCACCTACGCGCCGTCAAGGTCTGGGACAAGCGCGAATTCAAGAACCTTGACGAAACGGTCGAGCTTGGCACCCGCAACATCAAGGTGGCGCTCAAGCGCCTGCGCCGCTGGGCGAGGGACGGGGCGATGGACGAGCTTGATCTCGACGGCACGATCCGTGCCACGGCCGAGCACGGCTATCTCGACGTGCAAACCCGCCCCGAGCGGCGCAATGCGGTCAAGGTTTTGCTGTTCTTCGATGTCGGCGGCTCGATGGACCCGCATATCCGCGTGGTGGAAGAGCTGTTCTCCGCCGCCCGCGCCGAGTTCAAACACCTCGCGCATTTCTACTTCCACAACTGCCTCTATGAAGGCATCTGGCGGGATAATGCGCGGCGCTGGAATGCCCAGACCCCCACTTGGGAGGTGCTGCGCACCTATGGGTCGGACTATAAGTGCATCTTCGTGGGCGACGCCTCGATGAGCCCCTACGAGATCGCCTTCGCCGGCGGCGCCAACGAGCATTGGAACGAAGAGGCGGGCGAGGTCTGGCTGCGACGGGCCTTCGCGCAATGGCCCGCGCATCTTTGGATCAACCCCACGCCCGAAAGGTTCTGGACCCATTCGCAATCGACGCGCATGATCCAAGAGCTTATTGGCCCCGACCGGATGGTGCCGATGACGCTTGACGGGCTGGGCCGCGGCATGAGGGCGTTGGGCAGATGAAAGACCGTATCAGCCGCATCCGAAAGCGTCATCCACTGCTTCTGGCGCTCTTTGCCTTCGCTCTCGTGGCGATGGTCGGTTTCGGGGTGCGCACCGTGGGATTCTGGCTCTATTGGCGCCACCCCGACCATCAGGAGCAGCCGATCGAAGCCTGGATGCCGCCGCGCTATGTAGGCATGAGTTATGGGATCCCGCCCGATGTCCTTGGCCCGCTTCTGGGGCTGGAACCGGGCGAGGATCGCCGCCTGACGATGGGCCAGATCGCCGCCGAGCGCGGGCAGAGCCTTGAAGAGCTTGCCGCCGGGATCAAGGCCGCCGCCGACGCCGCACGGGCCACCGGAGATCGGTAGTGGAAAGCTTTCTCGCCCTTGTTACCGACTATGGCGTCTGGATCCTCTTCGCGGTGACCTTTCTGAGCTGCCTTGCCATGCCCGTTCCCGCCTCGCTGATGATGCTGGCCGGTGGAGGCTTGGTCGCCTCGGGCGATCTGAGCGCCCTGCCGGTTGCCGGGGCCGCACTGAGCGGCGCGGTTCTTGGCGATCAGACCGGCTATGCCCTTGCCCGTTTGGCCGGCGGCGGACGCTTTGCGAAATGGGTCGGCCGCAAGCCGGCCCGCGCCAAGGCCATGACCCGAGCCCACGACATGACTGGCCGTTGGGGCAATCTCGGTATTTTCCTCAGCCGCTGGCTGGCGAGCCCTCTCGGGCCTTATGTCAACCTTGCCGCCGGGGTGATGCGGATCGATTGGCCGAGGTTTTTGTTCTGGGGCGCCATGGGCGAGATCGTCTGGGTCAGCGCCTATATCGGCATGGGCTATGTTTTTGCCGGTCAGGTGACGGCGGCGGCCGAAATCGCCGGCAATGCCTCGGGCTTTCTTGCCGCTGCGGCTGTGGTGATCGGGCTTGGCGCTTACCTATGGAAGATTGGGGCGGAAAAACCGCGTCGGCGCGGCAAAGGCCCCGAAACGGCCGCTCGCCCGCAGGATCATTAGTGGCGGGGATAGAGCGACATCAGGTCTTGAATCGAGCTGTTGGAGGTAAAGGCGTCGGGGTTGCGCTCGATCATGCCCCAAAGGTCCGCCCGCTCCTCGGCATCCTCAAGCGGGCTGAATTCGGGCCAGTGGAATATTCTTGCCAGAAGATCGCTCAGACGCGACACGACAGGTTCGATCCGGGGCAGCGTTTCGATATGGGCCATTGCAATCATCCTTGTGAAAGCGTGTCTGTGGGCCAACTCTGCCAGCACCGGCTTGGCGCTAGTATCCCTCGTGAAATTGTGCTGCTATTCAAAAATGAAGAGCGTTTTCGACTCATGGTCTGATCTGCGCGTCTTTCTCGCGGTCATGCGCGCAGGCTCAACGCTTGCTGCGTCAAAGCAGTTGCGCCAATCCCAGCCCACTGTCGCCCGCAGGATTGACGTCTTGGAACATGTCACGGGCCTCACGCTCTTTGAGCGCAGCACGCAAGGGCTCAGGCCGACCGAACACGCGATGGCCCTGTTGCCGCGCGCCGAAGCTGTAGAGGCTGCGATCGAAGCCTTCGAGGCCGCCGTCGACGGCCGATCCAGAACCACGACCTCGACCATCCGCATCACCGTAATCGGCATCGCCTTCAGCCCGCGTCTTGCCGCGATCCTCGATGAGTTCAACGATGCCTATCCCGATGTGCGGTTCGAATTTGTCCCAAGCGACAGGATCTTGGACCTTTGCGCCGGCGAGGCCGACATCGCGATCCGTCATGTCCTGACTGTGGACGATCCGCGCCTTGTCGCGCGGCAAATCTCGGTCACTCGGACGACGGTTTATTGCAGCCAGCGCTACGCGGCCAAACACGGGATGCCAAAGGGGCCGGACGACCTTGCCGGCCACTCCTTCCTTCTCTACGAGCCCGGAGCCGGGGCGCGGCGGTTCAACGAGTGGCTCAAGGCACAGATTACCTCTGATCAGGTTGCCGGAATTCAGCCTGACATTCCCTCGATGATCGTCGCGGTCCGCAGTGGGCTTGGCATTGGCGCGTTGCCGGTTGCGATGGCCGTCGACGCGCCCGAGCTTGTCCAGTGCTTCGACCCGCCGGCCGTGGGCTTGGCCTCGACATGGCTGGTCATCGGGCCAGGCGCCTATAAACGTCGCGAGGTGCGGGCTTTTGCCGATTTCCTCGCACCGCGGTATTCGGCGCGGATTGGCAATCGCTAGATTGCATCGCCTTGCCCCCCGCCCGCATGCGCCCCATATCTAGGCCATGTTGCGCTTTGTCCCGATCCTTCTGGCGATCATCTACGCCTATGCCTTCTGGCGGTTATCCGCGTGGCGGACGGTCAAGGACTTAAACGCCCGTTCGAGCGAATTGATGGACCCTGCCTTGCGGGATGTAACCGCGCGGCTGGCCAAGGCTCTCGATCTGCCGAAGGTGCGGGTGTTTCTCTATGAGAACCCGGTGGTCAACGGCCTCGCGGGGCCGGGCGGACAGATCTATATCACCCGCGGATTTCTGAGCAAAATGCACGCCGGCGAGGTGACGCCCGAGGAAATGGCCTCGGTCATCGCCCACGAGCTTGGCCATGTGGCTTTGGGCCATTCGCGCCGCCGGATGATCGACTTTTCGGGGCAGAACGCGATCCGCACCGCGCTTGCCATGATACTGGGGCGGTTTCTGCCCGGCCTTGGCATGATCATCGCCAATGGGCTCATGTCGCTTCTGGCGGCCAAGCTCTCGCGCAGCGACGAATACGAGGCCGACGCCTACGCCACCGCGCTCTTGATCAAGGCCGGGATAGGATCGGGGCCGCAGGTAAGCCTTTTCCGCAAGCTTGACACGTTGACCGGCGCGGGCGGGAAAGGTCAGATCGCCTGGATGCTGAGCCACCCTGTCACCGACGACCGGATCGCCGCGATCGAGGCCAACGCCCTGAAATGGAAGCCGCGCTAGCCGAGATCGAGCGCCTTGCCCAGCCGAGGCAGGCGCGCCTTCTTCATCAGCTTGCGAAAGGTCCAATCCTCACCCGACAGGCGGATTGCTTCATCGAGAACACCGCGTGCGGCGGCGCGGACCTCGGTGGGATGAGCCACATAAAGCGAAAGGAGAAAGGCGTCGGGATCGAGCCGTTCAAGCCCTTCCTCGGCGAGAATGTTCTTGGGAAAATCCATCGCATTGACGGTCAGGATCGCGTCCGCGCTGGACGAGACCGCCGCCGCAAGAACATGAATGTCGGCTGGATCGGGAAGCCAGAGCCGCGCCTCGAGGCCCGCATGAGGCGGCACAATGGCCTTGGGAAAACGGGCTTTCAAAAGCGCCACCTCGCCGCGCGCCTGCATCTCGCCATCCGGCCCGAGCTTGGCGGCGGCGCGCGCCCATTCCTCGAGGATGCGCTCGCTCCATTTCGGCTCGAACTGGCCCTGCTCGGCCAGGGCCAGCACCACCTCGCGCATCACTGTCGGGAACAGCACGCAGGCGTCGATCACCACCCTCATAGGCGGAAGAACACGGCCTTGAGATAGCCGCTCTCGGCAAGCTGCGGCATCATCGGATGATCGGGGCCGGCAAAACCGGTATAGATGATCTGGCCACGCCGCCCCGCCTTGCCGATCCCGCGGGCCGAGGCCGCGCGAAAGCGGGCAAGGTCGGCGGCATGGCTGCAAGAGCACAGGCCAAGATAGCCGCCGTCTTTCACCAAGGAGGCCGCCAGACGGGCGACCCGTTCATAGGCGCGAAGGCCGGCCTCGAGCGCCAGCTTGTTGGGTGCGAAGGCGGGGGGATCGCAGACCACCGCGTCGAAAGTCTCGCCCTCGGCGGCCAGTGCGGCCATCACGTCAAAGGCATCGCCCTGACGGGTCGAAAACCGGTCGCCCACGCCCATCGCCGCCGCGCCCTGCCCCGCCAGCGTCAGCGCCGGCGCAGAGCCATCGACGGCAAGCGCCGAGGACGCGCCACCGGCAAGCATGGCAAGGCCGAAACCGCCCACATGCGAAAACACATCCAGCACCCTCGCGCCGCGCGCAAGCGAGGCGGCAAAGGCGTGATTGGGCCGTTGATCATAAAAGAGGCCGGTCTTTTGCCCGCCCATCACATCGGCCAGATAGATTGCGCCGTTCATCGGCACGGGGATCGGCGCGGTCGGGCCCAGCCCTGCGAGCAGGCGTGTCTCTTCCGAAAGCCCCTCGAGCCCGCGCGCCCGTCCGGTGCCATTGACAATGACGGTCGAAACCCCGGTGACCTCGGCCAAAGCCGCGCCAAGATCGTCGATCCGCGCATCGGCCCAGGCGGCGTTGGGTTGAACCACCACCACATCCCCGAAACGGTCGATCACCACGCCCGGCAGGCCGTCGGCCTCGGCATGGATCAGGCGGTAGAAGGGCTGGGAATAGAGCCGCGCGCGATGCGCCAGCGCCTTGGAGATCCTGCGCGCAAACCACGCCTTGTCGATCACCGCCGCCGGATCGGCATCGAGCATCCGGCAGATGATCTTGGAGGCAGGATTGACCGCAACAAGGCCCATCGGCCGCCGCTCGGCATCCTCGAGAACCGCCACGGCCCCCGCAGGGATCGCCTTGGTGCGGCGGTCAGTCACCAGCTCATTGGCATAGACCCATGGAAACCCATGCCGGATGGCGCGGGCATCGGCCTTGGGCATGAGGCGAACAGTCGGGAGATCGGAAACAGATGAGGAGAGCGTCATGCCCTCCTCCTAGTCGTTTTCGGGATCGGGCGGAAGGCCCGCTTTATTGCGCCAGTCCGCCAAGCTCTTTCACGAGCACATAGCTCAGGAAATCGGTGACGCGCACCACTTCGGTCTGGCCTTCGGAATCGAGCAACATCGCGGCCTGACCGCCAGGCGCGGCCAGATCGACCTCAAGCTCCCGGGCCGGCTCGATGATCTCCAGCGTTGTCGCGTCGCGCACCGCCAGCGTGAAGACGATATTGTAGACGCCGCCAACAGTCGCCCGGGTCTTCTCGGTCACGCCGTGAAACCTGACGAGGGCAATCTCGAGCACGACAGGAACCTGACCTGCCAGCCCAGGCTTGGCAAGTTCGAACGCATTTGTGAACAATCTGGCAATCTGGGCGTGGCGATTGCCGGGGGGATCGCCGCGCCAGACGATGTCGGCAAACGGATAATAGGCATTGGCTTCAGAGACAGAAAGACCGGGCGGAATATCCACAATCGCATCGACCAGCGCATAACTTATGGAAATGTTCTCGGCCGGTGCAACCGAATAGGGGTTTGGTCGGAAGAAAGACTCTACCCTCTCCAAAGCGCTACAGCCGGACAGAACGACACCAGCGGCCACCACCAATGCAACACGCAACACTCTCATAGTTCAATTCCCTTTTCCGCCCCAAGACTGGGCAAAACGAAGACCACCTAGGTGGCGTTTGTGGCCAGAATGTGGAAAATCTTCCAACAATTTTGATTTTTTCTTCCGAATAGGTGATTTTCTTCAACAGTTGCCCCTCGAAACATAGGAAATTGGCGGTTGTTAGCGCTAACTTTCGATGCTAGGACAGGCCAACTCAAGAAAGCGGAGCCTGAGATGACGCTGAACGCGACAATCGCTGATGTGACCGAGCGAATTCGCCGGCGGAGCGCGCCGGGCCGCGCGGCCTATCTTGCGCGGATGGAAGCGGCGGCCGAAGCCGGCCCGCGCCGCGCGCATTTGACATGCGGCAATCAGGCCCACGCCTATGCGGCGATGGGGGATGACAAAGCCGCTTTGGCCACTGGGCGCACGCCGAATATCGGCATCATCACCGCCTACAACGATATGCTCTCGGCGCATCAGCCCTTTGAGTCCTATCCTGCCCTGATCCGCGAAGCGGCCCGCAAGGCCGGCGCTACGGCGCAGGTTGCGGGTGGGGTTCCGGCCATGTGCGATGGCGTGACCCAAGGGCAGACGGGGATGGAGCTTTCGCTCTTCAGCCGCGACGTGATTGCGCTGGCCGCGGGCGTGGGCCTGTCGCACAACACCTTTGACGCAACGCTCTATCTTGGCGTCTGCGACAAGATCGTGCCGGGGCTTGTCATGGCGGCGGCGACCTTTGGCTATCTTCCGGCGGTCTTTCTGCCCGCAGGCCCGATGACCTCGGGCATTCCGAATGACGAGAAGGCCAAGGTGCGCCAGAAATTCGCTGTCGGCGAAGCGACGCGCGAAGAGTTGATGGCATCGGAAATGGCCTCTTACCACGGCCCCGGCACCTGCACCTTCTATGGCACCGCCAACTCCAACCAGATGCTGATGGAATTCATGGGCCTGCACCTTCCGGGCGCGAGCTTTGTCAATCCCGGCACGCCCCTGCGCGAGGCGCTGACCATTGCAGGCACCGAGCGCGCGCTCGAGATCACAGCGCTTGGCAATGATTATCGGCCCGCGAGCGCGATCCTTGACGAACGCAGTTTCGTCAACGGCATCGTCGGCCTCATGGCCACCGGCGGATCGACCAACCTTGTTCTGCACTTGCCTGCCATGGCACGGGCGGCGGGGATTACCCTGACGCTCGAGGACTTCGCAGATATCTCGCGCGTCACGCCGCTCATGGCCAAGGTCTATCCCAACGGCCTTGCCGACGTGAACCATTTCCACGCCGCGGGCGGTCTTGCCTATATGATCGGCGAATTGCTGTCCGATGGCCTTCTGCACGACGATACGGTGACGGTCGCGGGCGACGGCCTTGCCCTGTACACCCGCGAGCCCAAGCTCGGGCTCACCGGCCTCACCTATGTCGATGGCCCGCGCGCAAGCGCCAATGACCGTATCCTGCGCCCCGCCGCTGATCCGTTCAGCCCCACAGGCGGTGTCGTTCAGCTTGACGGCAACCTCGGGCATGGGGTGATCAAGGTCTCCGCCGTCGCCGCCGATCGCCATGTGATCGAAGCCCCTGCCCGCATCTTCCACGACCAAGAGGCGGTGAAGACTGCGTTCCAGAAGGGCGAGTTCACCTCCGACACCGTTGTCGTCGTTCGCTTCCAGGGGCCGAAATCCAACGGGATGCCGGAGCTGCACGGCCTGACGCCGATCCTTTCGGTACTGCAAGATCGCGGCCTGCGGGTGGCCTTGGTGACGGATGGCCGGATGTCGGGCGCCTCGGGCAAGGTTCCGGCGGCGATCCATGTCAGCCCCGAAGCCGCCGATGGCGGCCCCCTTGCGCGGCTGCGCGATCGCGATATGGTCCGGCTCGATGCGGATAAAGGCACGCTCGAGGCCGTTGGCGTCGATCTGGCCGCCCGCGCCCCCGCCGAAGCCGATCTGACCGGCAATGGCACCGGCGTCGGGCGCGAATTGTTTGACGTTTTCCGCAAAAATGTCGGCCTCGCCTCCACCGGCGCCGCCGTTGTCGTCTAAATTGAGAGACCGCATATGACCCCCGAACACGCCTCTGATCTTACCCGTCAGCTTTGCGAGCTTGCTCCTGTCGTCCCTGTCCTCGTGATCGACGATGCCGCCAAAGCCGAGGGCCTCGCGCAGGCGCTTATCGCCGGTGGCCTTCCGGCGCTTGAAGTGACGCTGCGCACACCCGCCGCGCTTGAAGCGATCAGCGAAATGGCCAAGGTGGCAGGTGGCGTGGTCGGGGCCGGAACGCTTGTGACCACCGCCGATGTCGAGGCCGCAAAGAAGGCCGGTGCGGTTTTCGGCGTCTCGCCCGGTGCGACCGACCGACTTTTGGATGCCTGCGAGGCCAATGATCTGCCGCTCCTGCCCGGCGCGGCCACTTCGACCGAAGTGATGCGGCTTCTCGAGCGCGGCTATACGATGCAGAAATTCTTTCCCGCCGAAGCCAATGGCGGCGCCAAAGCGCTCAAGGCCATCGGCGCACCGCTGCCGCAGGTGAAATTCTGCCCCACCGGCGGCATCACCCTCGAGAACGCCCATGATTACCTGAGCCTTGCCAACACGATCTGCGTGGGCGGCAGTTGGGTCGCCCCTGCGGGCCTCGTCCGCGCCGGCGACTGGGCGGCGATCACCGCGCTCGCGGCTGAGGCCTCGATGCTCTAGCCCCTTGCCGGAATCGCCCGCGCCGCAGAGGATGCAGCAACGGTTTTCGGAGTGAGTGATGAGCGACAGCCAAAGTATCCGCACCTGCCTGTGGTTCGAGAATGGCGCCGAAGAGGCCGCACGCTTCTATGTCTCGCTCTTCGAGGGGGCCGAGATCACACATGTCTTCCCGATGCGCGGCGATCCCGAGGGGCGCGCTTTCCTCGTCCACTGGACGATGCTCGGCCAGAAATTCTCCGCCATGAACGGCGGCCCCGGCTTTCCCCACAGTGCGGCGGCTTCGATCGAGGTTCATGTCGAGACCCAAGCCGAGGTGGATCGCCTTTGGCAGGCCCTCACCGCGAATGGCGGCAAAGAGGGCCGCTGCGGCTGGCTGACCGACCGGTTCGGGATCAGCTGGCAGATCATCCCCGAAGCCCTGCCCCGGCTTCTCCAGACAAAAGACGAGGCGCAGGCGCAGCGCGTCACCCACGCGATGTTTGCCATGACCAAACTCGATGCCGCCGCCCTTGAAGCCGCGGCCAAAGGCACCTAGGCCTGCATCCGCCCTGCCCGTCCGCCGCGGCGGCGGGGGCCAGCGCCTTCCTCCAGCGCGGCCTTGAGTGTGACCGTCATCGGATGATCCGCCGGCTCGCCCGCATGGCGGGCCAGAAGCGCGCGGACCTTCTCGCGCGGGTCGCCTCCGAGCGGAACCGACAGCGCCCAATCGAGAAAGATCGACCGGCATTCCGGCGCGCCGATCCCGTCGATGAGATAGGCCTCGCGGATCAGCCCCTTGGGGTCGAGTTCATCCTTCATCCTTGTCTCTTCCCTCCGCACGAGCGACCTGTAGCTGCCGGTCGATGATCCCGGCCGCCTCGCCCGCCCGCGCCTCGAGCGCGCGCTGCAGATCCTCGATCGTCTCAAACCCCGTCTCCCGCAAGATGAATCGCCGCCCCGCCTCGCCAAGTGCCTCCGGCTCCAGATCGCCCCCCGTGAGAAGGCGGGCCGCAGCCTGCACTTGCCACAAAAGCTCTTCTGCCTCCGAAAGCGCCGCCGCGTCTGCGGCATCGAGCCAGCCGGAAGCGACACCGGCCGCCAATTGCGCCTCGGTCAGACGCACCGGCGCGCCGGACAGGAGCGCCGCGGTTTGCGAAAAGAGTTCGATGTCCTGAAGCCGCCCCGGCCCGATCTTGGCATCATACGCGCCAGAGGGGTGTTTGGCCGCGGCGATTCTGCCGCGCATTTCGGCCACGTCGGCGAGGATCCCGGCCCCGGTCGACTTTTCTTTCAGAAGGGTCTGCCGGAAGGCCTCGACCTCATTCGCCAGCCCGCCGCTGCCTGCCAGCGGACGGGCGCGGGTCAGGGCAAGGTGCTCCCAGGTCCAGGCTTCGGTGAGCTGATAGTCGCGGAAGGACGTGATCGAGGTTGCCACCGGCCCCTGCCGCCCGGAGGGGCGCAGCCGCATATCCACCTCGTAGAGCCGCCCATCCGACATCGGCGCTGTGACCGCCGTCACCAAGGCCTGCGTCAGACGCGCGAAATAGGGGCGCGTGGCCAAGGGGCGCGGGCCATCCGACTCGTCGGCCTCGCCTGCATCATAGATCATTATGAGATCAAGGTCGGAGCCCGCGTTGAGCCGATGGGCCCCCAGCGACCCCATGCCCAGGACGACCGCACCAGAACCGGGCAAGGGCCCGTGTTTGCGGGCAAACTCCTCGACCACGACAGGCCAGAGCCCGGCGATCACGGCTTCCGCCAGGTCGGCATATTCCTGCCCCGCCTCCTCGGCGCTGACCAATCCGCGCAGGTGATGCACACCGATCCGGAAATGCCATTCCTTCATCCAGCGCCGCGCCATGTTGAGCCGCCCCTCATAGTCGGGCGCGTCCGACATGGCGCGCGCCACAAGCCGCGTCAGTTCGGCGACCTCGAGCCAGGGCGAGAAGAACGAACCGCCGATGACCATGTCAAACACATCGGAATTGCGCGACAGATACTGCGCCAGCGCCGGAGCGGTGCCGCAGATATCGACGACAAGGCGCGTCAGCTGAGGATTGGCGTCGAAAAGCGCGAAGAGCTGCACACCGGCAGGCAGGCCCGCGAGGAACGTGTCGAACTGTTTGAGCGCCTCGTCCGGCTTGGCCGCCTCCTTCAGGCTCTCGATCACCTGCGGCAGCACCCGCTTGAAGATCTCGGCCGCCCGCGCGGTGCGCAAGGCGGGATAGTTCCGCCATCGTTGTGTGACCTCGCGGCCAAAATCGTCGCCGGTCTGGGTGGGCGCGGAGGGCGCGAAGAACCCTTCCGTCAGCTCGTGCACCTCTTCGCAACGGCCTTCGATATCCTTGCGCAAGGCGGGCGCATCCATCCCCATCAACGCCGAGAGCCGATCCCAGCCTTCGGGTGTCGTCGGCAAGTGGTGGGTCTGTTGATCCGCGGTCATCTGCACCCGATGCTCGACTTCGCGGTGATGCCGGTAATGGTCATAAAGCCGCTCGGCGTGATCCCTGGCAACCCAGCCCGCGTGGGCCAGCCGATCGAGCCCCTCGCGCGTGCCGCGCACGCGGAGCGAGGGATCGCGGCCACCGGCGATAAGCTGGCGGGTCTGAGTGAAAAACTCGATCTCGCGGATGCCGCCACGCCCGAGCTTGAGGTTGTGACCATCGAGGACAAGCGGACCGTGCAGCCCTTTGTGATCGCGGATCCTCAGGCGCATGTCATGTGCATCCTGAATGGCCACAAAATCGAGGTGCTTGCGCCAGACGAACGGCCGCAAGGCCGAAAGGAACCTCGCTCCCGCCTCGCGGTCGCCGGCACTGGGGCGTGCCTTGATATAGGCGGCGCGTTCCCATGTCCGGCCGACACTTTCGTAATACCCCTCGGCCGCGCCCATCGAGATGCACACCGGCGTCACCGCCGCATCGGGCCGCAGGCGCAGGTCGGTGCGGAACACATACCCCTCTCCTGTCAGGTCCGACAAAAGGCCGGTCATCCGCCGCGTCACGCGCACGAAAGAGGCGCGGGCATCGTCATAGCTGTCGTCGTCAAAGCGGCTCTCATCGAAAAGCATGATGAGGTCGATGTCGGAGGAGTAATTGAGCTCTCCCGCCCCCATCTTGCCCATCGCCAGCGCGACCATGCCGCCTGCGGTCCTGGCATCTTCGGTGGAAAGCCCCGGTATCTTGCCCCGCGCAATCTCGGCCGCGACGAGGCGGCGCAGGCAGGTATCGACGGCGGCATCGGCGAAATCGGTGAGGACCTGAGTGACAACTTCAAGCGGCCAGACCCCGCCAAGATCGGCAAGCCCCGTCAGAAGGGCCACCCGCCGCTTGGCCTGCCGCAGACCGTCGGAGAGCTTGTCGAGCGGCAGATCCGCCGCCGCGGTCAACACCGACCCCAAGGCATCGTCGGGCGCATCGAACGCGCCCGCGAGCCATTCCGCCTCGCGGGCGATCAGGCCGGCAAGATAGGGGCTCGATCCGGCCGCCCCTTCCACAACTTCCCGCGTGCGCGGCGGAAGGTCGGGCAATTTCACGAGCGCCTCTGCCCCCCTGTCGGGATCGAAGGGGCGCGGACTGCGGGTGATGCGGGATTCGAAGCTCATGCGCTCATCTGTGCAGCCTGATACGGGATGGTCAATTGCCCTGCGCTTTGCCAAATTCGCCGAAGGGAAAAGGAACGAACCATGAGCAAGAGCCTCAGACGGGTGGTGGCGGCGCTGGATGCGGCCGGGGTCGATGTGGTGCCGATTGAAATGGCGGCCGAGACACGCACGGCGCAGCAGGCCGCCGACGCAGCTGGCTGCGCGCTCGACCAGATCGCCAAGTCGATCATCTTTCAGGGCCAGACAACGGGCGAGATCGTCCTGTTCCTGACCGCAGGCGGCAACCAGGTCGATCCGGCCAAAGCGGGTGCGCTGGCCGGCGAGGTGCTTGGACGCGCCGATGCGGACGCCGTCCGTGCCCATACCGGTTTTGCGATCGGCGGGGTTTCCCCTGTGGGCCACCTGAACCCTGTCCGCTCTTTCATGGACCCACGGCTTCTCGAGTTCGACCGGATCTTCGCTGCTGCCGGCACGCCGAGGCATATCTTTCCGATCGCGCCGCAAACACTTTGCCAGATTACCGGGGCCACAGTCTCGGACTTTGCCGCCTAAAGTTTTTGCGAGAAAAAATCAGCCTTCATCAAAGGGTTGGGCGGGTGCTGCAGTGCGTCATGTGAAAATCTTTAACATCGACCCTTGAAGCAGGCGGCGACCCCTCCGATATGTGCAATGTGAAAGACATTCACATACCTTGTGACCCGATATTTCAAACGGAGACCACTATGACCGACGCAACACTGCACCCTCCCTCCCGCGAAGGCTATGCCCAGCCGGGCCTTTTCACCCGCGCCGAGGATTGGCTTGATGCCCGCGGCAAGGGAGCCTGGATCGCCGCGATGGTTCTTGGCTTTATTTTTGTCTGGCCCGTTGGCCTCGCGCTTCTGGCCTATATGATCTGGAATAAACGTATGTTCAGCCGTCATCGTTCGCACGCCCGTTTCGCCGCGCGTCGCTATGCCCACACCGCCTTCACCAGCTCGGGCAACGGCGCTTTCGACGCTTATAAAACCGAGACCCTGCGCCGCCTTGAGGAAGAGCAGAAGAGCTTTGAAGCCTTCCTCGACCGCCTGCGCGACGCCAAGGACAAGGCCGAGTTCGACCAGTTCATGGAAGACCGCACTGGCAAGCCGGTCGCCGGCCCGACGACCGAAGCCTGATTTCCCTCCTCTTGCCGCGCCCTGTCATGGGGCGCGGCCTCCAACCAAGGACGCAACATTCCGATGACTGGATTTTCCCTTCCCGATCCCGCGACGCAGCCCGAATTCTATCAGGGTGTCGTTCTCAAGCGGGGCCTTGCCTGGGTTTTCGACGCGATCCTGATCGGCATCCTGTCGGCGCTTGTTCTGCCCTTCACGGCCCTTACGGGCATCTTCTTCTTTCCCGGCCTGATGCTGGTCATGGGGTTCTTCTACCGCTGGTTTACGCTGGCAGGCGGGTCGAGCACCTGGGGGATGCGCCTGATGTCGATCGAGCTCCGTGAGGCCGATGGCGGCCGCTTCTCGGGCAGCACCGCATTCTGGCACACCGCGGGCTATACCTTCTCGATCCTGGTCGCGCCGCTCCAGCTGATTTCGGTGCTCCTCATGCTCGTGACCTCGCGCGGCCAGGGCCTGTCGGATCACGTGCTTGGCACCGCCGCGATCAATCGGCCCCTGCGCTAGATCATTAATCTTCTCGAAACCATGACTTGGCGGAACGGCGGCGGGTTGCTAACCTGCCGTCGTTCAGCATTCGAGAGCCTATGCGTCATACCCTGCCGATAGCGCCCCAGTTCTATGTGACGGCACCACAGCCCTGCCCCTATCTCGAGGGGCGGATCGAACGCAAATTGTTCACCGCCCTGCAGGGCGAGCAGGCCGAGCTTTTGAACGACACGCTCTCCAAGCAGGGGTTTCGCCGGTCGCAGAACGTGCTCTACCGCCCCTCCTGCGCGGATTGCAGCGCCTGCCTGTCGGCACGGATACGGGTTGCCGATTTCACTCCGAGCCGCAGCCAGCGGCGGGTGCTGAAGCGCAACGCCGATCTCTTGCGCCGGCCGACCTCGCCCTGGGCCACGGAGGATCAGTTCAATCTGTTTCGCCGCTATCTGGATCACCGGCACGCCACGGGCGGGATGGCCGACATGGACCTGTTTGAATTCGCGGCCATGGTCGAGGAAACGCCGGTCCGCTCGCGTCTGATCGAATACCTGACCCCCGACCCTGAGCTTGGCAGCGCTCTCACGGCGGTCTGCCTGACCGACATCCTCGATGACGGGCTGTCGATGGTCTATTCCTTCTTTGACCCCGAGCGCGAGGGCGACAGCCTCGGAACCTATATCATCCTCGATCATATCGAGATCGCCCGCAATCTGGGCCTGCCTTATGTCTATCTTGGCTATTGGGTGCCCGGCAGCCCGAAGATGGGCTACAAGGCCAAGTTTGACGCACTCGAGGTTTATGCCCGCGGGTGTTGGCGGCCGATGCGCGATCCGGCCGACTTCGACGCCGATATGCATCCGCTCTCGATTGCCCCCATCGCCGAACAGGTCGCCAGGATCGTATTGCCGGATTCCAGGGCCCCGAACGGGATCTGACCCGGCCAAGGCGCGCTGAAAGCCCCGGCCGTCATGGACCGGGGCTTTGCATTGGCCGCGTCAAACCTAGTTCAGCAGGGTCGGCACGATCGTGACAACCTGCGGCACCAGCGCCAAGAGCACGAGGCCCAGAACCTGGATCAGCACGAAAGGCACGATGCCACGATAGATATGGCCGGTCGTGACCTCCTTGGGCGCGACGCCTCTGAGATAGAACAGCGCGAAACCGAAGGGTGGCGTCAGGAACGAGGTTTGCAGGTTCACCGCAACCATGATCGTGACCCATTTTGGATCGAACGATCCGCCATAGATCACCGGTCCGACGATCGGGATCACGATGTAGATGATCTCGAGGAAATCGAGCACAAAGCCCAGAATGAAAAGCACCAGCATCACGATGAGGAAGGCGGTCCATTCGTTCGAGAAGCTGCGCAAGAAGTCCTGAATATAGTGCTCGCCGCCGAAGGAGATGAGCACGAGGTTCAGAAGCTGAGAGCCGATGAGGATGGTGAAGACCATCGACGTGACCTTCGCCGTCTCGCGCACGACGGGCGCCAAAACGCTCTCGCGGTAGAGATACCAGCAGCTCCAGAAGATGCCGAACATGGCGTAGAGGAACGCGCCAAAGGCCACCATGAAGGCGAAGATGTCTTCCAGCTTCAGGTCGGGCTGGCCGAGCCGCATATCGAAGTTCACGCCCACTAGCAGCATCACCATGATCGCCAGCGCGGTCCGGATGACGATCTGGGGCGACTTGCCGTTGTCGGCGAGCTTGCGCGCCGCGGCGAGAAGGATCGCGCCACCCGCACCCAGCGCCGCCGCCGGTGTCGGGTTGGTGATGCCGCCGAGGATTGAGCCCAGAACCGCGACGATCAGAACAAGCGGCGGGAACACGACCTTGATGATCTCGTTCTTGCCAAGTTCGGACGCCGCGGCCTTCAGGCCATGCACCGAGATCAGGAGCGGGATCGCGATCCAGAGGAAGGTGATGCCAGGCGTCGTGGTCGGCGCAACAAAGAGCGCATCGGCCAGAAGCATCAAGCCAACGCCAATCGCCCCAATCACCAGCGGCCGGCTGGAGGCGCCAGGATTGATGCCACGGCCGGACGTCAGGATCAGCGCCATCATCACCGCCATCGTGGCGATTCCGGAGCCGATCACCGGCGCGTTGGCGATCTTGTCGGCCAGCGCGGTCGCGCGCTCTTCATCGGACAGGGCGCGCGATTCCTGTACGCCACCGCCTGCCTCGATTGCCGCCTGCTCGGCCACCGCCTGATCCCAGGCTTCCTGACCATGGAGCGCGATCATCGAGGTCTGGCATTCAGCGCCGACATTTGTGCGCAGCGACGCCGAACGGGTCGCATCGGAATAGCTGTCAACGATGATCGATTGGCTGCCGACGACCCCGCCTTGAATGAGCAGGAATGTCCCCACAAGGATCGCGGCGGGCGCCGCGAGAAACCAGGTCAGCTTTTCGTTGCGCGTGGTCGGGACGCCGAAATGCCCTTCCATCAGCACTGCAGGCGCCTTTGACGGGTTCAAAAGCGCATAGCCAAAGGCATAGCCGCCGTAGAGAAAGGCCAGAAGGATGCCCGGCAGCAACGCCGCCTGAAACAGCGTTCCGACCGAAACCACGGCGGGTTCGCCCAGATAGGTCAGCGCATCGGTGCAGCCGGCAAGCGTCGCCCGGTCTTCCTGGGCGGCGGAATAGAGGTCGCCCGCAAGCGTGCCGAGAAGCACGATCACGATCGACGGCGGGATGATCTGGCCGAGCGTCCCAGAGGCGGCGATGACGCCGGTCGCCAACTCGGGCGAATAGTTGTTCCGCAGCATGGTCGGCAGCGCGAGAAGGCCCATGGTCACGACGGTCGCGCCGACGATCCCGGTCGAAGCGGCGAGGAAGGCGCCGACGACAACGATCGACACCGCAAGGCCGCCCGGAAGCGGGCCAAAGACATTGGCCATCTTGGTCAGAAGCTCGTCGGCGATGCGCGAGCGTTCAAGCGTGATGCCCATCATGACGAACATCACAACCGCAAGCAGCGTCTCGATCGACTGACCGGCGAGCACACGCTCGTTCATCCGGTTGACGATGAAGCTCACGTTGCGGTCCATCGCCACTTCCCAGCCCTGCGGAAAGACGGGCACGGCCAGCCGTGGAAGGTCTGGATAGGTAAAGACCGATATCGCGTCGGGCCTAATGCCGCTGCCGGTCAGCGCGTGATAGGCCTCGGACGAGGTATCGATCGCCTGGTGGATCAAAAGGCCCGCACTATCGAGGCCGGCGACGATCGCGAAAGAGATCATCGCAGCCCCGCCGATGGCGAAGGCCACCGGGAAGCCCGAGAGGATCGCCCCGAAGAGCGTCATGAACACGATGATTAGGCCGATCTCGACGCCATCAAGTCCGAATAGCATGGGTCTGGTCCTCGATTAGTGGATTTCGGCCACGAGTTCCGCTTGCGCGTCACCCAGCACATCTTTGTCGTGATAACGCCCGTCACTCGCCTCGCCTTCCTTCCGCTCAAGGAAGGAGCGGTAGAAGAAAGCCACGGCGTGAATGATGACGGTTCCGGTATAGGCCAGAAGCAGCATCTTGAAGAGGAAGTAGGCGTTGAACCCGTTGGGGCTGAAGCCGATGGTCTCGACGTTCCAGCGCAGCGCGCGGGCTTTCATCACAAGCTGATCAAGCGAGTTCGAGGCCGATGGGTTGGGCACGATGAGGTGCCGCCACATGAAGAACCAGCCATATAGCCAGACGATGAAAGCCGCCGGCAGCATGAAGAAAATCGAGCCGAACATGTCGATTGCCTTCTTGGTGCGGTAGCTGACGCCCGAATAGATCAGGTCGACGCGCACATGGCCGCCCTGCACGAAGGTGTAGGTGGCGCAAAGGGCAACTATGATGGCGTTGTAGAACTTGAGGCTTTCGGACCACCAGCTCACATCGAAGGCAAAGCTGAAGCCGAAGCCGAAGGAAATCTGGCTGACCGCGAAGACGCGCTGCAAGAAGATGATCAGGATCTGAAGGATCACCATGGCCAGGCCCGCCCAGGCGGCGGTTCTGCCAATCCGGTTGGCAAAGGCCTCGAGGCCCCGGACGATGCTCCACAGAAGCGGGCGATAGAACATCCCCGCGATGGTCAACACGAGGAAGAGGTCGATGAAAACGAAAAGGAATTCCCGTGACGCGCCGAAGTAGATGAATCGCATCAAGGATTCCTTGTCCTCGACGGTGTTTTCCCAACTCAGCCAATCCAGCCACGAACGCGCATGCGTCAGCGCATAGACCAGATTATAGAATCCCTCGATCAGGTGCGCGGCGATCCATCCAACCGGATTGCCCCCCCATGCCTCGACCAGCCCCATGACTTATCTCCGCTAGATGTCCGTGCCTCTCCCGAAGACACGGAGCTGCGTCCGACGCAGCGATAGAAGTCGGGCCGGGAGTTTCCCGGCCCGACGAAGTTCGGGTCGCCCCGGACCTAGCCGTTGTTGACGCGCGTCCGCTGACGGGTGAACACGTTGTCCGACAGATCGAGCCACTCGTGGGTTGCGGCCATCGCCGATTCCGCGCTGGCGCGGACACGGGCAAAGAGCTCGTCGCCCATGAACTCGTCGAGCGCCTCTTTCGACGCCTTGCCGAAGGCATCCCAGATCTCGTCGGAGAACTCGAGAACCTTCACACCACCTGCCTTGAGACGCTCGAGAGCGACGGCGTTGTTGGCGTTCGACTGAGCAAGCGACCAGCTGTGAACCTCGCCGGCGGCGATTTCGAAGATCTTCTGCTGCGACGGGGTCAGCGAGTCGAACACATCGCGGTTCATCGCGGTGGCAAGCGCCGAACCCGGCTCGTGGAAGCCCGAGGTGTAGTAGAACTTGCAGACTTCCTGGAAGCCCATCCGCTCGTCGGCGAAGGGACCGATCCACTCGGCACCGTCGATCGCACCCGACGACAGAGCCTGATAGATCTCGCCGCCGGGGATGTTCTGAACCGAGGCGCCGGTGCGGCCAAGAGCAAGACCGCCAAAGCCCGGCATACGGAACTTGAGACCCTGAAGGTCGGACGCCGAGTTGATCTCTTTGTTGAACCAACCGCCCGGCTGGTGGCCGGTGTTGCCAGCAAGGAACGACTTGAGGCCGAAGATCTGGCCCAGCTCGTCGTGCAGCTCTTTGCCGCCCTGGTGGTTATACCAACTCATCATCTCCGGGCCGGTCATGCCGAAGGGCACGGCGGTGAAGTAGGCGTAAGCCGGATGCTGGTTCATGAAGTAGTAGTCGGCCGAGTGATACATATCAGCCTGGCCCGAGCTCACCGCGTCGAAGACTTCGAGCGCACCCACGAGCGAGCCTGCCGGCTTTTTCTCGACGGTCAGGGCGCCATCGGTCATGGCAGTGACGAGGTCTGCAAGACGCTGAGCCGCGTCATCAAACACGGCGAAGCCATCGGGGACCGAAGTCACCATGGTAAGCGTGCGGTTGCCCTGCGCGATGGCCGGGGCAGCGAGAGTGGTTGCGGCCGCGGCGGTACCACCGAGAGCCGAGGTCTTAAGGAATGAACGACGATCCACTGTTTTTCTCCCATAGAATTTGTCCCCACCTTGCCGGTGGGCAGATCGTTTCTAGTGGGTAGAGCCTAATGTCCAAGTAACCTGCTTGAAAATAGGGAATTTCAGGTTGCGGCAGGTTTTCTGCGACGAAGCTGTGCATAGGGTCTGCCATCTCATCGGCGAGGACGGCAGCCAAGGGGCCGCTTTCATTGACAGCATCTCCGCGGCGTCGGCTTTTTTCAAATAATTTACAATCGGTTATCCCAAACACGACGTTGCGAGCAGGGAACTGCCCCAGCCAACAGGGTCCGATGCGGGCGCTGTGGTGCAGCATTTTTATGCTGCAACTGCGTCAATTGGTCCGAAATCCAGACCAAAGGCTGCAAAAGCCAGGCCCGCCGACCCCGCCCGCGCCGATATTGACGCTCAATTTTCGAAATCTCCGTTTTTTGACCAAACCGAGCAATATTATTTCGTAAAATCGCACCGAGGCGACATTTTCTCCGCCCGAGGCGGTTGACGCTGTTTGCTGCGCGTGCATAAGTCGCTCCGTTGGAAAAGGATGCGGCGATGCAGGGCGTACTCGGTCTAGTAGGAAAATGGCGCATGGGCCGGTAGCGGATCTCGTGATCTCCCCCTGCGCCCCCGAACAAGACCGGGGGCTTTTTTGTATCAACGGCGC
This sequence comes from Marivivens sp., assembly GCA_030827165.1. Taxonomy (GTDB): domain Bacteria; phylum Pseudomonadota; class Alphaproteobacteria; order Rhodobacterales; family Rhodobacteraceae; genus RFZI01. The sequence continues at coordinate 34,157 of JAURFB010000002.1, forward strand.
GAATGAATTGAAGGACGACAGAATGACACGGCAGATGACCGGCGCAAAAATGGTGGTTCAGGCTCTGAAAGATCAGGGCGTGGACACGGTATTCGGTTATCCCGGAGGCGCCGTTCTGCCGATCTATGACGAGATATTCCAGCAAAACGACATTCATCACGTGCTTGTGCGCCACGAACAGGCCGCCGTCCATGCCGCAGAGGGCTATGCCCGCTCGACCGGCAGGCCGGGCGTGGCGCTCGTAACCTCAGGCCCCGGCGCAACCAACGCCGTCACCGGGCTTACCGACGCGCTGATGGATTCGATCCCGATCGTCGTGCTGACCGGTCAGGTTCCAACCTTCATGATCGGCGCCGACGCCTTTCAGGAGGCCGATACCGTCGGTATCACCCGGCCTTGCACCAAGCACAACTGGCTGGTGAAAGAGACCGACAAGCTCTCTTCGACCCTGCACGAAGCCTTCCATGTCGCCACCTCGGGTCGCCCCGGCCCGGTGTTGATCGACATTCCCAAGGATGTTCAGTTCGCCACCGGCACCTATACCGAGAAGAAACAACTCAAGTCGCGCTATCAGCCCAAGGTGAAAGGCGATCTCGATGCCATCACTGATCTGGTGAAGGCAATGGAGAAGGCCAAGAGGCCGATCTTCTACACTGGCGGTGGCGTGATCAATTCCGGCGCGGCATCAAGCCAGCTTCTGCGCGAGATTGTGGATGCCACCGGCTTTCCGATCACCTCGACCCTGATGGGCCTTGGCGCCTATCCCGCCTCCGGCAAATCGTGGATCGGGATGCTGGGGATGCACGGGCTCTACGAGGCCAATATGGCCATGCATGATTGCGACCTGATGATCTGCATCGGTGCCCGCTTCGACGACAGGATCACGGGTCGGGTCGATGCCTTCAGCCCGAAATCGAAGAAGGCCCATATCGATATCGACGCCTCTTCGATCAACAAGGTGATCCGCGTCGATATCCCGATCCTCGGCGATGTGGGCCATGTGCTTGAAGATATGCTCAAGATCTGGAAATCGCGCGGCCGCGTGACTGACCGCGAGGCAACGGCCAAATGGTGGAAGCAGATCGACGAGTGGAAGGCTGTCAAATGCCTGACCTACCGCAACTCGGACAAGGTCATCAAACCACAATATGCGCTTGAACGCCTTGAAGCGCTGACCAAAGGCAAGGATCGCTATATCTGCACCGAGGTCGGCCAGCACCAGATGTGGGCCGCGCAATACCTGTCGTTCGACGATCCCAACCGCTGGATGACCTCGGGTGGCCTTGGCACCATGGGCTATGGGTTCCCCGCTTCGATCGGGGTCCAGATGGCCTACCCTGACGCCCTTGTGATCAACGTTGCGGGCGAGGCGTCGTGGTTGATGAACATGCAAGAGATGGGCACCGCGATCCAGTATCGCCTGCCGGTCAAGCAGTTCATCCTCAACAACGAGCGCCTCGGCATGGTCCGCCAGTGGCAGCAGCTTCTGCACGGCGAGCGCTATAGCCATTCATGGTCCGAGGCGCTTCCCGATTTCGTCAAGCTGGCCGAGGCCTTTGGCGGCAAGGGCATCCGCTGCGCGGATCCCAAGGACCTTGATGACGCGATCATGGAGATGCTGGCCTATGACGGCCCGGTGATCTTCGACTGCCTTGTGGAAAAGCACGAGAACTGCTTCCCGATGATCCCGAGCGGCAAGCCGCATAACGAGATGCTCTTGGGCGACGCCTCGACCGAAGGCGCGATCCAGGCCGGCGGCGCGGTGATGGTGTAACGGCCCGATAACGAATGAACGGATGAAGACAATGTCTGCACTGAAAATCAAGAAGGGCGCCTCCAGCCATTCCGCCTATGACCTGCGCTCGACCTTCGGCGACGAGATCGAACGGCATACGCTGGCGGTTATGGTGGAAAACGAGCCGGGCGTTCTGGCCCGCGTGATCGGCCTCTTCTCGGGGCGCGGTTACAATATCGAAAGCCTGACCGTGGCGGAGGTCGATCATGAAGGCCACCGCTCGCGTATCACCATCGTCACCTCCGGCACGCCGCAGGTCATCACCCAGATCAAAGCCCAGCTTGGCCGGATCGTTTCGGTCAACGAAGTCCACGATCTCACCGTCGAAGGCCCCTCGGTCGAGCGCGAGCTTGGCCTTCTCAAGGTCGCCGGCAAGGGCGAAGCCCGTGTCGAGGCACTGCGGCTTGCCGATATCTTCCGCGCCAGCGTGGTCGATTCAACGCTTGAAAGCTTCGTGTTCGAGATCACCGGCACGCCGGAAAAGATCGACGCCTTCGCCGATCTGATGCGCCCGCTCGGCCTCATCGAGATCGCACGCACCGGCGTTGCCGCCCTCGCCCGAGGCGCCAACTGAGCCGGCCCATGTCGCGCCGGTGCGTATCAACGTCGCCGGTGCGCATTTTGTCCGAGGTCAAACTCTCCTAATCTGGCGCAGCACGCCAAGCTTGGGAGGTTTGACATGGCCAAAGACCAGAATTTCGACGATCTGTCGGCGGTCCGCCGTCCGGTAGAGACAGCCAACGGTCTGCCCAACGCCCATTACATCGCCCCCGCGATGTGGGAGGAGGAAAAGCACGCTGTCCTCTTCGCAAGCTGGGCGGGCCTGGCCGTGGCGTCCGAGGTGCCTGAGCCGGGCGACGCCAAGCCGATCGAGTTTCTCGGCATACCCCTCCTCCTGATCCGCGGACGCGACGGCGTGGTGCGGGTTTTTGAAAACATCTGCCGCCACCGCGGCATGATCCTTGTGGCCGAGCCCAAGAAGATCGAAGGCGCGATCCGTTGCCCCTATCACAGCTGGTGCTATGGCACCGATGGCCGCCTTGTCTCGACCCCCCATGTCGGCGGGCCGGGCCACAACACCCACGAAGCCATCGTGCGCGAGAACCTCGGCCTCAACGAGGTCCGCAGCCATATCTGGTTTGACACGGTGTTCATCAATATCGACGGCAAAGCCGACCCCTTTGAGGTGGTCCATGCCGGTCTGCTTGACCGCTGGAAAGAGTTTGACCACCCGCTTGTTCATGGCGGCCCTGACAGCACCTTTACCCTTGAGGTCAAGACCAACTGGAAGCTCGCGGTCGAGAACTATTGCGAAAGCTATCACCTGCCGTGGGTCCATCCCGGCCTCAACAGCTATTCCCGCCTCGAAGATCACTACAACATCACCGAACTTGGCCTCTATTCCGGGCAAGGATCGACCCTCTATCGCCAGATCGAGGGCGATGACGGCGCGGTATTCCCCGATTTCGGGGGGCTGTCGTCCTTCTGGAACGAGGGCGCGGAATATATCGCCGTTTATCCCAACGTCCTCTTGGGCGCTCAGCGGGATCACTGTTTCGCAATCGTCCTTCAGCCCAACACGATCGACAGCACCTCCGAGCACATCCACCTCTACTATTCGACCACAGACACAGACGAGGCCCTCCGCGCCAAGAACTCGGCCCAATGGAAGGTGGTGTTCCAGGAGGATGTTTTCGTGGTCGAAGGGATGCAGAAGGGCCGCCACGCCCCGAATTTCGACGGCGGCCGCTTCAGCCCCGCGATGGACAGCCCGACCCATTGCTTCCACGAATGGGTGGCCCGCAAGATCGAGGCCCACCGCGAGGACAAATGAGCGATCTGGACGGCAAACTCCTCGCCGCTCATGCGGCCGGGGATCAATGGGCTCTGGTCGGCCTCTATGCCGAGGCGGCGGATCACGCCGACGGCGTTGACGCCGCCTGCTTTTACCTCACCCAAGCCTATATCTACGGCCTCGAACTGGCGCATCCCGATGTCCCTGCCCTTCACGCGCGGCTTGATGCCGAAGGTCGCGTCTGGGGCTTGCACGCTGGCCCCGCCAAGGCCAGTGTCGCCTCAAAAGGAGACATCATGGCACCGCGCAAGATCATCATCGACACCGACCCAGGACAGGACGACGCCGTCGCGATCCTCCTCGCTCTTGCCAGCCCCGAGCTTGAGGTTCTGGGCATCACTGCCGTTGCAGGCAACGTGCCCCTGCCGCTCACCCAGAAGAACGCCCGCATCATTTGCGAACTGGCCGGCAAACCCGAAACCCGTGTTTTCGCCGGTTGCGATGCGCCGTTGAAGCGCAAGCTCGTCACCGCAGAACACGTCCACGGCAAGACCGGCCTCGACGGCCCGAAGATGGATGATCCGACCATGCCGCTCGAGGATCAGCACGCCGTCGATTTCCTCATCGAGACGTTGCGGAGCGAGCCGGAAAAGACCGTCACCCTCTGCCCCCTCGGCCCCCTGACCAATATCGCCTCCGCCTTCCTGAAGGCCCCCGACATCATCCCCCGCGTGCAAGAAATCGTTCTGATGGGCGGCGCCTATTTCGAAGTGGGCAACATCACGCCTGCGGCCGAGTTCAACATCTATGTCGATCCCGAAGCCGCCGAGATCATTTTCAAGTCCGGCGTGCCGCTGGTTGTCATGCCGCTCGACGTGACCCACAAGGCGCTGGCCACCCGGCCGCGGATCGAGTCCTTCCGCAACCTGGGCACCAGGCCCGGAACCATGGTCGCCGAATGGACTGATTTCTTCGAGCGGTTCGACATGGAGAAATACGGCAGCCAGGGCGCGCCGCTGCACGATCCTTGCGTGATCGCCTACCTTCTCGACCCCTATCTCTTCTCGGGCCGCGAAATCAATGTCGAGATCGAGACCACCTCCGAGCTGACCCTCGGCATGACCGTGGCCGACTGGTGGCGCGTCACCAAACGCGCGCCCAACTGCCTTTTCATCGGCGACATTCAGGCCGACGGTTTCTTCCGCTTGCTGACCGACCGGATCGGCCGCCTCTGATGGCGGCCCTCACCCTTTGCCGCCCAGAGGACGCGGAGCGCCTCGCCGACCTGATGTCCCGCTTTGCCGCCGAATACGGGCTTGCGGGGCAAGATGAAGCGCGAAACGCCGCCGTCAGGCCGCTTCTCGAAGGGTCGCCCTATGGCGCGGCCTATCTTTTCGGCCCGCCCCGCGCACCGACCGGCTATCTGGTGGTGACTTTCGGCTGGTCGATCGAGCTTGGCGGGATGGAGGCATGGATCGACGAGATCTATGTCCGCACCGCCGTGCGTGGCCGCGGCCTTGCCACAGAGGCGCTCTTTGCGCTTGCCCGCGCCCTGCGCGAGGCGGAGGTCGCCGCGATCCACCTTGAGGTCGACCGCGACGATCCGGCGGCGCAGAAACTCTACCACAAATGCGGATTCGCCCTGCGCGAGCCCTATTCCCTGATGACGATGGCCCTCTAGGCCTTCTTCGGCGGCCGGTTGATCAACAAGATCCCTGCCGCCACCAAAGCCAACGCCACGACGATCACCGGACCGATCTCTTCGCCGAGTATCAGCCATCCGAGAAAGACCGAAAAGACCGGCGAGAGAAAGCTGAACGAGGCCACGCCCGAGGCGGGATAGATTGACAGAAGCCAGAGCCAGAAAATGAACCCCGCGCTGACGACCACCACGATCTGAAAAGCCAGCGCCCAAAGGTGGATCGGCTCAAGCTCGCGGATCAGCGGACCAAAGAGCGGCGCGGCAAGCAAGAGGATCGGCCCCGAAACGGCGACCTGTATCCAGAGCTGAACCTCGGGCCCGGCCTGTTTCAGCGGCGAGGCCTTGGCCATCAATGCCGTGATCGCCCACCCCACAGCGCCACCCAGCGCGGCAAGGTCGCCCAGAAAGCTTCCCCCGCCCCCCTGCCCGCGCCCGAACAGCGCCACGGCGACGCCGCCCAGCGCCAGCATCAGGCCCAGGGCTTTCATCGGCGTCACCCTGTCATCGGGCAGAGCGAAATGGGCAATCACCGCCATCCAGACCGGCATCGAATAGAACAAGATCCCGCTGCGGGCGACGGTGGTCAGATCAAGCGCGATGAACAGAAGCAGAAACTCGCCCGCGAAAAAGACACCGGCAATGATCCCCGCCAGCAGCGCTCCTTTCGGAAAGCGCAGCGGAATCCCCCGCCACCAAAGCCAGAGCCCGACACATACCACCGCCCCGACCGACCTGAGCCCCGCGAAGAACGCCGGCTGCAAGCCGGAATTCGCGACCTTCACCACCACCTGATTGAACGCCAGCAGAAGCGCGAACGCGATGAGCGAGCCCGCCCCGAAGGCGTCAATATGTGTCTTGCGGTCCATGGCGCCAAAAGACGGCCCCTCCTGCGGACTGTCAACGCCCCTTCTTTTGGCCAAAAATACTCCGGGGGAGCGCCGCGAGGCGCGGGGGCAGAGCCCCCAAAGAAAAACGGGCCCCGAAGGGCCCGTCCCAGCCTGCCACCGAGCAGGCGCTATTCCGTCACGACGACCTTGGTCATCACATCCGGGCGGCCGATCACCGCGCCGTTCTGGCCTTCACCCCGCTTGATGCGGTCAACCACATCCATCCCCGAAATCACCTCGCCAATGACCGTATACTGGCCATTCAAGAAATCACCGGGCGCAAACATGATGAAAAACTGGCTATTGGCCGAGTTCGGATCATTGGCGCGCGCCATGCCGACGATACCCCGCGCGAAAGGGGTGGACGAGAACTCGGCCGGCAGATCGGGCAGCGACGAGCCACCCAAACCGGCAAGCGACATATCGCCGCCGACCTTGCCGAATTCCACATCTCCCGTCTGGGCCATGAAGCCGTCGATCACGCGGTGAAACACCACGCCGTCATAGGCCCCCTGCTCCGCCAGCGCGGTGATCTGAGCGACATGGGCCGGGGCCAGATCCTCGAACAGGTGAATCACTATCTTGCCGTTGGCTTCGCCCGAGACGGTGATCTCGAGGTTTGCGGCCAGCGCCGGAGAGGCGGAAAGACCGAAAGCCAGAACGGCGGCAAGTTTATTCATCAGAAGCTACCTTTACTGAGATCATGCGATCGGGGTTCATCGGCGGCTCGCCGCGGGTGATCGCATCGACGTGCTCCATTCCCGAAATGACCCGGCCATAGACCGTGTACTGGCCATTGAGGAAATGGTTATCGTTGAAATTGATGAAGAACTGGCTGTTGGCCGAGTTCGGGTTCATCGACCGGGCGGCGCCAAGAGTGCCGCGATCATGCGGCAGCTTGGAGAATTCCGCCGGAAGATCGGGCATGTCCGATCCGCCAGTGCCGGCGCGGCGAATGTTGAAGCCATCTTCCATGTCGCCATGCTCGACATCGCCGGTCTGGGCCATGAAGCCGTCGATCACGCGGTGGAAGCAGACGTTGTCATAGGCGCCGGCGCGGGCCAGCTCCTTCATGCGCTCGCTGTGCTTCGGCGCCACGCCGGGCAGAAGTTCGATCACCACCGGCCCGTCCTTGAGCGTGATGATGACTGTGTTTTCCGGATCCTTGATATCGGCCACTGGGCTCTCCTTTAAGTCCTGTTCTTCGGGCTGAGACATATGCTCACAGGCAGGGCTTGCCAAGTGATCTAGCTTGACCGGCCTACTATAAGCGATATCGAAGGGCCGCTATCGGATAACAGGGAGCACGTGATGGGTTGGAAATCGCTGGATGACATGGACCTCAAGGGCAAGCGCGTGCTTGTGCGGGTTGATATCAACGTGCCGTTCGAAAACGGGCAGGTCTCTGACACCACAAGAATCGACCGCATCGTCCCGACGATCAACGACATTCTCGCCGCCGGCGGCACCCCGATCCTGATGGCTCATTTCGGCCGCCCCAAGGGCAAGCCGGCTCCTGAAATGAGCTTGCGGATCACCCTGCCCGCCCTCGAAGCCGCACTTGGCCGCCGTGTGACCTTCATCGAAAAGCCGAGCCGAGAGGCGATCAACGCCATGCCCTACGCTTCGGTCGTCCTGCTTGAGAACACCCGTTTCACCCCGATGGAGGAAGCCAACGATCCGGCGATGGCCAAGTTTCTTGCCTCGCTCGGCGATGTCTTTTGCAACGACGCCTTCTCGGCGGCCCACCGTGCGCATGCCTCGACAGAGGGCGTGGCACATCTGCTGCCTTCCTGTGCGGGCCGCCTCATGGCCGAAGAACTTGGCGCCCTCGATCAGGCTCTTGGCACCCCGCAGCGCCCGGTGGTGGCCGTGGTTGGCGGCGCGAAGGTCTCGACCAAGCTTGAGCTTCTGGGCAATCTTGTCAGCAAGGTCGATCATCTGGTGATCGGCGGCGGCATGGCCAACACCTTCCTTGCCGCGCAAGGGATCAATGTCGGCAAATCGCTCTGCGAGCATGACCTTGCAGAGACCGCCCGCGACATCCTCAGGAAAGCTGAGGCCGCTGGCTGCGAGGTGATCTTGCCCCGCGATATCGTCGTGGCGCGCGAGTTCAAGGCGAATGCGGCGAACGAAACCCTCGCCCCCGACGCCTGCCCCGCCGATGCGATTATCCTCGACGCGGGCCCCGCCACGGTGGCCTATATTTCCGAAGTTCTCGACAAGGCCAAGACGCTCGTCTGGAACGGACCGCTCGGCGCATTCGAGATCGCCCCCTTCGATGCGGCCACCAACGCCGCCGCTTCCAAGGCGGCCGAACTTTCGCGCGCGGGCAAATTGATTTCCGTGGCCGGCGGCGGCGATACCGTTGCCGCGCTCAACCAGGCGGGCGCGGCGAAAGACTTTACCTATATCTCCACCGCAGGCGGCGCATTCCTTGAATGGATGGAAGGCAAGGTCCTGCCCGGTGTGGCCGCTCTCGAAGCCTGAGCGACCGTTAGCGCGACCATGATTGATTGCCTCTCGGGCACGGGCTATGCCCTGCCTGAGACCAGTCAAGGAGTGCCGCCATGCCCAACCGCGAACAGACAGACCAGCTGCGGAAAGGGGCGGGCTTTATCGCCGCGCTCGACCAGTCGGGCGGCTCGACGCCAAAGGCGCTGCGCCTCTATGGCGTCGAAGAAAGCGCCTATGGCTCCGAGGCCGAAATGTTCGACCTGATCCACGCGATGCGCGCCCGGATCATCAAATCCCCCGCCTTCACCGGCGACAAGGTTGTCGGCGCGATCCTCTTTGAACAGACCATGGACCGCGCGATCGACGGCATCCCGACCGCGACCTATCTTTGGGACAACCGCCATGTCGTCCCCTTCCTCAAGATCGACAAGGGGCTCGAGGCTGAAGTTAACGGCTGCCAGATGCTCAAGGCCATGCCGGGGCTTGATGCGCTGCTGGCTCGCGCCGCGAAGATGGGCATTTATGGCACCAAGGAACGCTCGGTCATCAGCGCGACCAATGCCGAGGGGATCGAGGCTGTCGTGGCCCAACAGCTTGACGTGGCCAGGCAGGTTCTGGCCGCTGGCCTGGTGCCGATCATCGAGCCCGAAGTGACCATCTCGATCGCTGACAAGGCCGGGGCCGAAAAGCTTCTGCTCGGCGCGCTTCTGCGCCATCTCGATGCGATGACAGGTGACGCGCAGGTGATGCTCAAGCTGACCTTGCCGAGTGAGGCCAATCTCTATGCGCCGCTCGTGGATCATCCCCGCGTTCTCAAAGTCGTGGCGCTTTCTGGCGGCTACAGCCGCGCCGAGGCCAATGCCCTTCTTGCGCAAAACCGCGGCATGATCGCCTCGTTCAGCCGCGCCTTGACCGAAGGCCTCTCGGCCCAGCAAAGCGATGCCGAGTTCGACGCGACCCTCGCCGGCGCCATCGACACGATCTATCGCGCCTCGATCGCCGGATAGGGCAGATTCCCCGCATTTGGGGGATTCACAAAGCGAATCAGATGTGCGAATCTCTGCCCTAGCCGCCCGTCAGAGGTGGCACGAGGCAGAATATGGTCAGCAGTCCCCGCCCCAATCTGGGCCCCTTGATCTACTTTACGGCTACCTTGACGGTGGGCGTCTATTTCGCCTTTGCCGCCGTGCAGGGCAATTTCGGCATCTTTCGCCGCGCCGAAGTCGATGCCGAAGCCGCGAGCCTGTCGCTAGAGCTTGGCAAGCTGCAAGCCGAGGTAGACCGCATGGAAAACCTGACCCGTCGCCTCTCGGACAGCTACCTTGACCTCGACCTTCTCGACCAACAGGCCCGTGACGTGCTTGGCATGATCCGCGCCGACGAGATCGTGATCCGCTGACCCTGATTTGCGCCCCGCGCATGGCACCTATTCCGCTTCGCGTTAGCGATCGTCGCATTGACGCTCGCTTTTCAAAACGGCATCCTCTATAGATAGTTTAACACTAAACTATTTTACTTTTGCCATATGGAGGAGTCATGGCCGCGAAGAACCCCGCGCAGACACCCAACGTTTCAGCTGAGGAATTGCTTGGCTACTACCGGGAAATGCTGCTTATCCGCCGCTTCGAAGAGAAGGCCGGCCAGCTTTACGGCATGGGCCTGATCGGTGGCTTTTGCCACCTCTATATCGGTCAGGAAGCCGTCGTTGTTGGCCTTGAGGCCTGCACCAAGGAGGGCGACAAGCGCATCACCTCCTACCGCGACCACGGGCATATGCTCGCTTGCGGGATGGACGCCAAGGGCGTCATGGCCGAGCTTACCGGGCGCGAGGGCGGCTATTCCAATGGCAAGGGCGGCTCGATGCACATGTTCTCGAAAGAGAAGCATTTCTACGGCGGCCACGGCATCGTCGGCGCACAGGTGCCGCTGGGTGCGGGTCTTGCCTTTTCCGACAAGTATCGCGGCAATGACAACGTGACATTCGCCTATTTCGGCGATGGCGCCTCGAACCAGGGCCAGGTCTACGAGACCTACAACATGGCCGAGCTTTGGGATCTTCCGGTCGTCTTCGTGATCGAGAACAACCAATACGCCATGGGGACCTCGATGAAACGCTCGACCAAATCGACCACACTCTATGGCCGCGGTGCCGCCTATGGCATCGCCGGTGAAGAGGTTGATGGCATGTCGGTTCTTGCGGTCAAGGAAGCGGGCGAACGCGCCGTGGCGCACTGCCGCGCCGGCAAGGGCCCCTATATCCTTGAGGTGAAAACCTATCGCTATCGCGGCCATTCCATGTCGGACCCGGCGAAATACCGGACCCGTGAAGAGGTCCAGAAGATGAAGGAAGAACGCGACCCGATCGAGCAGATACGCTCGATTCTTCTGACCGGCAGCCACGCCAGCGAAGACGATCTCAAGGCCATCGACAAGGAGATCAAGGATATCGTCAACGAGTCGGCCGAATTCGCGAAAACCAGCCCGGAGCCGGACCTGTCCGAACTCTGGACCGATATCTACGCCTGAGACTGAGGGAGAACAGGACAATGGCTATTGAAATTCTCATGCCCGCCCTTTCCCCCACGATGGAGGAAGGCACGCTGGCCAAATGGCTGGTGAAAGAAGGCGATACGGTCAAGTCAGGCGATATCCTCGCCGAGATCGAGACCGACAAGGCGACGATGGAGTTTGAAGCGGTCGATGAGGGCGTGATCGGCAAGATCCTTGTGGCCGCCGGCACCGAGGGCGTGAAGGTCAACACCGCGATCGCAATCCTTGCGGGCGAAGGCGAGGACGTGAGCGCGGCTCAGGCCGCTGCCGCTGCCCCTGCCCCTGCCGCCGCACCGGCGGCTTCGTCGGCTCCGGTCGCGCCTGCCGCCCCGGCCACCCCCGTCGCCAATACCACCCCCGACTGGCCCGAAGGCACCGAGGTCCGCCAACAGACCGTCCGCGAAGCGTTGCGCGACGCGATGGCCGAAGAAATGCGCCGCGATCCGGACGTATTCCTGATGGGCGAAGAGGTCGGCGAGTACCAAGGCGCCTACAAGATCAGCCAGGGGATGCTCGAGGAATTCGGCGCTAAGCGCGTGATCGACACGCCGATCACCGAGATGGGCTTTGCCGGGATTGCCACGGGCGCGGCCTTTGGCGGTCTGAAGCCGATCGTCGAGTTCATGACTTTCAACTTCGCCATGCAAGCGGTCGACCACATCGTCAACTCGGCCGCCAAGACGCTTTATATGTCGGGCGGTCAGATGGGCGCGCCCATGGTGTTCCGTGGCCCCAACGGCGCGGCGGCCCGCGTGGGCGCCCAGCACAGCCAGGACTATGCCGCCTGGTATGCCCAGATCCCGGGCCTCAAGGTCGTCATGCCCTACACGGCGGCCGACTATAAGGGCCTGATGAAAAGCGCGATCCGCGATCCCAACCCGGTGATCTTCCTCGAAAACGAGATCCTCTACGGCAAGAGCTTCGACGTGCCGGTGTTGGACGATTTCACCATCCCGCTCGGCAAGGCCCGCATTGCCCGCGCCGGCACGGATGTAACCATCATCTCCTTCGGCATCGGCATGACCTATGCGATGGACGCGGCCGAAAAGCTTGCCGCCGACGGCATCAACGCCGAGGTTATCGATCTTCGCAGCCTGCGCCCGCTCGATTATGACACCGTGCTCGCCTCGGTGATGAAGACCAACCGCTGCGTGACGGTCGAAGAGGGCTGGCCCGTTGCTTCGATCGGCAACCACCTCTCGGCCTATATCATGACCCACGCTTTCGATTACCTCGATGCGCCGGTCCTGAACTGCACGGGCAAGGATGTTCCGATGCCCTATGCGGCCAACCTTGAAAAGCACGCTCTTTTGACGACCGACGAAGTAATCGCCGCCGTCCGTCAAGTGACTTACCGCTAAGGAGAAACGCGATGCCCACAGAAATCCTGATGCCCGCGCTGTCTCCGACGATGGAGGAAGGCACGTTGGCCAAATGGCTGGTCAAGGAAGGTGACGCCGTCAAATCCGGCGACATTCTTGCCGAGATCGAGACCGACAAGGCGACGATGGAATTTGAAGCCGTCGACGAAGGCGTGATCGGCAAGATCCTCGTGGCCGCCGGCACCGAGGGCGTGAAAGTCAACGCGCCGATTGCTGTGTTGCTTGAGGACGGCGAGTCGGTTTCCGACATCGGGACCGCCCCCCCCGCCGCCGCGCCTGTGGCGGCTCCTTCTGCGGCTCCCACCGCTCCTGCTGCCGCTGCGGCCCCAGCGCCTGCGGCCCCCAAAGCGGCGACGGGCGAGCGCATCTTCGCCTCGCCCCTGGCCCGCCGGATTGCCGCCCAGAAGGGGCTCGATCTGGCCGCTGTTGCCGGCTCCGGCCCCCACGGTCGGATCGTGAAGGCCGATGTGGAAGGCGCGACCGCCGCGCCCAAGGCCGCGACCCCCACCGCCGCCCCGGCTGCGTCGGCACCAGCCGCCGCGCCGACCGGCCCCTCGACCGACGTCGTTCTCAAGACCTATGCCGATCGACCCTTCACGGAAGTCAAGCTCGACGGGATGCGCAAGACCATCGCCGCCCGCCTGAGCGAAGCCAAGCAGACCGTCCCGCACTTCTATCTGCGCCGCGATATCGAGCTTGACGCGCTCATGGCCTTCCGCGCCCAGCTGAACGCCAGGCTCGAGGCGCGCGGCGTGAAGCTTTCGGTCAACGACTTCATCATCAAGGCCTGCGCGCTGGCGCTTCAGCAAGTTCCGGCCGCCAACGCCGCCTGGGCGGGCGACCGTGTGTTGCAGTTCGAGAAATCGGACGTAGCGGTGGCTGTGGCGATCGAGGGCGGCCTGTTCACCCCTGTGTTGCGCGATTCCGAGACCAAGACCCTATCGGCCCTCTCGACCGAGATGAAAGACCTCGCCAAGCGCGCCCGCGACCGCAAGCTTGCCCCGCACGAATATCAGGGCGGCAGTTTTGCGATTTCGAACCTTGGGATGTTCGGCATCGACAATTTCGACGCGATCATCAACCCGCCGCACGCCGCGATCCTCGCGGTTGGCGCGGGCGTGAAGAAGCCGGTGGTCAAGGCTGATGGTTCGCTCGGCGTGGCGACCGTGATGTCGGTGACGCTCTCGGTCGATCACCGGGTGATCGACGGGGCGCTTGGGGCAAACCTCTTGCAGGCGATCAAGGACAACCTTGAAAACCCGATCGCGATGCTGGCCTGATCTGACTTTGCACACGAAAAACAAACCCCGCGTCGTTGGCGCGGGGTTTGTTGTTTCGAAACAAGGCGGAAATCGTCGGCCCTAGTCCTCGTTGTTGTGCAGGATCTGATCCATCGCGACGGAGGGCTGATCGCAGCCCGCGTCCCCAACGATCCGCGCCGGAACCCCGGCCACCGTCTTGCAGCACGGCACATCGTGCAGAACCACCGAGCCGGCGGCGATGCGGCTGTTATCGCCGATCCTGATGTTGCCCAAAACCTTGGCCCCCGCCCCGATCAGAACGCCGTTGCCGATCTTGGGGTGACGGTCCTCGTCTTCTTTGCCGGTGCCGCCCAGCGTGACCGAATGCAGCATCGAGACATTATCGCCCACCACGGCGGTTTCACCGATCACGATGGAATGGGCGTGGTCGATCATGATGCCCTTGCCGATCTGCGCGGCGGGGTGAATATCGATCCCGAACACCTCGGACACCCGCATCTGGATGAAATAGGCCAGATCCTTGCGCCCTTCGAGCCAGAGCCAGTGGGCCAGCCGATACGCCTGAACTGCTTGATAGCCCTTGAAGAACAGGAGCGGCTGCAGAAGCCGGTGGCAGGCCGGATCGCGATCCAGAACGGCGACAAGGTCGGCACGCGCGGCTCCGGCAAGCTTGGGGTGCTCCGAAAAGGCTTCGTCGGCAATTTCGCGCAGGATCTGCTCCGACATCTCCTCGGAGGCGAGCTTCATCGAGATGCGATAGGCCAAGGCCCGCTCGAAGGTGGCGTGGTGCAAGATACCCTGATGAAGAAGGCTCCCCATCAAGGGCTCGGCGCTGACGGCGTCGCGCGCTTCGTTGCAAATCCTGTCCCAGACGGGATCCAGCTGGGCAATACGGGTTTCGAGCTTTGCCATGGCGGGCCTCACTTTCGTGCCGTTCATAGCGCAGATAGGCACCGTTCGCAAAGATGAAAGGGCCCGCCGTGGCGCAGGCGCGCTCGCAATCCAACAAAATATCGCGAGCGCCCGACAGAAATCGGGTGTTGCATGATCGGGCAAGGGCGCGGCGCCGAAGGCGGCCGTCGCCGCCATGACCGAACCAGAGCCGAAGCGGGGATGCAGCGCCCCATAGCGCCTGTGGTGCCGGTCTGCCCAAGCGGCGGCAACCAAAAGGCGGCGCGCCACATGAGGCCACTGGGCCTCGGGCCGACCAAGCAAGACCCGCGCCGCCATATCGAGATCGCCCGCCAGAAGCGGCCGCATCAGCCGAGCGCGATCCGCGCGAAGGGGCCAGCGCCATAGCTTGCGGAAATTTGGGCCACCTCGGCGATGCCGCCCCCTGCCCAGCCATCGAGCGCCTGATCGGCGGAGGCATATCGGAAGGCAGGTGCGCTCGTCGTTTCCTCTCGCAAGACCGACCCGCCTTCGATGATCCGAACGAGGTAGCGTTCGCTCTCCTCCCCCAGCGGCACCTCGGGGGCGCTCCAGCTATCGCCATCAAGCCGCGTCCGTCGAATCCAGCTCAGGTCGATATCGCTGCCGTTCGCTGTGATCCCGAGGTGGCACGGTCGATAGGGCCGCAACCCCGCGCCCCGGACAGCCATTTCGAGATGGGTATAGGATGGATGATCCAGAGCCTTGGCGGCGGGGCCGAAACGGTAGTGTCGGCTCACGTCGCGCATTGATGCGGGCAGGGCGATTTGCTGCGGCGTGTTTTCAAGAAGCACAAAGACCGACCCTACCGGCCATTCCTCCGGCATAATCCCATCGGTTCCCGCCTGTCCGCGCAACCGGCGGCGCAGGAGATAGGTGTCAGGCGCGACGAGCTCGGCCTCTTCAAATTGGAAAACCTCCCAATTCTCAGTGCCGCCGTCGCCGATCAAGGCCCGGTTTGCGCCGGCCAAAAGCGACTCAGGTGTGGTGCTCGACAGGGCGCCGCTGACGAGGCGCAGTCGCAGCGCCGGACCGTAATCGACGACGCCTGCCGTGGCCGCAGGCAACGCTGTTTCCGTCACGCCGACGGTGGCGGGTCCATTCTGCACCAGATCAAGCCCGTAGGATTGCCCGGCCTCCGACGAATAAAGCGCGGCTTTCGTCGGCCAGGGATCGGCCGTGGCCGCAAACCAAGGGCCAACCGGGGCTTCTTCGCCGGTGATCAGCGGCAGATCCATCAAAAGCCCCTCGACCGGCACAGCCAGAGAAAATGCCGCGCTTCGAGGAGGCTCTTCCTGACGCATCGGGGCGCGATAGACCGCAGGTTCGACGCGAACCGCTTCGATGCCCCGGTGCGCGGTGATCGTCATCCGGTCGATCCGGTAGGCCGCGCCCGCGCCGACCCCGAGGCGCAAGATATCGCCCACGCCCAGCCGCGAGGCCGACGGCGGCAAGCCAAGGCTCACCGTATCCCGAGCGATCCGCGCCTCCGCCAACCAGCGTTCGGCCATGGCCGCGGCCTCGCCGCCGCTCAAGACCAGCGGCAGCTCGCTCACGCTCACCGAGCCGGCGGCCTCGTCCGGCTCGACCGCTTCGACCGACCTGACCGAATAGCCGCCGCCGGCAGACACATGCACGAGCCTGACACGGCCCGAAAGCTCGGCCCTGCCCGCGCGGCTATGCTCGATCGTCGGTGCATCGGTGCTCGTGAAAACCGCCTGCCCTTCTTCGACAATGCTCTCCTGCGCAAGAGCGCGGCTGAGGAAGGTGAGCTTTCCGTCCCGTTCAAACCCGTCGAACCCGAAGGCCAGCATCAAAGGTTGCAAGCGCGCGCGCCCGGTCTCGCCGCCGCCAGCCGTATAGCCGCGCACCAATCCGTGGATCCTTGATGTCTCCGCATCCACGATCCCCGCCTCGCGACAGATCTCGGACACGACCCCCGAAAGGCTTCGACCACTGACGCGGCCACTGCCCAGCGCCACGACCTTGCCTGTCGCCGAGGCCTTGACCTCGGGCGGCGTCTCGTCCGACTGCGCCCGTCTCAGGAATTCAAACATCCACGACTCCTCGTCATTCTATTTGGCGTCGCACCCGTCGCTTCGGGTTACCAGCACACCATCCAAGGTTGTTCTGAAGATTTCCGAAGGCCACCGTGCGTTGCCTCGACCCCAAGCAAACTACAGAACCCGAAGGCGCGGCTGGCGCCATGTGCCGGCAGGCTCGATCATCAGGTCATAAATCGCCCAGACAAGCGCATCGACGCGGTCAGGCGAGCCGCTGCCCAAGAACCCAAGGCGGGTCATCTGGCACATCTGGTCTTCCAGATCGGCCAGCGGCGCGGCATGCAGCACGCGCCCTTGCTCATAGAGGGCGGCCACAGGCTCGGCGCGCGCCGACTTGCCCCGCGCGGCATGGACCGCCCGGAAAGGCACCAGAGGATCGACCTGCCGGACAATCGCCTCCACCATCGCCCCTCCCTGATTGACCTCGGCCACCAACCGATCCGCACCGTGGCGCTGCCACGCGGCGATCGCCGCCTTCGCCCATTCGAGGGGCGAGGCCCCCCGCACGGTCGCATCCTCAAGCACATAGGCCCTCCAGTCCTGCGGCGGCCCCTCGGTCACAGCGCCGACCACGACGATCCCGCAGGCATCGCCCGTCCCGCCTGCCGCTGCCGAAGGGTCGACGGCAACGACGATCCGGCTCATCTCGGGCGGCCGTGGAGCCCGACTGGCCTCAAGGCCCGCGCTGGTCCAAAGAGCGCCCTCGACATCAGCGAGCAAGACCCCGTCAAGCTCCTGCCGCCCCAGCCGCGTTCCAGCATATCGGCGCTGAACCTCCTCGAAGAATCCACTGGCAAGATTGGCCCGGTTCGCGCTGGTCGGTGCGTGGGTAACGAGTGTGCTGTCCCGCTCGAGAAGGTCGGTCAGGGCTTTGACGTTGCGCGGAGTTGACGTGACACAGGCGCGTGGGTCATCCCCCAGCCGCAGCCCGAATTGCAGCATGTCCCAGGCTTCTTCCGCCTTTTTCCACTTGGCCAACTCATCCGCCCAGAGCCCGTCAAACTGTAGGCCGCGCAAGGCATCGGGATCATGCGCCGAAAGAATCTGCGCCGTCGCCCCATTGGGCCAGACAAGCATCTTGCGGCCGGCGATCCATTCCGGCCTGCGGTCGGGCGGGCACAGGGCGAGAATACCGCTCTCGCCAAAAACCATCACTTCGCGGGCCTGATCGAGCGTCTCGCCGACAAGCCCGATTCGCCGCGCCTGGCCGGGATCAGATGGCCTTGCCCCCTCGACGAGCGAGCGGACCCACTTCGCCCCGGCGCGCGTCTTGCCGGCGCCGCGCCCGCCCATGATGAGCCAGGTGCGCCAATCTCCCTCCGGCGGCAACTGGTGCTCGAGCGCCCAGAACTCGAACAGAAAGGGAAGCGCCTTCAGCTCCGCCCCATCGAGCGATTCCAGAAACTCATTCTGAATGCTCGGGGGAGCGGAGGCGATCCAACTTGCCCCCAATCGAATCCCGTGCAGCTTCGACGTCAAACTCTCTTGCGCGGAACGCGCGCCCATATGTTGCATGAAATGCCTCCTCGGCCGATTTGAGTGTGAAGAACGCTTTGTCCAGAAGCTGGATTTGGGTGAGGATCTTGCTCGCCAGATCAGGATCACCCTCCCTGATCAATTTCTCGATCCCTTGCAGGGTATCGCTTACTCTCCGGAAGTGACCGGCGGCTTCCTTGTATGCCTCTTCGGCGGTTGGAAATGCAGTTTTGTCGGACCGATCTTGGATCATTGAGTCGTGCCTGTGTTGGGGTCCGCCACAGGAGAGAGACGCAAAAAGGCGACCAGAGCCTTCCGCCCTGTGCCGCCCCCTACTTCTTCTAGCATATCCAGTTCGCTAAGACTGGACGCGCCAAATGTCAAATCGAGCGCCCTCTAAGCGCCCGACTTATTTAGGTTTTATTAGGATTAGTTCCCGGTCTGCTGATCTTCGATCGCCCGCCAGGCCGCCACGTTCTTGTTGTGATCGGCGAGGTTGTCGGCAAAGGCATGGCCGCCCGTTCCGTCCGCCACGAAGAAGATAAAGGGCGTGTCGGCCGGATTCAGAGCGGCCTCGATGCTGGCCCGCCCCGGGTTGGCGATCGGTGTCGGAGGCAGCCCGTCAATGAGATAAGTGTTATAGGGCGTCTCCCGCTGCAACTCGCTCTGGCGCAGGCCGCGCCCCAAGACACCCTCGCCGCCCGTGATGCCATAAATTACCGTCGGGTCGGTCTGGAGCCGGATCCCCCGGTTCAAACGATTGACGAAGACGCCCGCCACAAGGCCGCGCTCTTCGGCAACGCCGGTTTCCTTTTCGATGATCGAGGCAAGGACAAGTGCTTCTTGGGGTGTTGAAACCGGAAGATCCGCCGCGCGCTCGACCCAGGCCTCGGCGAGTATCTGTTCTTGCGACGCCTCCATCCGCGCCAGAATCGAAGCAACAGTCGCGCCGGGACGGAACTCGTAGCTGTCAGGCGCGAGCATCCCCTCGGCCGGAACCTCCAAGACCGGCCCGACAAGGGTCGATATCCCGTTGAGCGCGGTCACAACCTGCCAACTTGTCGTGCCCTCGGCCATCGCCACGCGAAAGCGCGTATCCGCCTCGCCGGCGACCTTCGTATATTCGGAAGGTGTTTCGTCAGTCACCGGATCGTATTCTGCCACATCGACATAACGGCTAGTGGCGGGATCAAGCTCGCGCACCTGCACCACTGTCTTGTTGACGCCAATCCGATAGACCACCTCGGTGCCGCAGGTGCTCTGCCCGCCGCGTGTCACGATCTCGACGATCTCTTCCATCGAGGCCCGCTCGGGAACAAGATAGCTGCCCGCTTTCAAAAGCCCCGCTCTTTGGGAGTAATCCGCGCCGATCCGCAGGATCGCCCCGCTTGCCACCGCACCTTGCGCTTCCAGATTGCGGCTCACCGCACGGAAGTTTGTACCGCTTTCAACCCGCAGACAGATCCCGGCCTCCAGAGGGCCGGGCTCCGAATACATCCGCGCGCCCCAGGCCACCGCCCCCGCAACGACAAGCAGCAGGACAAAGAAGAAGCTCAGAGCGTTGGACGCGAGGTGTCGCCACATCAGCGCAATTTGCCCACGATCACGCTGGCATTGGTGCCGCCAAAGCCAAAGGAATTGGACAGGGCCACGTTGACGGTCTTTTCGCGCTTGGCGTTCGGCGCGAGGTCGACTTTGCTTTCAACCGCCTGATTGTCGAGGTTGATCGTCGGCGGGCAAACATCATCGCGCACCGCAAGGATCGCAAAGATCGCCTCGATGGCGCCAGCCGCGCCCAGAAGGTGGCCGGTCATGGACTTGGTCGATGACATAGTCACCTTGCCTGCGGCATCGCCCATCATCCGCTCGACAGCGCCAAGCTCGATGGTGTCTGCCATGGTCGAGGTGCCGTGTGCGTTGATATAGTCTACGTCCCTGGGCTCCAGCCCCGCGTCGGCCAACGCCGCCCGCATCGACCGCTCGCCGCCCTCGCCATCCTCGGACGGGGCCGTGATGTGATAGGCATCGCCCGACATCCCATAGCCCAGAACTTCGGCATAGATCTTGGCGCCGCGCGCCTTGGCGTGTTCGTATTCCTCAAGAACCACGATCCCCGCGCCCTCGCCCATGACGAAACCGTCACGGTCGGCATCATAAGGGCGGCTGGCCTTTTGCGGATCATTCCCGCGCTTGGTTGAAAGAGCCTTGCAGGCGTTGAAACCGGCAATCCCGATCTCGCAGATCGCCGCCTCGGCACCGCCCGCGATCATCACGTCGGCCGCGCCGTATTTGATGAGGCGGCTCGCATCGCCAATGGCGTGCGCACCGGTCGAACAGGCGGTAACGACCGAGTGGTTCGGCCCCTTGAACCCGTAGCGGATCGAAACCTGACCAGAGATCAGGTTGATCAGCGCGCCCGGAATAAAGAACGGCGAAACACGTCGCGGCCCTTTTTCCTTGATCAAGATCGCCGTTTCGGCAATCGACTTCAGCCCGCCGATCCCCGACCCGATCAAGACACCGGTGCGGCTCTGCTTGTCGGGAGTATCGGCAACCCAACCCGAATCCTCGACCGCCTGCTGTGCCGCGGCCACGCCGAAGAGGATGAAATCATCCACCTTCCGCTGTTCCTTCGGCTCCATGTATCTGTCGGCGTTGAACGTGGCGTCCGAGCCGTCGCCGCGCTTGACCTCACAGGCATAGGTGGTGGCAAGCCCGCTCGCATCGAATTGGGTGATCGTGCCGGCGCCCGATTGTCCTGCGAGCAGGCGTTTCCAGCTTTCGTCAACGCCATCCGCAAGCGGCGTGACAAGCCCAAGTCCGGTTACAACGACACGGCGCATATTCTGCCCTCACCTCGATAGTTTTCCTTAGCCCCTGATAGCTCACGGGCAACCGCAGGGGCAAGTGCAGTTGACCGCCTGATCCCTACTCCATACGCTGTCGGGCAGTTTTGTTGTGTCAGGAGACGGCCACATGGCCCCGTCAGTTTTTTCCACAGCCCTTCGCGCATTTGCCATCGCCCTGCCGGGAATCACTTTGCTGCCCTTCGTCGTGGAGCCGCCAGAGGGCATCCCGGCCGTCTTGCTGATGGTCAATCCGCTGGTGCTGACGCTGGTCATGTGTCTTGCGGGCGCCGCGACGGCGCCACGCCTCGGCCTTGCAGCAGAATGGATACTTGGATCGACGCTTGACCTCGCCATCTTGCGGCTGGGGCTCGTGACCGGCCTCGTGGCAGGTCTTCTGGCGGCGGTGATCGACCAGTTCTCGGCGCCCCTCTGGCAAACCGCTGACCTCACAATTCCGACGCTTCTGGACGGCGCGGGGCCCATGCAATTGATTTTGGGGGTGCTCTATGGCGGCCTCACAGAAGAGATCATGCTCAGATGGGGGCTCTTGTCGCTCCTGTTCTGGGCTTTGGCAAAGGCTCTGCCCCGTGGGGCCGCGTGCTGGATCGCCGTGATCGCCGCCGCATTTCTTTTCGCCGCCGGCCACCTTCCCGCCGTTCTGGCCAGCGGGGCGGAACTTGCGCCCGCCTTGCTGATCCGGATCCTGGGTCTCAATGCGGCGCTCGGGATCGTCTATGGGCTCCTCTACGTCAGAAAAAGCCTCGGCGCCGCAATGGCCGCCCATGCCGGGACACATCTGGCGGTCTTCTTGCTGGGCTTGGTCTGGTAAAAAGAAAACGGCGCCCGATGGGCGCCGTCTGATCCTTGCATCAGGAAAGCTTACTGGGCTTCGCTGATGAACTTGACGGCATCGCCGAAGGTCTGGATGGTTTCGGCGGCGTCATCGGGGATCTCGATGCCGAACTCTTCTTCGAAAGCCATCACCAGCTCAACGGTATCGAGGCTGTCGGCGCCCAGATCGTCGATGAACGAAGCGGCCTCACTGACCTTGTCCCCTTCGACACCAAGGTGCTCTACAACGATCTTACGCACACGGTCTGCGACGTCGCTCATGTCTGTTCCTCACGTTTAAGGGCTTCAGCCCGTTATATCATGCCCCCGCGGGGCCGTTGGATTGCCCGAAGCGGGGCGAAACCGACAAGCGCCAGGCGCGCCTTCCGGCAAAACTTCGCGGGCTATAGCAGAGATTTTCCCGAAGGCAAATCCTTTCCCGCCCGGTTCGGCTCCTCCCAAGAATGTTGTCCGGCGCGACCAATTTCAAGCCTTCTCAAGGCTGTCATCCAAGTCTCCGTCGCTCTCGTCTTCCGTGCCCGAACCGGTCGGATTGCTTGAGGGCAGCAAAGCAAAAACTGTGTTCAGGATCAGAGGCTTTACCTTGTGGAAACTATGCGGATCACCCACGTAGCCCGCCACAATCCGCTGCGGCAGGATAAACAGGCCAAGCTCCGCCCGAATGGGATCGAGACTGTTTCGAGCATAGAAATCGTCAATGCGCGCCGCAAATTCGGCATTCTCCTGCGCAATCGTGACCTCGAGCGACTCACTGGCCGCACCGCGAACCAAAACCCGCTCCGGCACACAAAACAGAAGCCGCGCCTGCGCCGGCCTTGCCACGGCCCAACGTCCGGCGTGAAGGGCGATTCTGCGCATAGGGCCCTCGCCCAAACGCCCCAGCGGCCGCCCAAGTCCGCCACGGTAGCTGCGAGCCGCCGCAAGCCACGCCGACGCCAGAAGCCCGTCCATCGAGCCATAGCGATGATAGATCGACCCGACCGATACGCCCGTCCCCTTCGAGACCTGCTGAACCGTGACAGAATGTGCCTCGGCCAGATGCCGCCCCAGCCAGTCGAAAACTTCAAGATCGGTGAATTGCGCATTGCGCCCCATGACGCCACCGCATCGTTTTGATACGAAAATTCTACAAAAAAGGGGCGGCCGCTGGCCACCCCAAAATTTCTTTTGTTTTCGGCAGGTTCAGAGCATCGCCATGCCGCCGTTGACGTGCAGCGTCGCGCCCGTCACATAGCCGGCCTCGTTGCTCGCCAGATAAAGAACGGCGGCCGCGATCTCTTCGGGGGTGCCCATCCGCGCGGCCGGGATCTGGACGTTAATCTTTTCCTTCTGTTCGTCCGTCAGCTTGTCGGTCATCGCCGTGGCGATGAAGCCCGGCGCCACGCAGTTCACCGTGATCCCCCGGCCAGCGACCTCGTAGGCGATGGATTTCGACATTCCCACCATACCGGCCTTGGACGCGGCATAGTTGGCCTGCCCCGGATTGCCGGTGGCGCCGACGATAGACGAGATATTCACGATCCGGCCCCAGCGCGACTTCATCATGCCCCGAACAACGCCTTTGCACAGCCGCATCGTTGCGGTGAGATTCACGTCAAGAACGCTCGCCCATTCCTCATCCGACATCCGCATGAAGAGGTTGTCCTTGGTGATGCCCGCATTGTTGACGAGAATATCGACGCCGCCCATCGCCTCGGCCGCCTGCTTGGGCAGGGCATCCACCGCCGCAGCATCCGAGAGATTGCAGGGCAAGACGTGAACCCGCTCGCCCAGTTCCGCCGCCAGTGCCTCAAGAGGCTCAATGCGCGTGCCGGAAATGGCCAAGGTGGCGCCTGCACTGTGTAGAGCCTTGGCGATCGCGGCTCCGATCCCGCCCGAAGCGCCAGTCACCAGCGCGGTCTTGCCTGTCAGATCAAACATATTCTGTCCTTCCTCGTTCAATTCCCTGGCGCTTTCAGCCGTTCAGAGCTTCGGCCGCTGCCTTGATGTCGTCCGGCACGCCAATTGCCCGCGTCGCCATCTCCGGCGCGATCCGACGGATCATCCCCGACAGCGCCTTGCCAGCGCCGATCTCCCAAGCCTCGGTCACGCCTTTGCCGGCCATCCAGGCCACACTTTCGCGCCAACGGACCGAGCCGGTCACCTGTTGAACCAGAAGCGAGCGGATCGCCGCCGGATCGGTCACATCCGAGGCAATCACGTTCGCCACCACCGGCACAAAGGGCTCCCTGATCTCAACATCGTCAAGCGCTTCAGCCATGACCCTGGCGGCCGGCGCCATCAATTCACAATGGAACGGAGCCGACACAGGCAGCAAAAGCGCCCGCTTGGCGCCCTTGGCCTTGGCGATCTCGACCGCGCGTTCAACAGCCTCGCGGTGGCCTGAGACCACCACCTGCGCCGGATCGTTGTCATTCGCAGCCTGACAGACCTGGCCCTGCGCAGCTTCCTTGGCCACTTCGGTCGCAGCGGCAAAATCGAGCCCCAGAAGCGCGGCCATCGCGCCGACGCCCACAGGAACCGCCTCTTGCATCGCGGTTCCACGGATCCGCAAAAGCCGCGCCGCATCGCTGATCGACATCGCCCCTGCCGCGGCGAGCGCCGAATATTCCCCAAGGGAATGGCCGGCGACATAGGAAGCGGCGCCGATCGACACGCCTTCCGCCTCAAGCGCCCGCATCGCGGCAAGCGAGGTCGCCATAAGCGCCGGTTGGGCGTTGCGCGTCAGGGTGAGCTCGGCAATATCGCCCTCCCAGATCAGGGCTGACAGCATTTCGCCAAGTGCTGCATCGACCTCGTCAAACACCGCCTTCGCCGCCGGATAGGCTTCGGCCATCGCCTTGCCCATCCCGATGGCCTGAGCGCCCTGTCCCGAAAATACGAATGCCCGCATGGTGATCTCCCTCGATTGCTTTTCCCTGCTCTACCCGGCCCGATGCCCCACGACAAGAAACCCCGTTCAGGAACGGGGCGCTTTGGTTGCACGGAGGGGTGGTTCGGGCTAGCGGATATCTTGCTCTTGGCGCTTGGTCACAGCCAAAAGATCGCGGCCCAGCCGGTTGCGCAGCTGCTCCAGATGTTCGGTCGGGCCAACGGCGACCAGCATCACCTTGGGCGTGTTGAGAAACCGCAGAAGAAGCGCGGTTTCGCCCCTGTCGGCATTTGTCCGGTCAAGGAAGACGCCGCCGATCATGTCGAAACGGAGCTTGCTGATCAAGGATGTCCGACCCGCGCTATTGCGCACGATCTCGCGGATTTCGCCGAGCTTCGTATCGACCTGAATTTCGGTCCGCACACCGCGGCTGGCATAATAGATCAGCACGCTGGCAATCCCGCCCAGCACCGTGCTCAGGCCGAATTTCATCGCCATGACGTCGCTGGCGACGCTCGCCCCCGGCAGTAGCCAAAGCCCGATGGCGGCAATCAAGAAGGCCATCCCTGCGATCCAGCTTGCGGTTTGCCCAACCTCGGCCCAACGCCGGTCGGCAAGCGGAGACGCGATGATATACCCCCAATAGGCATCGCTGACGTGAACCGACGGCGAAACAACCCCGCCATTGGCAACCCTGAGCGAGGTTCTGCGCGGCTGATCTGTCGCTACGACTGTCATTGAGGGGCACTCCATTTCCCGGTTACCTCCATTTGCGGTAACAAATTGGGCGATTTGCAGGCACAGTCTTGGCCTTAGCCGCACAAGTTTGAGACAATCCTGTGCGCCGCCGCCCCTTCGCGGCACGCTCTTGCGATCTTCATCAACCGCAAGGCCGGGCGATCTCGAAAGCCATAAGTTTTGCTGGGGTTTCGCGGCCGTTTTGCCCTTGCCTTGGCGGCCCGTCTCTGTATAAGGCCCCATCCTTCCGCGATGTCTTAGAACCGCGCAGTCTCTCGTGGATGGGGTGCGGAAGGTCTAACGCCCCGTCCTTTGAAATGCGCCGCAGAAATGAATGGAGCACACATGCCGCTTTACGAGCATGTCTTTATTTCGCGTCAGGACTTGTCCAACGCGCAGGCCGAAAGCCTCATCGAACATTTCTCGACCGTCCTCGCCGACAACGGCGGCAAGGTCGTTGAAAATGAGTACTGGGGCGTCAAGACGATGGCCTACAAGATCAACAAGAACCGCAAGGGTCACTACGCCTACCTCCGCACCGATGCCCCCGCGGCCGCCGTTCTGGAGATGGAGCGCCTGATGCGCCTTCATGATGACGTGATGCGCATTCTGACCATCAAGGTCGATGCCCACGAAGAAGGCCCCTCGGTTCAGATGCAAAAGCGCGACGAGCGCGACCGTGGCGATCGTGGTGACCGCCCCGAGCGCCGTGAACGCCGCTAAGTTGATCGCGAAAGGATACTAAGTTATGGCTACCAAACCGTTTTTCCGTCGCCGCAAGTCTGATCCGTTCGAAGGCGAAGGCGCCCCGGCGATCGACTACAAAGACACCCGTCTCCTGCAGCGCTATATCTCCGAGCGTGGCAAGATCGTCCCCGCCCGCATCACCGCCGTCGGTGCCAAGAACCAGCGCAAGCTCGCCCAGGCGATCAAGCGCGCCCGGTTCCTCGCCCTTCTGCCCTACGCCGTGAAGTAAGGAGTTCCCAGATGGACGTTATTCTTCTCGAACGCGTGGCCAAGCTCGGTCAGATGGGCGAAGTCGTGAAAGTCAAAGACGGCTATGCACGCAACTTCCTTCTGCCGCAAGGCAAGGCCCTGCGCGCCAACGCCACCAACATCGCCAAGTTCGATTCCGACAAGGCGCAACTCGAAGCCCGCAACCTCGAAACCCGCAAAGAGGCCGAAGCCCTTGGCGGCAAGCTCGACGGTCAGACTTTCGTCGTGATTCGGTCTGCATCCGATGGCGGTGCGCTTTACGGTTCAGTCACCCCGCGTGACGCCGCCGACGCGGCCACCGAGGCAGGCTTCAGCGTTGACCGCAAGCAGGTTGTGCTGATCGCCCCGATCAAGGATCTCGGCATTCACACCGTCGCTGTCGTTCTTCACCCCGAAGTCACTGTGTCGATTTCGCTCAACGTGGCCCGTACGGTCGAAGAAGCCGAACTTCAGGCGTCAGGCAAGTCGATCCGGGAACTGGCTGCCGAGGAAGAGGCCGCTGCCGATTTCGAAATTCAGGAACTGTTCGACGATATCGGCGGCGCTGCCTCCGTAGATGACGAAGCCTGATCGACGCGACAGGATTGAAAAGGGCCGCGGATTTCCGCGGCCCTTTTTCGTTGCGCGGCCTTTGGCCACCTACTTGAATGTCTCGAGCGACAAGATGGCGTCGCAGTATGCGCCATCATAGGTTCCCACCCAGATATCCAGATATCCGTCGGCCGGCCGGGTCAAAACGATCTTGGGATCGAGATCCCCATTATCGTCGTCGTCATAGTACCAATTGACCGACGCCGTATTGATCAACAGCGCCGAGTCGCAGGCGCTGACCACGCTGATCACCAGCTGATAACCGGCCATCTTGGACAGGCTGAAGGTAAAGTCGGGCGCCGTCGGGAAATACCCCGCGCCCTGATCTGTCCCCGGCTTGATGCGGGGGCAGTCCCAGACATAGTTCTCGCCACCGGCGACAACGTTGAAATCCCTGCGGGTAAATAGATCGGCGCCCGTCGCCTGATAGGACTCTCCCGACTGATTGAAGTCAGGGCAGGCCTCCGCAACGGCAACCCAGCCGAAAACCAATCCGACCGACAGGATGAGTGAACGCATAGCTGTCTCCCTTGAGGTCACGCCTTGAACATAGCGTTAAAAATTGCCGCCAGATAGGCCCGTTCAAACAAAAAGGGCGCCCAAGAGGCGCCCTTTCCAATCCGGCCCTTGGGCCCCCGGATTATTCCTCGTCGAGAGCTTCGACCGCCTTCTGAAGCGCGTCTTTGTCGACTTCCTTCTCGGTCACCTTGGCTTCCGCGAAGATGTGGTCGACAACCTTGTCTTCAAAGATCGGCGCCTGAAGCTGCTGACGGAACTGAGCGTTCTTCTGGACGAAATCGAAGAACTCGCGCTCTTGGCCCGGATACTGGCGCGCCTGGTTCATGACGGCCTGGGTCAGCTCGGCATCAGTCACCTTGATGTCGGCCTTCTGGCCGACATCGGCCAATAGAAGGCCCAGCTTCACGCGGCGAACAGCCAGCTTCTTGTGCTCGTCCGTGGTTTCGATCGCGCCGTGATCGTGGCCGTGGTGATCGGGGTTTTCCTCGTGCCACAGCTGGTGAGCGATCTGGCTGGCTTCGGCGTCGACGAGCGAGGCAGGAAGATCGAACTTGGCCGCCTTGTCGAGCGCATCAAGCAGCGCGCGCTTGGCAACCGCACGGGCGGCGCCGGTATATTCACCTTCAAGGCGCTCCGAGATCTGACCCTTCAGCGCAGCAAGATCTTCGGCGCCGAACTGTTTGGCGAGATCGTCGTTGATCTCGGCCGCTTTCGGCTCTTTCACGGCCTTCACGGTGCAGGTAAACACGGCGGCCTTGCCGGCCAGGTTCTCAGCGCCATAGTTCTCGGGGAAGGTCACGTCCACGTCCTTCTCGTCGCCGGCCTTCACGCCAACGAGACCAGCCTCGAAGCCGGGGATGAAGGAGTTGGAGCCCAGCACGAGCGGATAATCCTCGGCCGAGCCGCCTTCAAAGGCCTCGCCGTCGACCTTGCCCACGAAGTCGATCACAACCTGATCGCCGTCTTTTGCTTTGGAGCCCTTCTTGCGGTCTTCAAAGTTCTGGGCGGTCTTGGCGAGGTTCTCAAGAGCTTCGGTAACAGACGCCTCGTCGGCTTTTACGACCATGCGCTCGAGCTTGATCTTCTTGAAATCGACATCCGGAACGTCGGGAAGGGTCTCGTAGACAACCTCGACGTGAACGTCGTCGCCCTCTTTCCAGTCTTCGTTTGTCATCTTCATCTGCGGCTGCGCGGCCGGACGATGCCCCGAGGTCTCGAGGTGGCTGTTAAGCGCACCGTCGATCGCGTCCTGCATGGCTTCACCCAGAAGACGCTGGCCGTATTGCTTGCGCAGAAGCGCCATCGGCACCTTGCCCTTGCGGAAGCCTTTCATTTCGATCTCGGGCTGGGCCTCGATCAGCTTTTCGTTGACCTTCGCGTCAAGCTCGCCCGCCGTCACAATGATGGCATATCCGCGCTTGAGGCCTTCGTTCAGGGTCTCGGTGACCTGCATCTGTCGTCCTTCTTTCCTATCTGGTGCGGGTGGAGGGACTTGAACCCCCACGCCTTGCGGCGCCAGAACCTAAATCTGGTGCGTCTGCCAATTTCGCCACACCCGCATGATGAAAGGGGGCAGGCCTGGGCCCGCCCCCGAATTGGGGCGGTGTCTATCAAAGCCATGCGCAGGAAGCGAGGGGAAAAACACCCGAAAATTCAACGAAACAAATCAGCCCCGAACCGAATTTCGCCACATTTGAACCGGAACTATAGCTGTGAAGACAAAGACGAGCGCTGCCATGCCCCTCCTTGCCGAAAAACTCCCTGCCGCCGAGCATCTGGTGGCGGTCGAAACTGCCGGTCTGATCGCTGGAACGCGGATCATGACGATCGAAGGCGAGGTTCCGGTCGAAGTTCTCGCGCCCGGGGCACGGATTATCTCGCGCGATGCGGGCCTCGTTATTCTCAGGGGCATAGAATCAGGATGGACGCGGATCGAACCTGTTGCTGTCAAAGCAGGAGCCCTCGGCCACACACGCCCTCGTCGCGATATGCTTGTGCCACCGCAGGCCCTTGTTCACCTTCGTGACTGGCGGGCCGAGGTTCTGATCGGCTCCACCTATGCCCTTGTTCCGTCCAAACTGATGATCGACGACGATTTCGTGTTTCGCCGCAGCGAGGCTCGGCTGAAGGTTTTGGAGCTCATGTTCGACCGTCAGCACATCATCTACGCCGACGGGATCGAGATCGCGACGACGGCGGTCTGACTTCAGGCGCCAAGATCGCGCAAGATCGCCGGCAGGGCCTCGGGGATATCCTCGGCGATCAGGCCCGCGCCAAGCCGCCGCCCCGCTTCCTGATGCAGCCAGACCGCATCACAAGCGGCGACCTCCGGCGCAGCGCCCCGCGCGATGAGGCCCGCGATCAGTCCGGCCAGAACATCGCCCGATCCCGCTGTCGCCAGCCAGGGCGCCGCCCGTCGATGGAAAGCGCCGCCGATCCAGACGCGCCCGTCAGGCGTCGCCACAACCGTATCCGGCCCCTTGAGAACGATGGTGCAGCCCGCCTGTTCCGCCGCCGCTCTCGCACGTTCGGGTTTGTCCGGCCCCGAAAGGTCGGGAAAAAGCCGCGCGAATTCGCCTTCGTGGGGGGTCAGGACACAGGATTTGTGCAGGCTCTTCTCGATCCGCCCTTCGCGCGCCAGAAGCGTCAGCGCATCGGCATCAAGGACCACCGGCACGCGGCGGCCAAAGCGCCGGAAATGCGCGGCGATCTGGGCATCGGTTCCGTCAATCAGTGGCGCATCAGGCGGCATGATCCAGCTGAGCGCCCCGCTCACCAGCCCGGCGGCCCGTGCATCGAGTCCAAGCCCCGGCCCCAGGCACAGCGCCGTGATCCGCGGATCAGCAAGTGCCGCCTGCAAACCCTCGTCGCCGTCGATCTGACAGAGCATGATCGCATCTAGCCGGGCGGCATTCTCGACCAGCGCCTCATAGGGCGCCCCGACCGTGACCAGCCCTGCCCCGACCCTCAGCGCCCCTCTCGCCGCGAGCCGCGCCGCCCCACCTTTGGTCGGCCCGCCCGCAAGCACCAGAGCATGGCCGTGCGCGTATTTATGTCCTCCGACCGCCTTGCCGATCCGGCCAACCGCCGGCGCGCCGATCAGTCGGGCCACGCTCTCACCGTCCGGCAGGGTAACCCCGATCGGAACAACCACTAGTTTGCCCGACCGTTCAGGCAATTCGCCCGTATAATGCCCAAGCCGCGGCGCTTCGAATGTCACCGTCAGATCGGCGTCGATGGGTTTGGGGTATTCCTCCGATCCTTCCAGCAAATGGCCCGTATCGCTTGAAAACCCGGACAACACATCGACCGCCACAATTCGCGGCCGTGCCTTTGCATTCGCGAGTTTCTGCAAAGCCTCGAGAAAGCCCCCTCCCAACGGCCGAGCAAGGCCGGTGCCGAACAGCGCATCCACCACCAATTCCGCGCCCCGCGGATCAAACGCCACGAGCGGGCGCGTCTCGCCCCGCCAAGCCCGATACGCCGCCAGCGCGTCGGGCGGGAGCTTTTGCGGATCGCCCTCGGCATAGGCTGTCACCTCCCAACCCAACTCGGCGAGCAGTCGCGCCACGACATATCCGTCTCCGCCATTGTTGCCCGGACCGCATAGAACCATCGCCCTCGATGATCCCGCCGCGAGGTCCGGCCACTCGGCGCAGATCGCTTCGAAAAGCCCGCGCCCTGCCCGTTCCATCAGCATTGCGCCAGTGGCCCGCCCCGACCGTATCGCGGCGGCCTCGGCTGCACGAATCTCGTCGGCTTTCAACAAAACGCTCATCGAAACGGCTCCAAAGTTTTCATTGCGCCCGCTTTCGCGTCACTTTGCCTAAATATTAGGCAAACTAGTCCTTTTGCCCCATCAGGGGCCGATCCGCCAACCCTAGCCAATTGTTCCCCCTCAAGAGAAGTGGTCAGACGCAGTGAACCGCTCACCAGGGGGAGTCGAATTCCATGAAGAAGATCGAAGCGATCATCAAGCCTTTCAAGCTCGACGAGGTGAAAGAGGCGCTTCAGGACGCCGGCGTCCAGGGCCTCAGCGTTGTCGAGGTCAAGGGCTTTGGCCGCCAGAAGGGCCATACCGAGCTTTATCGGGGCGCTGAATATGTCGTCGATTTCCTGCCCAAGGTGAAGATCGAGGTCGTCTTGTCGGACGATCAGGTCGATGCCGCCATCTCCGCGATCATCGGCGCCGCCAAGACCGACAAGATCGGCGACGGCAAGATTTTCGTCTACCCCGTCGAACAAGCCATTCGCATCCGCACCGGTGAAACCGGCGACGATGCCGTCTGATCACCCGAAATTCATCTCGGAAGGACCCATCTGATGAACAACGCTGACGTTCTCAAACTGATCAAGGACGA
>JAURFB010000097.1 GCA_030827165.1 Marivivens sp.
GAGCCGATCGGCATTTCCTGCCGGATATGCGAACGGCGCGACTGTCACCAGCGCGCCGTCCCGCCGCTCGAGCGGCGACTGAAGGTCGACCCCGATCACCGGGGCGTTTTGCCTTATCAGGTGGACTGAGCCGCCCGCAACACCGCGGCGATCTGGTCTTTCAGGGCCATGCGCTCCTTGCGCAGCTCGGCCATATGAAGATCGTCTGTCGGTTCGACGTCGGTCTCGGCGCGGTGCACGGTGCGATTGATCTCGTGATAGCGCTCGGCGAGTGTGGCGAAGTGAGCGTTGGTGATCTTCAGCTCGTGGATCAGGTCGGCCTGACCGGGGAAATCGTCGCCAAGCTCGTGCGGGGTATTGGACATAGGTCACCTTTCATCGAAGTTACGGTGTGATCCTAGCGGGCGGATCCGTCGTCCACTTTGACACGCATCAAATCTAGCGCTGCGAGGTCTTCCAATTGGGGTTGATCCATGGCTCGTCGTTCGACGGCGGCAGCATATCGACGCCGAGAATGTGATCGGCGGCCTTCTCGCCCGTCATGATCGAGGGCGCATTGAGGTTGCCGTTGGTGATCCGCGGGAAGATCGAGCTGTCGGCCACGCGCAGCCCCTCCACACCGATCACCCGGCATTCGGGATCGACCACCGCCATCTTGTCGCTCGCCGCCCCCATCTTGCAGGTGCCGCAAGGATGGTAGGCGCTCTCGACGTGCTCGCGGATGAAATCGTCAAGCTCGTCGTCGCTCTGGCAGCCCTCCCCCGGCTGAATTTCCTTGCCCCGATAGGGGGCAAAGGCGTCCTGCCCGAAAATCTCGCGGGTGAGGCGGATACAGGTGCGGAAATCCTGCCAGTCGCTGTCGGCGCTCATGTAGTTGAAAAGGATTTTCGGCGCATCCTTGGGATCGCCCGAACGCAGCGTGATCGCCCCGCGCGAGGCCGACCGCATCGGCCCGACGTGGGCCTGAAAGCCGTGCCCCTCGGCGGCGGCCTGCCCGTCATAGCGGATAGCGATGGGAAGGAAATGGTATTGAATATCAGGATATTCGACGCCAGCCTTGCTGCGGACGAAGGCCGCGCTTTCGAACTGGTTCGAAGCGCCAAGGCCGGTTTTGGTGAAGAGCCAGCGCGCCCCGATGAGCGCCTTGGACCAGAGGTTCCAGTATTTAAAGAGGCTCACGGGCTGGGTCGCGGCCTGCTGGATATAAAGCTCGAGATGGTCTTGCAGATTCTGACCGACGCCGGGGCGGTCGGCGATCACCTCGATGCCGTTTTCTGTCAGATGGGCAGCCGGACCGATGCCCGAGAGCATCAGGATTTTGGGCGAGTTGATCGACGAGGCCGCAACAATCACTTCGCGTCCCGCTGCGATCACCTCGATCTTGCCGCCGCGCTCGACCTCGACGCCCGTCGCGCGACCGTTTTCAATCACCACGCGGCGGGCGAAGGCGCGCACGACGGTGCAATTTCCGGTCGCGATCGCGGGGCGCAGATAGGCGTTTGCCGCCGACCAACGCCGACCCTTCCAGATCGTCGCATCGAAGGGGCCAAAGCCTTCCTGCTGCTGGCCGTTGTAGTCGCCCGTCACGGGATAGCCTGCCTGCCGCCCTGCCTCGACAAAGGCGCGGGTGAGGGGGTTGGTGCGGGGCCCGCGCGTCACGTGCAGGGGGCCAACCTTTCCGCGCCAGGCCTTGTCGCCGCCGTGGCCGCCGCTGTGCCAGTGCTCCATCCGTTTGAAATAGGGAAGAACGTCGGCATAGGCCCAGCCCGCTGCGCCGCTTTCGGCCCAGTGGTCATAGTCGCGGGCATGGCCACGCACATAGATCATGCCGTTCACCGACGACGAGCCGCCGATCACTTTGCCACGCGGCGTCGCCAACTGCCGCCCGCCCAGATGCGGCTCGGGCTCGGTGCGGAAGCCCCAGTCATACATCGCCATGTTCATCGGATAGCTGAGGGCCGCAGGCATCTGGATAAAGGGGCCAGCATCCGTCCCGCCATGCTCGATCACAACAACCTTTTTGCCCGCCTCTGTCAGACGATAGGCCATGGCACAGCCCGCGCTGCCTGCTCCGATGATCACATAGTCTGCCTGCATCGTCCGTTCCGGTCTTTTATTCACCCCGCGGGAAGCGTTTGCTTCCCTCGAGCGTATCGAGGTTCATGTGGTTGCGCATGTAACGTTCGGAGGCCAGTTGCAGCGGTTGATAGTCCCATGGGAAATAAGACCCGTTGCGCAGCGCCTCGTAGACAACCCAGCGGCGGGCCTGACTTTCGCGCACCTCGGCGTCAAAGGCGGCCAGATCCCAGCGCGCCTCGGATTTGGCGCGCAGTTGATCCAACGTGCCCTTGTGCGCGGGATCGCCCGCGAGGTTATGCCGCTCCTGCGGGTCGGCCTCGAGATCGAAAAGCTGATCGGGATCGAGGGCGCAGCGCGTGTATTTCCACTTGCCATAGCGCAAGCCGACAAGTGGCGCATAAGAGCCTTCGGCGGCGTATTCCATCGCTACGGGGCTGGTCCGCTCCTCGCCCTTGGCAAGGCCGACAAGGCTTTCGCCGTCCGTCCAAGGCAAGACTTCACCAAGGGAAACCCCGGCAAGATCAGCAAGGGTCGGCGTGACATCGAGGGTCGAGACCGGCGTCTCGATCCGCCCCGCCTCCAGCCCCGGCGCGGCGATCATCAGCGGCACGCGGGCCGAGCCCTCGAAGAAGGACATCTTGAACCACATCCCCCGCTCGCCCAGCATATCGCCGTGGTCGGAGACAAAGACGATGATTGCCTCTTGCCGGGTGCGTTCGAGGATATCGAGAAGCTCGCCGATCTTGTCGTCGATGTAGGAGATATTGGCGAAATAAGCACGGCGCGAGCGGCGCACGTCTTCGTCCGAGATGTCAAATTTATCGCGGTCGCAGCTGTCGAGCAGGCGCTGCGAATGCGGGTCTTGCTCGGCATATGGAATAGGCGGCACGTCGGGGTCGAGGTGGGCGCAGTCCTCGTAGAGATCCCAGTATTTGCGGCGGGCGACATAGGGATCGTGGGGGTGGGTGAAGCTGACCGTGAGGCACCACGGGCGCGGATCTTGGCCGCGGGCAAGGTCATAGAGCTTGCGCCCCGCATTATAGGCGACCTCGTCGTCATATTCGAGCTGGTTGGTGATCTCGGCCACGCCTGCGCCGATGACCGAGCCCATGTTGTGATACCACCAGTCGATCCGCTCGCCGGGTTTGCGATAGTCGGGAGTCCAGCCGAAATCGGCGGGGTAGATGTCAGTCGTCAGGCGCTCTTCAAAGCCGTGCATCTGGTCGGGGCCGACGAAATGCATCTTGCCCGACAGGCAGGTCTGATAACCCGCGCGGCGCAAGTGGTGGGCGTAGGTCGGCAAAGACGAGGTGAATTCGGCAGCATTGTCATAAACGCCTGTCCGCCGCGACAATTGCCCCGACATGAACGAGGCCCGCGCTGGCGCGCAGAGGGGCGAGGCGGTGTAGGTATTGGCGAAACGCAGCGACCGCGCCGCGAGGCGTTTGAGATTGGGCGCATGAAGCCAGTCGGCGGGGCCGTCGGGAAAGAGCGTCCCGTTCAACTGGTCGACCATGAAGATGAGGATATTGGGGGCGGTCATTTCGCAAATCCGATCTCAAGATCAAGCGCTTCGAGCACCTGCCGCGTCGCCTCCTCGCCGCTCGGGACTTCGCGGCCAAGCGCCTCGCGCAGATAAAGCCCGTCGATCAGACCCGCGATCCTTTCGGCGGTCCCTTCGGCCCGCATCCCGACAAGCTGGCGCAAATCATGGACAAAGTTCGACCGCATCCGGTTTTGATAGATCAGGAGAAGCGCCCGCGCCTCGCTGTTGGCCTGGGCGAGGACATAGAAATTGAGCCAGGCCGCAACGACCTCGCGGCGGAAATTCGTGGTCGAAAAGCCAGCCCGAATGATCGCCTCGATCCGCCCGCGCGGACCCTTTGTCATCGCCAGCGCCCCACGCACCCCTGCCCCATAGAGCGAGAGGGTATGGCGCATGGCGGCAATGAAGATTTGCTCCTTCGAGCCGAAATAATGATGCGCCAGCGCCGAAGACATTCCCGCCCGCTTGGCGATCTGGCTCACGGTCACGTCAAGCGTGCCGTTCTCCCCGATTTCGGTGATCGTGGCATCAACCAGCGCCGCGCGCCGGATCGGTTCCATTCCAAGTTTCGGCATCGGGTTTCCGCCAGTCAGGATTTCGGCACCCTATTTGGGCTTTTATTGACTCGTCAATCAATGAAAACCGTCAAACAACGACCGCCCCTGCCTTGCGCTTGTCCCGCGCTTCCCGCCAGGTGATGAAGCTCACCGCCGCCAGGATCATCGCGCCCCCAGCCACAACCCAATGATCCGCAGGCTCGCCAAAGAACAGCGCGCCGATGCTGACCGACCAGATCAGCTGAAGGAAAGTGACAGGCTGCGTGACCGCCAAGGGGGCCGCGCGGAACGCGAGCGTCATGGTATAGTGGCCCGCCGTCGCGAAACACGCCACAAGGAAGAGCCAGCCGCATTGTGCCAGCGTCGGCGTGACCCAGACAGCGGCGGCGAAAGGCGCAAGGCCGATCGTGACCGTGACCGACAGCATCCCGACAACGACCGTGGCGGAAAGCTCGTCGCTCAGGCGTTTGGCGATGAGGTAGCCCGCCGAAAAGAAGGCGGCTGTGCCAAGCATGGCGATATGGCCCGGCAAGATCTCTCGCACGCCGGGCCGCAAGATGATCAACGCGCCGAGAAGAGCGACGACGATGGCGGCGAGCCGGCGCATATGGAACTTTTCCCCCAGAAAGATCGCCGCGCCAATCGTGGTATAGACCGGGCTAAGATAATTGAGCGCCGTCACCTCGGCGAGCGGGATCCGCGCCATGGCGAAGAACCACAAGATCACCGCCAGCGTATGCACAACACCGCGCGCGGCAAATAGCTTGACCTGCCGCGTGGTGAGCCGCGCGCGCAGGATCGGGCCGATCATCGGCAGCAAGAACACCAGCCCCAGCGCATAGCGCAAGAACGCCGCCTCGGCCGCCGGCACATCCGCGCCGACGTGTTTGACAAGCGCCGTGACCATCACGAAATTGAGGCCCGTCGCCACCATCCATAGGATACCGGCAAGGGCGCGTGGCTGCGTCGGGGATTGGCTCATGGGGCGAGAGGATCGTTTCATCCCGCCAAGCACAAGTCCAAAAAGAAACGGCCCCCGAACGGGAGCCGCCTTGGAGCCAGGTATGGCAGGGGATCAAAGCTGCGCGGCAACGTCCTCGGGCACGTCGAAATTGGCGACCACGGTCTGCACGTCGTCATCATCCTCAAGAGTGTCGATCAGACGCATCAGCTTCTGCGCGGTTTCCAGATCGACGTTGGTGCGGCTTTGCGGCTTCCAGATCAGCTTGGCTTCCCTGGCCTCGCCAAGTTCGCCCTCCAGCGCTTCGGAAACCTCGTTGAGCGAGGTGTCACCACAATAAATCCAATGGCCGTCCTCATCGCTCTCGACATCGTCAGCGCCGGCTTCGATCGCGGCCATCATCACGGTGTCGGCGTCGCCGGCCTCGGGGCCATAGGTAATCTCGCCCACGCGGTCGAACATGAAGCTGACCGAGCCGGTGGTGCCGAGGTTGCCGCCCGACTTGGTAAAATAGGACCGCACGTTCGAGGCGGTGCGGTTGATGTTGTCGGTCAGCGCCTCGACGATGATGGCGATGCCGTTCGGGCCATAGCCCTCATACCGGATCTCGGTATAGTCGGCCGCATCGCCTGCCTGCGATTTCTTGATGGCGCGGTCGATAACATCCTTAGGCATCGACTGGGTGCGGGCGGCCTTGACGGCAAGGCGCAGGCGCGGGTTCTTCTCAGGGTCCGGATCGCCCATCTTGGCGGCGACGGTGATCTCCCTTGAGAGTTTGGAGAAGAGTTTCGACCGTGCTGCGTCCTGACGCCCTTTGCGGTGCTGGATGTTTGCCCATTTTGAATGGCCGGCCATGGTAACCTCTTGCGTCGCGTTCTGTCTCGGAGTCGCGCGTCAATAGCCCAAGGGCGCGGGGCGATGCAATCCCGTACGGAAAGGGTTGGTGGACAGGCAACGGATCGGCGATAGTCCGGGCATGACGCAAGATCAGGTCGTTCTCTTCACCCTCTTCGCCGCGGTCTTCGGAATGATGCTCTGGGGACGCTTCCGCTATGACCTCGTGGCCTTCGCAGACCTGATGCTTGGGGTGGTGCTCGGCGTGGTGCCAACCAAACACGACTTCGACGGGTTCGGGCATCCGGCAACGCTTGTTGTGGCGCTCGTGCTCGTCGTGTCGGCGGGCTTGGTCCGATCCGGCGCGGTCCTGCTCATCACTCGCACCCTTGTCGATTCCAGCCGCAGTCTTGGCGCCCATGTCAC
>JAURFB010000105.1 GCA_030827165.1 Marivivens sp.
CTGATTGGTGCCTCCGTCGTTGTCGGCCTGTGGCTGCCGCTCAATATCGACACGATTGCCAACGCGATCTTTCCGCGTCAGATCGATGTCTGGATCGGGGTCATGACCGTAATCGTCGTTCTCGAGGGTGCGCGGCGCAGCGTCGGTGGCGTCATGACCGTGATTGGCGCTGTATTCGTCGCTTATGCCTTTGCCGGATCGCGGGGCGAGTTGCCGTGGTTCGCTGATTTTATGCCCGGGATCCTTAACCACCGCGGATATTCCATCGAACGCTTGGCGAGCCAGATGACGCTAGGAGCCGAGGGCATTTTTGGCATCCCGCTCGGCGTTGCTGCGACCTTTATCTTCGCCTTCGTCCTTTTCGGCGCCTATCTCGAGGCGACCGGAGCAGGCAAATTCTTTATCGACCTCGCCTATGCCGCCACGGGCCGCCAGCGCGGCGGCCCTGCCAAGGCCGCTGTCGTCGCCTCGGCGGGCATGGGCTCGATCTCGGGGTCGGCCATTGCCAACGTCGTCACCACGGGCGCCTTTACGATCCCGTTGATGAAGAAACTTGGCTATCGCCCGGCGCAGGCCGGAGGCATCGAAGCTGCCGCTTCGACCGGCGGGCAGATCATGCCGCCGCTCATGGGCGCGGGCGCGTTCCTGATGAGCGAGTTCACACAGGTGCCCTATTCGCAGATCGTGCTGATCTCGATCTTTCCGGCCTTTCTCTATTTCGGCTCGGTCTACCTTCTGGTTCACATCGCGGCGGTCAAGCTGGGCATGAAGGGCCTTCCGGCCTCCGAGCTTCCCAAGGTGCGCGACGTCATGGCCGACGGCTGGCATTTCCTTCTGCCGCTTGTTGCGCTCGTTGGATTCCTGGTGATGGGCTATTCACCGATGCGCGTGGGCTTTTATGCCGTGATCTCGATCCTGGCCGCAGCAGGGCTGAGGGCCGTCATGAGATTTCTCGCCGATGGGCCAAGCGGCAAGGCTTTTGCGGCCATGGTGGGCCGAGCGGTCAAGCTCAACCTTTCGGCGCTCGAGCTTGGCGCGCGTAATGCCGTGGCCGTGTCGATGGCCTGCGCTGTCGCTGGGATCATTGTCGGCGTGGTCGGCCTCACCGGTCTTGGCCTCAAGTTCTCGGCGATGATGCTTGCCTTCTCGGGCGGCAATATCGTGCTGGCTCTGCTCCTCGTGATCCTCGCCAGCCTGATCCTTGGCATGGGCCTGCCGGTCACGGCGGCCTATATCGTGCTCATCATTCTTGTTGGCCCGGCGCTTACCCAGGAGTTCGGAGTGCCGCTCTTGATCGCGCATCTTGTTGTCTTCTGGTATTCACAGGATTCCAACGTGACACCACCGGTCGCACTCGCAGGTTTCGCGGCCTCGGCCATCTCGGGGTCGAAGCCAATGGAGACGAGTTTCCAGGCTTGGAAATACGCCAAGGGCCTATACCTCATTCCGCTGTTCATGGTGTTCAATGAGTCGATCATTCTGGGCGGACCATTGCACTATGTTTTGTGGAACGGCTTCTTGGCGATCATCGCGCTGGTGGCTTTTGCGGCCATGCTCGAAGGCTTCCTCTTTGCCGCGCTATCTGTCGCACTTCGGATGCTTCTCGCGCCCGCTATTGTCCTTGTGTTCTGGCCCGATTTCCGCTTGGAACTTGTCGGAGTGATCGTGATGCTTGGCGTCCTTGGCCTGAACTGGTCGGCCGGGCGCAAGATCGCGTCCTAACCGCCAGTCACGGACATCACCCAAATGCACGACATCTCGCCCGAGCTTCTCTCTGAAATCCGCGCCCGCTTTGCCCATGTGGATACCTGCCCCTTTGAAGGCGAGCGCGTCTTCTTTGAAAACGCCGGCGGTGCGCTGACGCTCAACTCTGTTGTCGAGACCTCGGCCAAGTTTGCCGCGATCCCCGACAATCAGGGCCGAGACAATCCCGCCGCCAAGGCGCTGCAGGCGATCATCGACCAGTCGAAAGAAGATATGCGGGTGCTCTTTGGCGCGCCGAAAGGATCGTTCTTCGTTGGCGAAAGTGGGACAGAGCTACTTTTCCGCCTGATCAGCGCCGCCATTCTTGCGGCACCTCAGGGCCGCGTGCTTGGCTCGACGCTCGAACATCCCGCCTCGCGCAGCGCCTGCGATCGTTGGGCAAAGATCGCGGGCAAGCCCTATATCGCCGTGCCGCATGACGTGGAGAAGGGGATCGTGACGGCAGAACACTACCTGCCCGAGATCACCCAAGATACCGTTGTCGCCACCATCCTGCACACCTCGCCGGTGACGGGTATGGGCGTTGATATAGCCGCGATATCGAAGGCAATCCGCAAGGTCGCGCCCGATTGCCTCATCATCGTCGATGGCATCCAGCACGCCGCCCATGGCCGCCTCGATATCGAGAGCTACGGCATCGATGGCTATGTGATTTCGCCCTACAAGGTGTTCTCGCGGCATGGCTATGGTGTGGCTTGGGTCTCCGACCGCCTCGCCAAGCTGCCGCACAACCACCTTCTCAACGCGCCCGGCGGCCCGTGGGAGATGGGCACGCGCGATACCGGCGCCTATGCGACCTTTTCAGATGTTGTCGGCTACTTCGAATGGCTCGGCAGCCGCGTGACCGACAGCATCGACCGGCGCGAGCGCATCCGCGCCGCTGGCGAAGCGATTCATGCCCACGAGGCACGGCTGACGAACGCGATGCTGCACGGCTATGGCAACCTCAAGGGCCTTGCCGATATGCCCGATGTGATCATCGTCGGCGGCGTGGATAATCCCGCGCGCGAGGGGCTTGTCTCGTTCGCGATCAAGGGCAAGCCATCAACCGAGATCGTCGAAGCCCTGCGGCTCAGGGGCGTTCGGGTTCATACCCGCAAGGCCGATCATTATTCGGGCAATATCCTTGATCCGATGGGCCTCGATAGCTGCGTCCGTGTCTCGATGTGCCACTACAACAGCGAGGTCGAAGTGGCCAAGTTCCTCGCTGCGATGCAGGAAATCGCCTACGCCTAGGGCGTTTTGCGGAAGATCCGCGTCGAGCGGAAAATCTCTTCCAGCTTTTCGATCCGCTCGCGCGACTCTTCCCAGTCGCGCGATTGAACATCGGCGATCAGCGCCTCCGAGATCAGGTTGATCGCGATGGTTGAATCCCAACTGGAGGGAACTTCGACCATCGCATTGAACGTGTGATTGGCGATCTTGCTGACCGGCGATCCCCACTGATCGGTGAAAAGGATGATAGTCGTTCCCTGCTCCTTGGCAAGCCTCGCGAGTTTGGCCAGTTCGGATTCATAGCGGCGGATATCAAAGAGGATCAGGACCGAACTCTCGTTCATGTCGAGAAGATATTGCGGCCAGACGTTGGGCGATTGCGCGAGCAGCGTCACGTTGGGGCGGATGATCTGAAGGTGGTTGAAGAGATAGTCCGCGTTGGATCGGGTGATCCGCCCGCCCGTGAGATAGACCGCTCTTGTCGGATCCGCGAGGATTTCGGCCACGGCATTGAACGTCGCCGGAGCGAGCCGCTCGATCGTATGTTGAAGATTATCGAACACCGCTTCTGCAAAATCGCGAAAGGCCGGTGAGTCGGAGCGATTTGCAAGCCAGCCATCGCGCTTGCGGATCGGCTTCTTGATCTGGGCCGAGGCCTCTTCCCGCAGCGCGCCCTGAAACTCGGGAAACCCGTCAAAGCCGAGTTTGCGCGCCATGCGGATCACCGTCGGGGTCGAGACATTTGCAACCGCCGCAAGCTTGGTGATCGATTGCAGCCCGGCGATCGGATAATCGCGCAACAGGACGTCGGCCAACTGGCGTTCTGCTGGCGTCAGCGTCCCGGTATTGTCCTGAATGATCTCTTTGACGATGCGGTGATGGCGTGGCTTCATCTGATACTCTGTAATTTTCTCTACAGACTAAACCCCCTCCGAAGCGTCGTCTACGAAATTTTCTTGACAGGTGAAAAATGCCTGTAGCTAATACTTCCATGAGCCGCCCTGCTGATACGCATATTCTCGCCCAGGAAGAGGGCCCCGCCGCTGCCGTTTACCGCGCGGAAGGCCGAGCGCCGGTCTTGCTTGTCTGCGAACACGCCAGCTCTTTCGTTCCCGCTTCGCTGTCCGGCTTGGGCCTCGCTCCGGCCGATCGTCTGAGCCACGCGGTCTGGGATATCGGTGCGGTCGACATGGCGATGCACATCGCCGACCTTCTGGATGCCCCGCTTGTTCATTCGCGCGTCTCGCGGCTGGTCTATGATTGCAACAGGCCGCCCAGCGCCGCCTCGGCCTTTCCCGAAAAGTCCGAGACCATCGAAATCCTCGGAAACCGCCAGCTTTCCGAAAACGACAAGGCCGCGCGGATCCGCGAGGTCTATGAACCTTTCCGCCAACTTGTCGCCTCGACGCTCGATAGCTTTGCAACCCGCCCCGCCATGATCACGATCCACACCTTCACGCCTACTTGGTTCGGCTCTCCTCGCCTGACCGAACTGGGCATCCTCCACGACGAGGACGACCAACTGGCCGAGGCTGTTCTTGCTGCAGCACGGAGCCAGACCTCGCTCCGGGCCGAGCTTAATCAACCCTACGCCGCCGTCGATGGCGTCACGCATACGTTGCACGAGCACGCGATCCCGCGCGGTCTTGAAAACGTGATGATCGAGGTTCGCAACGACCTTGTCTCCGATCAGGCCGGTGCAGACCGGATCGGAACCATGCTCGCCTCGGTCTTTGCCGAGGCACTCAACCTGCCAACCACCACGCCACAGGGAGCAACGTGATGGGATTGATGAAAGGCTACATCAGGGTCGTCGACGGTCTTAGCCGCCGGATCGGACGCATCGTGATGTACGGGATTTTCGTCATGATGGGGATCTTGCTGTGGTCGACCTTCTCCAAGGTTGGC
>JAURFB010000098.1 GCA_030827165.1 Marivivens sp.
CTTACGCCACCTGTAGAACGTCTGCTGCGTCACGCCGATCTGGCGCACCGCCTCCGCGACCGTCATTCCTTGACCTTGCAGCACTTCAACCTGCCGAAGCTTCGCTACGATCTCGTCGGGCTTCTCTCGTTTCCCAGCCATCGCTGATCCTCCAATTTTTGGGACAATCTATCCCAGTTGGTGGACCACTTTCAGGGGGCTACTCCAGAATGTCCCCTTCGTCCGATCAAAAGCCTCTCAACCTTCCCTCCCAACCCTACCCCTCAACCCGCCAATGCAGCGCAAAGCCGGGGTCGAAAACGGTGACAGACCCTACGCCGGTTTCGATCTGGGTGGGGTAGGTGACGGGGGCGCCTTTGACGAGGGTGATCGTCTCCTCGTTCGGCGGCAGTCGGTAGAAGCGCGGGCCGTTCAGTGAGGCGAAGGCCTCAAGCTGGCCGAGCTTGCCCGCCGCCTCGAACACCTCCGCAAGGCACGACATGGTATTGGGCGCGGTAAAGCACCCCGCGCAGCCGCAGGGCAGGAGTTTGTTCGCGTCCGTATGCGGGGCGCTGTCGGTGCCAAGGAAGAAGCGGCGGTCGCCCGAGGTTGCGGCCTCGACCAGGGCAATCCGGTGCCCCTCGCGCTTGGCGACCGGCAGGCAATAGTAATGCGGGCGGATGCCACCGGCGAGGATGTGGTTGCGGTTGATGATCAGGTGGTGCGTGGTGATCGTCGCGGCAAGGTTCTTGTTTGAATCGCGCACATAATCCACCGCGTCTTGCGTGGTGACGTGTTCCATCACCACCCGCAGATCGGGCACCTTGCGGCGAATGGGCTTCAGCACGCGGTCGATGAACACGGCCTCGCGGTCGAAAATGTCGATCGCGGGGTCGGTCACCTCGCCATGCACGCACAGCGGCATGCCGATCTCGGCCATGGTTTCCAGAACGCCGCGCACCTTGTCGAAATCGCGCACTCCCGAGGCGGAGTTGGTCGTCGCGCCGGCGGGATAGAGCTTGACCGCCGTGGCGATCCCCTCGGCATGTGCGCGGGCCACGTCCTTGGGATCGGTCTGCTCGGTCAGGTAGAGCGTCATCAAAGGCGTAAACCGCGCACCTTCGGGCAGCGCCGCCTCGATCCGGCCGCGATAGGCCAGCGCCTGCTCGGCGGTCACCACCGGCGGCACGAGGTTTGGCATGATGATCGCGCGGGCGAAATGGGCGGCGGAGTGCGGCAACACGGCCTTCAGCATCTCGCCATCGCGCAGATGAAGATGCCAG
The DNA here is from genome assembly GCA_030827165.1 of Marivivens sp. Lineage (GTDB taxonomy): Bacteria > Pseudomonadota > Alphaproteobacteria > Rhodobacterales > Rhodobacteraceae > RFZI01. The sequence goes on from JAURFB010000098.1 coordinate 1,263, forward strand.
TCGTCGGGGCGTCGCAAAGTGAGGCGGGTCATCGGCTGTTCGGTCATGCGTTTCGCATACACGTTCCGCAATCGGCTGGCCAGAGTTGGCTTACGCCTGATTGTGAAGCGCGGCCTCGAATCTTGCCAGAGCCTTGGCAAAGCGCGGGCGCTTCTGGGTCTTCAGAACGCCGCGACACATCCGGGCCGCAAGACCGATCCGGCCCGACGATTCGAGCCGGTTCAGCATCGGGCGCAGATATTCAAGCCGGTGCTGATGCCCGCGATAGTGCCGCGCGAAAGCGAGGGTATCGAGGCTTCCGTCCATTGCACCTTCGATCAGGGGCTCGAGCGCTCCCATGCCATCGAGTGCCGGCAAGATGTCGACGCCAAGCCCAAAAGCGTGCAAGCCAAGCACGTTCGGGGCACGGAACAGCGCGGCATGCATCGCGTCTTCGCGGTTTCGCGGATCAAAGACAACAAAGGCCTTCGCGGCGGCCTCGAGCATATCGGGGGCATAGCCATAGCGGTCAGAAAAGCTCAATTGCCGGTCTTTGATGAATCGCCTGTCCCAACCTGCCTGAGCCGGGTCGAGCGTGGCGACCGGTCTGATCGCAAGGACATTCGCTCCGGGCGCAACCACCGAATAGGCCGCGGCGGCATAGCCTCCCGGACCGTCGCCAAAGAACAAAACCTGATCGAAATCCTCGAAAAATCCATCATCCACCAGCCGGTCGAAATATCGGTAGATCCGCTGATCGCGATACCAGCGCCCGCCATCCGAGAGAATGCACAGGTGCGACCAGCCGTTGCGGCGCACCATGTCAAAGCCGCGGGGCTCGCGGTTTCGGCGCGCGAAGACCTCGCCGAAGGTCTCGAACGTGACGATCAGGCGCGGGCCGGCTTCGTGGAAGATGGTCGAGTAATTCTTGCCGAGCGGCTCGAAGTAGCCGTCTTCCTCGGCCAGTTCTTCAACGGTGTCATACCATTCCTCGCGGTCGAGGTTGGCAAGCTGGGGGTCGAAGTTGCTGTTGATGTCTTTCATCTCGATGCCTTTGGCCCCACCCGCTGCTTGGGGTGGGGTATCGGGGCATTTTGCGGCGAAATTGGTCTTAACCCAAGCCCGTTTTGCGGAAATCTCAGAAGAAGGCCTGAAGGCCGGTCTGAGCGCGCCCGAGGATCAGCGCGTGGACGTCGTGGGTGCCCTCGTAGGTATTGACCGTCTCGAGGTTGACCATGTGGCGAATAACTTGAAACTCCTCGGAAATCCCGTTGCCGCCGTGCATGTCACGGGCGTTGCGAGCCACGTCGAGCGCTTTGCCGCAGTTGTTGCGCTTGACCATCGAGATCATCTCGGGCGCGGCGGTGCCTGCGTCCATCAACCGGCCGACCTGAAGCGAGGCCTGAAGGCCGAGGGTGATCTCGGTCTGCATATCCGCCAGTTTCTTCTGGAAAAGCTGGGTCTGGGCCAAAGGCTTGCCAAACTGCTTGCGATCGAGGCCGTATTGGCGCGCGGCATGCCAGCAAAACTCGGCCGCACCGAGAACCCCCCAGCTGATGCCATAGCGGGCGCGGTTGAGGCAGCCGAACGGCCCCTTGAGCCCCTCGACACCGGGCAGAAGCGCCTCTTCGCCAACCTCGACATCCTTCATCACGATCTCGCCGGTGATCGAGGCCCGCAGGGAGAGCTTGCCGCCGATTTTCGGCGCCGAGAGGCCCTTCATGCCCTTTTCGAGGACAAAGCCCTTGATCTTGCCGCCATGCGCCTCGGACTTGGCCCAGACGATGAACACATCCGCGATCGGCGCGTTCGAGATCCACATTTTCGCGCCGTTCAGCACATAGCCGTTGGCGGTCTTCTTGGCCGTGGTCTTCATGCCGCCCGGATCAGAGCCGGCGTCGGGCTCGGTCAGACCGAAACAGCCGATCAAGGTGCCGGCGGCGAGGCCCGGGAGGTATTTGCGTTTCTGGTCCTCGGTGCCATAGGCGTTGATGGGATACATCACGAGCGAGGATTGCACCGACATCATCGACCGATAGCCCGAATCGACCCGTTCGATCTCGCGGGCGACGAGGCCATAGGTGACATAGCCCGCGCCAAGCCCGCCGTATTCCTCGGGAATGGTCACGCCCAGAAGGCCCGCTTCGCCCATCTCGCGGAAGATCGCGGGGTCGGTTTCCTCGTTGCGATAGGCGGCGATGACGCGCGGCTGGAGCTTGTCTTGCGCGAAAGCCTTGGCCGCATCCCGGAGCATCCGCTCGTCTTCTGTCAGCTGGTCCTCAAGGCGCAGCGCATCGGCCCAGTCAAAGGGGCCGAGATCGGGTTTGTCGTTTGCCATGATGAATTCTCCTCGGAGTTTGGCTCTCTCTACGCGCGACAGCTGGCGGGAGCAAATGAAATGGACTACCAAGTTGATGAGAAAAAATCATGGAGTTCGCACCCATGCGCCACGCCTACACGCCTTCGTTCCACGAGCTTCAGGCCTTTGTCGCCTCCGCTGAAAGCGGGTCGGCCACACAAGCGGCCGCAACGCTTGGTCTGACGCAAAGTGCGGTGAGCCGGTCGATCAACTCGCTCGAGGCGCGGCTGGGGGTCAAGCTCTTTCATCGGGTGCGGCGGCGGCTGGTCCTGTCGGACGCAGGCAGGGCTCTTTTGCGCGATGCAGCGCGGCTTTTGGGCGATCTCGATCAGACAGCCCTCACGGTCATGAGTTTTGGCGGTCACCGCGATGTGCTGCGCCTTGCAGCCCTGCCCACCTTTGGCGCGGTCTGGCTGATGCCGCGGCTTGCGCGTTTTGCTTCGGTGGCACCTGAGGTGACCTTCGATATGGCGACCAGCCTCGCGCCGGTGGATTTCGACCAAAGCCCCGTCGATTTCGCGGTGACACGCGGGCGGCAGCGGCCGGGGGACGTGGTTCTGGCCGAAGAGCGCCTCGTCGTCGTGGCAGCGCCGCGTCTGTTGCCCGCGGACGGCCAGCCGCTTGCCGACAAGGATCTTGCCCGCCTGCCGCTTTTGCAGCAATCGACGCGGCCTAATCTCTGGCGCGATTGGTTTCTCGATGCGGGGCTTGATCCGATCACCATCGCCCGGGGCGCGCGGTTTGAACAATTCGGCATGGTTCTGGCGGCCGCGCGGGCCGGTATGGGGGTGGCGCTTGTGCCGGAGGTTCTCGTGCCGGACGATATTTCACGGGGCGAGCTGCGCCTCGCTTCGACCCGCTCGATGCTGACGGACACGCCCTATCTTCTGACCTATCCGCCGCGTAGCGAGGAGGTTGCCGCTTTTAGGACTTTCCGCGATTGGCTGATCTCGCGGGCCTAGCCGGTTGCGGCGGCCCGTCGGCACGCTAAACTGCGCCGACAAAGGAGACATCATGCTCAAACCCGACGATATCCCCGCCCTCGCGCTCGACTGGCATCGGTCGGGCCGTGGCGCCGCGCTGGCGACCGTTGTCGAGACATGGGGCTCGGCCCCGCGCCCGGTGGGTAGCCAATTGGTGATCGACCGCGGCGGCGCGATCGAGGGCTCGGTCTCGGGCGGCTGCGTCGAGGGGGCTGTGGTGCTCGAGGCGATCGAGGCGCTGGAGGACGGCAAGGCGCGCCTTCTGGAGTTTGGCGTATCGGATGAGGATGCCTTTTCGGCAGGTCTCGCATGTGGCGGGCGAATCCGGGTTGTGGTCGAGCCGGTCGGTGGATCGCTGGCCGAGGAGACCCTCGCCGTGCTTGTGGCTGCGCGCGAGGGGCGGCGGCCGGTGGCATATGTGCTCGACCTCGAGGCGTTGGCAGGCGGCCGGATTGCCGGGGGCGAGGCCTATCCCCAGCGTTTCCGCGCCGACAAATCCGGCGTCGAGGAAGACGGGCGCACCTTCGTCGCCATCCACAACCCGCCGCTGCGGATGATCGTGGTCGGCGCTGTCCATATAGCCCAGCCGCTCATCGGGATGGCGCGGGCCGCAAGCTATGACGTGACACTGATCGACCCGCGCCCCGCCTTTGCCGCCGCCGCGCGGTTTCCGGGGCAGGTGATCCTCGAGGACTACCCCGTCGAGGTGATGCCCGCCCTTGGTCTCGACGCCCGCACCGCCGTTGTCACGCTGAGCCACGATCCCAAGATCGACGATCCGGCGATCCGCGAGGCGTTGGGTTCGGAGGTGTTCTATCTGGGGTGCCTCGGGTCGAGCCGCACCCATGCCAAACGGGTGGAGAGGCTCAGGGCAGCAGGCTTTTCCAACGACGCCATCGCGCGTATCCATGCGCCTGTCGGCCTTGCCATCGGCGCCCGCTCGCCCGCCGAAATCGCGATCAGCATCTTGGCCGAGATCACACGCGTTCTGCGGCAAGGCACCTGAAACGAAAAGGCCGCCCGAAGGCGACCTTTCAGTCAGCGGTAGAGCCAGCCTACTTTGCCGGTCCGATCATCATGACCATCTGGCGGCCTTCGAGCCTGGGCATATTCTCGATCTTGCCATGCTCTTTCACATCCTCGGCGATCCGTTCGAGAAGGTCGCGGCCCAGATCCTGGTGCGCCATCTCGCGACCACGGAAGCGCAGGGTGATCTTCACCTTGTCGCCGTTCTCGAGGAACTTGAAGACCGACCGCATCTTGACTTCGTAGTCATGGGTGTCAGTTCCGGGACGGAACTTCACTTCCTTGATTTCGATGATCTTCTGATTCTTGCGAGCCTCGGCTTCTTTCTTCTGGGTCTCGTACTTGAACTTGCCATAGTCCATGATCTTGCAGACGGGCGGCGTCGCATTCGGGGAAATCTCCACCAAGTCGAGCCCGGCCTCTTCGGCCATGATCAGCGCTCTTTCTGGGGTGACAACGCCTACGTTTTCGCCATCGGCGCCGATGAGGCGGATTTCGGGGGCCCGGATGCGTTCGTTGACGCGGGGGCCGGTATCACGCACCGGGGGTGCGTTGTGAGGTCTGCGGGCTATGGTCTTGGTCCTTGTACCGTTGGAAATGTGGCGGCAAACTAGTGATGCACTGCCCTATCTGCAACCCTAAGACAAGGCTGTTCCATGGTTTTGGGCAAGTGTTGCGTGCTTTCCCTGCACACTGTAGAGAACGCACGACCCCAAGAGGGCGGCA
>JAURFB010000096.1 GCA_030827165.1 Marivivens sp.
AAAGGTTTACGATTCAAGCGGTATCACGCTAGAGCGGGAAATCATGAGGGTCGGTGAACCGGCCCCTGAGACGAGCAAAGACTAGACGAAAACAGGGCCGAACGGCCTGACCCCGGGCAAGGGTCGAAATTGGCAAATGACGGGCCGCAAAGGCTCGCGTGTGAGGCAGTGGGAATGTCGGGCGGTACGGCTCCCAAAGTGGCTGTGTTGATGGGTGGACCATCGGCCGAGCGTGAGGTTTCCCTCAGCTCGGGCCGCGAGTGCGTTCGCGCCCTTGAGGCTGCGGGTTTCACTGTCACCGCCATCGACGCCAGCAAAGCAATCGTGGATCAGCTCAAGGCCGCCGCGCCCGATGTCGTGTTCAACGCCCTTCATGGGCGCTGGGGCGAAGATGGCTGCGTGCAGGGCATACTCGAATGGCTGGGCCTGCCTTATACCCACTCCGGCGTTCTGGCCTCGGCCCTTGCGATGGACAAGGAGCGGACCAAGGCCGTCTACCGCGCCGCTGGTCTTCCGGTCGTCCCGAGCCTTCTGGCCCCTCGCGACGAGGTGCGCCAGCGCCATGTGATGCCGCCGCCCTATGTGGTGAAGCCCAACAACGAAGGCTCGTCGGTCGGCGTCTATATCGTGCAAGACGCCGCTAATACCCCGCCGCAGCTTGATGACGCGATGCCCCAGACGGTGATGGTCGAAGCCTATGCGCCGGGTCGCGAGTTGACCGTTACCGTGATGGGCGACCGCGCGCTGGCGGTAACCGATATCCTCACGAGCGGCTGGTATGATTATCACGCGAAATACGCGATCGGCGGCTCGCGCCATGTGATCCCCGCCGAGATTCCAGACGAGATCGCCGACGCCTGCCTCGACTATGCCCTGCGCGCCCATCAGGCGCTGGGTTGTCGCGGGCTGTCGCGCACCGATTTCCGATGGGACGAGGCGAAGGGGCTTGAGGGTCTGGTGCTTCTTGAGACGAATACCCAACCCGGAATGACCCCGACCTCGCTCGCCCCCGAACAGGCGGCCCATGTCGGGATCTCCTTCCACGAACTATGCCGCTGGCTGGTGGAGGACGCCTCATGTCATCGATAGGCTTCTCCTCGCACCGCGATCCTTCGCCAAGCCGCTGGAGCTATCGCTGGCAGCGGTGGATGCTGACGCCGGGTGTGCGTCAGGCGCTGCGCATTGGCGGGCCGCTTGCCTTGATCGGCGTGATCGGAACCGTCTGGTTCGCCGACGATCAGCGGCGCGAGATGTTCTTTGCCGGTCTGGCCGAAGTGCGCAGCTCGATCGAGTCTCGCCCGGAGTTTACCGTAACCGCGATGGCAATCGACGGCACCAGCCCCGAGGTCGCCGCGGCAATCCGAGCGGTTCTGCCGCTCGATTTCCCGATGACGTCCTTCGATCTCGATCTGGTGGCCCTGCGCGATGCGGTGCTCAGGATCGGCGCTGTGGCGGATGCGACTGTCCGCGTGAAATCCGGCGGCATTCTTGAAATCCACGTCACGCCGCGAGTGCCGGTGGCCCTGTGGCGGCAAGATGACGGCCTGCATCTGGTCGACCGCGTGGGGACCGACATGGGCGTTGTCGCAACCCGTGCCGATCGGCCCGATCTTCTTCTTGTTGCTGGCGACGGTGCCAAGGAGGTGCTGGGCGAGGCGATGTCGATCATGGACGCAGCCCGACCGATTTCCGGGCATTTGCGCGGCCTTGTGCGGATGGGTGACCGGCGCTGGGATCTGGTCCTCGAGCGCGGGCAGCGGATTATGCTGCCGCAGGATCAACCAATCGCTGCGCTTCAACGGGTCGTGCTCATGGCACAGACTCAAGATCTTCTCGATCGCGATATTGTCGCGGTCGATATGCGAAATCCGGATCGGCCGACCATACGGCTGACCGGGGGGGCTGCAGCAGAGATGCGGCAAATCAATGCGGCAGTTTCAGGGACAGGCAACTAGATGCGGCAACTTTATGAGACCCAGCGCGCGATGCGCGCGATCCGGCAGGCGGCGCTTCAGCGCGGTGTCATCGCGATCCTTGATATCGGCACCGCCAAGATCGCCTGCCTTGTGCTGCGCTTCGACGGGCCCGACCGTTTCCGCGAGAGCGATGGCATCGGGCCGATGGCGGGGCAAAGCTCGTTTCGCGTCATCGGCGCCGCGACGACCCGCTCGCGCGGGGTCCGCTTTGGCGAGATCGACGCCATGCAGGAAACCGAACGCGCGATCCGCACCGCGGTTCAGGCCGCGCAGAAGATGGCGAACCTGCGGGTCGACCATGTGATCGTTTCACTGAGCGGCGCGCGACCGCGTTCCTATGGTCTTGATGGCGAGGTCGAGATTGATGGCGGCACGGTGGGCGAGGGCGATATCGGCCGGGTTCTGGCGGCCTGCGACATGCCGGACTATGGCGAAGACCGTGAGGTGCTTCATGCCCACCCCGTCAACTTTGCCCTCGATCACCGGTCCGGCCTTTCCGATCCACGCGGACAGATGGGCAACCGGTTGACGACCGACCTGCATCTTCTGACGGTCGATGCCGGCGCCCTGCAAAACATCCTTTATGCGGTCAAACGCTGCGATCTGGAGCTCGCCGGCATTGCCTCCTCGGCCTATGTTTCGGGGCTGGCGAGCCTTGTGGAAGACGAGCAAGAGCTTGGCGCGGCCTGTATCGATATGGGCGGTGGTTCAACGTCGATCTCCATCTTCATGAAAAAGCACATGATTTACGCCGACGCCGTGCGGATGGGCGGAGATCATGTCACGTCTGACATCTCGATGGGCCTTCAGGTGCCGTTGGCGACAGCCGAGAGGATCAAGACCTTCTACGGCGGTGTCGTCGCCACGGGCATGGACGACCGCGAGATGATCGAGACGCAGGGCGAGACAGGCGATTGGGAACACGACCGCCGGACCGTTAGCCGTGCCGAGCTGATCGGGATCATGCGCCCCCGCGTCGAAGAAATCCTCGAAGAGGTGAAAGCGCGGCTTGACGCAGCAGGTTTTGAACACCTGCCGAGCCAGCAGATCGTTCTCACCGGAGGCGGCAGTCAGATCCCCGGCCTCGACGGCCTCGCGAGCCGAATCCTCGGCCGACAAGTGCGACTCGGTCGCCCGCTGAGGGTTCAAGGCCTGCCGCAAGCCGCCTCTGGCCCCGGCTTTTCCGCCGCTGTGGGCCTGTCGCTCTTTGCCGCGAATCCCCAGGACGAATGGTGGGATTTCGAGATTCCCGCCTCCAGCTACCCCGCCAGATCGCTCAGAAGAGCCGTCAAATGGCTCAGAGATAACTGGTAATACGCAAGATTTTGCGCATTCACCGATATCCGGCGGAAAAATTGCGGCCTGACTCCATATTTTGTGGGGTTTTGATGTTTTTCCCGTGACCTGAAGGCCGCAAGCCGATAGGATCACAGCAATTTAGGCAAGCAGTGCCCGCTCGAAGACGGGCCCGTAACAAACAGGCGGATTTGCTATGACGTTGAACCTCTCAATGCCCGGGCAGGAAGATCTGAAGCCCCGGATCACCGTTTTTGGCGTTGGCGGGGCCGGCGGCAACGCGGTCAACAACATGATCGACAAAGAGCTCGAAGGCGTCGAGTTCGTGGTGGCAAACACCGACGCGCAGGCGCTTCAGCAGTCGAAAGCACAATCAAAGATCCAGATGGGCCTCAAGGTCACCGAGGGTCTCGGGGCAGGGGCGCGGGCGACCGTTGGTGCCGCCGCTGCGGAAGAGAGCATCGAGCAGATCGTCGATCACCTTGCCGGCGCGCATATGTGCTTTATCACCGCCGGCATGGGTGGCGGCACCGGCACCGGCGCCGCGCCGATCATCGCACAGGCGGCTCGCGAGCTGGGCGTTCTGACTGTTGGCGTCGTGACCAAGCCCTTCCAGTTTGAAGGCGCCAAGCGGATGCGTCAGGCCGAGGACGGTGTCGAGGCGCTGCAGAAGGTGGTCGATACGCTGATCATCATTCCCAATCAGAACCTTTTCCGCCTTGCCAACGAACACACCACCTTCACCGAAGCCTTCGCGCTGGCCGACGACGTGCTCTATCAGGGCGTCAAGGGCGTCACCGATCTGATGGTGCGCCCTGGCCTGATCAACCTCGATTTCGCGGATGTTCGGGCCGTGATGGACGAGATGGGCAAAGCCATGATGGGCACCGGCGAGGCGACCGGCGAAAACCGCGCCATCGATGCGGCCGAGAAGGCGATTGCCAACCCGCTCCTCGACGAGATCAGCCTCGAGGGTGCTCGCGGGGTTCTCATCAACATCACCGGCGGTTATGATCTGACCCTGTTCGAGCTTGATGAAGCCGCCAACAAGATCCGCGAAAAGGTCGATCCCGAGGCGAATATCATCGTCGGCTCGACCCTCGACACCTCGATGGAGGGGCGGATGCGCGTGTCGGTCGTGGCGACCGGGATCGACGCCGCGGTCAGCAAGGCCGATGCCCCGCTGCCGCGCCGGTCGATGGCCGCGCCGCTCGCCGCCGCACAGCCGGCAGCTCAGCCAGCGGCCCGCCCTGCGACAGCAGCGGCCAGAGCGCACATGGCTCAGCCGGTTCAGGAGACGCTTTTCGAAGAGGAGATGGACGAGATCGCTTCCGAGCAGGCCGAGAACATCTTTGACGATTTCGGGCCGGAAATGGCCGAGGACGATCTGCCGCCGCCGGCCTACAGGCCCCGTTCCGAGCCGCCGATGGATCGATCTGCCGATGCCTTTGTCGCCCCGCGCGCTCCGGCCCCCGGCACCCCCTCGCCCGAAGCCTTGCGCCGTCTTCAGGCCGCCGTTTCCAAGGTTCCGGAAGCGGGCCAGCCGCAACAGCGCCAGACGATATCGGCTCAACGTCCTGCCGCAGAGCCGGAAAAGCCGCGCTTCGGGATCAATTCGCTGATCGGCCGCATGACCGGACATGGTCAGGCTCAGGCCCCCGCCGCCGATCACCGCCTGCAGCCGCAACCGCGCTCGCAGAGCCACGCCGCCGAAACCGACCCCGATCAGGAAAAGATCGAGATCCCCGCGTTCCTGCGCCGTCAGGCCAACTGATCCTTCACGACTTGCAACAAGACCGCCCCGAATCTCGGGGCGGTTTTCTTTTGTGCCGTCCCGTTGGGGCGTCAAGTTTGGCATAAAGTGCTTTGGAATCAATTCGTTGTGATTGTTACAGGTCGTTGCAATCTGTGAGTTGAGGGCGCGCGCGGGAAAGCATACCCCATGCTCAAGAAACGAGGCGCCTTTGCAGAATACGCTTTCACAAATTGTCTCCTTTGCCGGCCATGGTCTTCACCATGGGTGCCCGGCCAAGGTTGTTCTGCGTCCGGCACCTGTCGGGCACGGGATTGTTTTCCGTCGCTCTGACGTGATTGCCGTCGACCCGCTGGTTCCGGCCCGTTGGGATCTGGTGGTCCAAGAGCCGCTCAATACCTGTATCGAGAACGACAGCGGCGTCAGCGTCGCGACAATCGAACACCTGATGGCGGCTCTGGCCGGCTGCGGGATCCACAATGTCTTGATCGAGATCGACGGCCCCGAAGTGCCGATCCTCGACGGCAGCTCGGCCCAATTCGTGCGCGGCCTGATCGCCGCCGGGATCAAGAGCCAGAGTGCCCCGCTTCGGGCGATCAAGGTCTTGAAGCCTGTCGAGGTTTGCCAGGGCGCCGCGACGGCGCGCCTCTTGCCATCGCCAAGCCTGCAAATCGATTTTTCGATCGAGTTCGCCGATGCCGCAATCGGCCGGCAAAGCAAGATGCTCAGCATGGCCAACGGCACATTCGTGCGCGAATTGTCGAGCAGCCGGACATTTTGCCGACAGGCCGATGTGGACGCAATGCGCGCGGCGGGTCTTGCCCTTGGTGGCAGCTATGAAAATGCCGTGGTCATTGACGGCGATGCAGTGTTGACACCGGGCGGCCTGCGCTATTCGGACGAGGCCGTGCGGCACAAGATGCTCGACGCGCTCGGTGATCTTTACACCGCTGGCGCGCCGATTCTTGGCCGCTATGTCGGTGTTCGCGCGGGTCATGCGCTGACCAACAGGCTATTGCGGGCGCTTTTTGCCGATCCCGAGGCATGGACCTATGTGGATTGCGATCAGGCGACCGCCGAAACCCTGCCGGGCGCGGGCCTTCACGCCAGCGATCTCGCCGTCGTTGCCTGAAGCGCGTGCGTGGGCCAAAAGGCATTTTGCACCCCATCTTTCTGTGCTAGACGAAGGAGTCACGGGGGCGATCCCCTTCCAATCACAGGCACGAATGTCGGGGGGCTGAATGTCAGGCCGGAAATCAGGCGCAGTTGTGCGAGCGGCGTATATCGGGGCCCTTCTTTCTTTTGCGCTCCTGTCAGGTTGCGGCACGCTCAGCCTTGAAGACGAGGCCCCGCTCGAATCCTACACAGCCGAGGAAATTTATCAGCGCGGCGAATAC
>JAURFB010000056.1 GCA_030827165.1 Marivivens sp.
AATGGCGTATCCACTACAACACCGTCAGGCCACACAGCGCCCTCGGCTACCACCCGCCTGCGCCAGAAAGCATCGTTCCGATGGACCAGAGGCCTACGATGCACTAACAATCAAACCGGACCACCCGACGGGGGCATGCCACCTCTACGGCCTGCCCCATCAAACCCGCGAACGGATGGCCGACAGCGTGCAGCGGGTTCTCTCTCTCAGCCCCGACCGCGTGGCGCTCTATGGCTATGCCCATGTGCCGTGGATGGCCAAGCGGCAGGTGATGATCCCCGGCGATGCTCTGCCCGACGCCGGAGCGCGGCTCGAGCTGTTCGACACCGCCCGCGACCTGTTTCTCTGGGATGGCTACACCGAAATCGGCATCGATCACTATGCTCGCCCGACCGACAGCATGGCAAAGGCGCTCGAGAAGGGCACATTGCGGCGCAATTTCCAGGGCTATACCGATGATCCGTTCGACGTGCTCATCGGCATTGGCGCATCCGCGATCTCGCGCTATCCGCAGGGATATGCCCAGAACATCTCGGCCTCTGCCAAATACGCAACAGCGATCGACTCGGGCGCCTTGGCGACCGAACGGGGCCACGCGATGACCGCCGACGATCAGCTTCGCGCCGACATGATCGAAGGCCTGATGTGCCAGTTCAGCATCGACCTCGAAAAGCTGTCCACGAAACACGGGGTTCCTGTATCGCTGCTTTTGGCGATGACCGAAGGAATGCGCGATCGCTTCCGCGACCAGATCCGCGTCGAGGGCAACAAGATCATGCTTGCCGAGGACGCCCGCCTTTTCGCCCGTCTCGCCGCGCAAGAGGTCGATGCCTATTCGATGCCCGAAGGACGACATAGCCGCGCACTCTGATGCAACCTATTGCGCCGATCACCTGCCCGTGCAACGACGTCAGCGGGAGGAAGTCGTATGCGCATCGGGATCATCTCGCTGGTCGCAGCCTATGTGCTGAGCCAGTTCTACAGGGCTTTTCTCGCGGTGCTAACGCCTGCACTGTCGACCGATCTCGGGGCCACGCCCGAAGATCTCGCCAGCGCTTCGGGCCTTTGGTTCCTGATCTTTGCCGCCATGCAGATTCCCGTGGGCGCCGCGCTCGATTCAATCGGCCCGCGCAAGACGGCAGCGGGCCTTTTCGCGCTTGGCGGCGCGGGCGGGGCGGCGGTCTTTGCCCTTGCACAGACGCCGGGGCACATCTCGCTGGCCATGGCTCTGATCGGTATCGGCTGCTCGCCGGTGCTCATGGCCTCTTATTTCATCTTCGCGCGGGTCTATCCCGCAGCGGTTTTCGCGACCCTCGCCGGCGCGACAATCGGCTTCGGCTCGCTCGGCAATATCGTCAGCTCTGCCCCGACAGCATCGGCCGTCGAGGCCTTCGGCTGGCGCGGGACAATGTGGGGGCTTGCCGCGCTTACCTTGGCTGTCGCGTTGCTTGTCTGGCTGACAGTGCGCGATCCCGAAAAGGTCGTGTCCGAACATCGTGGCTCGGTTCTGGATCTTCTGAAGATTCCGGCGATCTGGCCGATTCTCGCGATGATGCTGGTCAACTATGCCCCAGCTGCCGGCCTGCGCGGCCTTTGGGCCGGCCCCTATGCGCGGGATGTATTCGGGGCGGACGCGGGTCTGATCGGATCGGTCACCCTTGTCATGGGCATCGCGATGGTGATCGGCAACTTCGCCTATGGACCCCTCGATCGCCTGTTCAAGACCCGCAAATGGGTCATCTTCACGGGCAACCTCATGGGAGCGGTGGCGATCCTTGCGCTCTACGCCGTAGCCGACCTCAATATCTGGATCTCTGCCGCGCTTCTTGCCGTGATTGGCGCGGCGGGCGCGTCGTTCCCCATGATCATCGCGCATGGAAGAGCGCTCTTTCCGCCCCAGATGACGGGGCGGGGCGTGACGTTGCTCAATCTCTTCGGGATCGGCGGGGCTGGTGTCATGCAGATGATCACTGGCCGCATCTTTACCGCCGCTTCCGACGGCGCAGCGACCCCGGCGGCCCCCTACCAGGCACTCTTTGCCTTCTTCGGCGTTCTGGTCCTCTGTGGCCTTGCGGCCTATCTCTTCGCCAAAGACAGGACAGACTGACGCGGCCCCTTTTCCTTATGGGCGGCAGGGGCTATAGGGCCTCCGTCTCTCAATCAAGGAGCAAGGCCAATGGGCTATAAAGTCGTCGTCGTCGGCGCCACGGGCAATGTGGGCCACGAAATGCTGAACATCCTCGCCGAGCGCGAGTTTCCCGTCGATGAGATCGCCGCGCTTGCGTCTCGCAAATCGCTGGGCACCGAAGTCAGCTTTGGCGACCGAACTTTGAAGACCCAAGACCTCGACACTTTCGATTTCAAGGGCTGGGACATCGCACTATTCGCCATCGGTTCGGGCGCAACCAAGATCTACGCGCCCAAGGCGGCGGCTTCTGGCTGTGTCGTGATCGACAATTCCTCGCTCTACCGCTACGACCCCGACGTTCCACTGATCGTTCCCGAAGTGAACGCCGATGCCGTCGTCGGCTATAGCAAGAAAAACATCATCGCCAATCCCAATTGCTCGACCGCGCAGATGGTTGTGGCGCTCAAGCCCCTGCACGACCGCGCCAAGATCAAGCGCGTTGTCGTCTCGACCTATCAGTCTGTTTCCGGCACCGGCAAGGAAGCCATCGACGAGCTGTGGAACCAGACAAAGGGGATGTATGTGCCGGGTCAGGAAGTGGCGCCGAGCGTCTATCCCAAGCAGATCGCGTTCAACGTGATCCCGCATATCGACGTGTTCCTGGACAGCGGCGACACGAAAGAAGAATGGAAGATGGTCACCGAGACCAAGAAGATCCTCGACAAGTCGATCAAGGTCACCGCGACCTGCGTGCGTGTTCCGGTTTTCGTCGGCCATTCGGAATCGATCAACGTCGAGTTTGAGGAGTTCCTCGATTGGGAAGAGGCCACCGACATCTTGCGCGAAGCGCCGGGGATCATGGTGGTCGACAAGCGCGAAGCCGGCGGCTACGTCACCCCGATCGAGTGTGTGGGCGACTATGCGACCTATATCAGCCGCATCCGTCAGGACGTGACCATCGAGAACGGCATCAACTTCTGGTGCGTGTCCGACAACCTTCGCAAAGGTGCCGCGCTCAACGCCGTGCAGATCGCCGAGGTTCTGGGTCAGCGGTGCCTGAAGAAGGGCTAGACCCGAGCCATCGAATAAAGCTCGTCGGCAAAGGCCGCGTGTTCCTCGGGAAGGAGCACGCGGATAGACTGGATGGACGGCGCGAAAGCCAGGTTTTCCGCAAGCTTTTCCTGTCGCGCCGCACCGCCTTCATCGCCCAGTTTGCGCAGCACCATCCCCAACAGTTTCTGTAATATCCGATTGTCCATGTTCGCATGGGCGAGCGCCTCGGCAACCTTCTTCGCCTTGTCGAATTGGCCGGTCAGGACATAACAGATAGCCAAAGGAAAGGTCCGCTCGGCCTCGAGCGGATCGTCGTTTGACAGGGTCATGGAATACTCGAGCCTCTCGATCGCACCCAGAAGATCGTTCTTGAGGATCATCGCCGATGCCAGCGCGCCAAAGCCGATCAGATAGGTGGGGTTGAGCTTGAGCGCATATTCGGCGTCCCGCAGGGCAGCGTCGGCGTCGCCTTTTATGAGTCCGTGGAGATTGGACCGCGCAGAATAGAGGAAATCGACCTTGGGTGCCTGCTTGATCGCAAGATTGAGCCCCTCCTCAAGCTGCATAAGTCTTTCCGGAGCCATCGGCTCATAGCTTGCCGCGTGTAGCATCACCTCCCCGACGGCGCGCATCGCAAGTGCCATGGGATCATCTGGGACAAGCTCGACAGCGCGCTCCATCAGCGCCAGCCCGCGCTGCCAGCTGGAATAGGTCGCCCTGTAGAAATTGCGCGCCGCGCGTGATCTGAGCTCAGAGACGCTCAGCTCGTCATCTGCAAGCGCCTCGAGCCGGTTAGCGTCATAGGCATTGATCTGAATCCGCAGGTCCGCGTTGATTTTGGCGGCGATCTGATCGCCAAACTCGAAAATATCGGAAATATCGCCATCATAGTTACGTGAGAAAAGGGTTTCGCCCGCTTCGCACAACACCATCGACATGTTGATTCGCGCCTTTGTCCCCGAAACCCTAAGGCGGCCGCGAATTCTGTAGGTGGTCTTGGAACCCTCGCCCGCGTTTTCGATCGTCTTGATTCCGGTTCGGCGCGAAAGGTTCATCAAAATCTGTTCGCGCAATTCCTCGGCATGGGACTGGATCTCGTCGGTTGCCGGCGCAAAGTCGAACTCTTCAACCAGCACGGTCGGAACTTCGCCCTTTGCGGCGTTTCCGGGTTTCTTCTGCGCTGGGCGTCACTGATAGCCCTGCACCGGATAGGGGATGTTCTTGAGGTCGAAAGCGCCAGCGTCCTCGAACTGGGCGGCAAGTTGACCCGTCAGCTGGCGGAACAGGTCCTGAGACACCATCATCCCGCCCGGAGGCGCCTGCCCCTGAAGGCGCGCGGCGAGGTTGACGCCGGCGCCATAGAAATCCTCGTCATCTTGGACGATCTCACCGATATGGGCGCCGATCCGGATCTTGAGGTTTTCGTTGCCGCTCAATGTCTGGAGCAGTTCAAGTGCACAGGCGATCCCGGCATGGACCGACCCGAAAGCGATGATCCAGCCATCGCCCATCCGCTTCAGGATTTCACCCCCATGGTTGTTCGAATGCGGGCGGACATAGGTCTCGTTCAGATCGCGCACCGCTGCGATGCTTGTCTCCTCGTCGTCAGCCATCATGCGGGAATAGCCGACAACGTCGGCCACCATGATCACAGCAAGACGGCTTTTCATTCCGGGGCTCCCAAAGGTGCGAGGCAGCCTTGCACGGCGCCTGCAATATTGAGGCAAAGCTTACCAAGTCACGGGAAAAGACAAAGCTTTTAGCGGACGGACAGATCAAATCGGGGCAAACGATCCCGTTTCGCCGTCGAAATATTCGAGCCCGCCCTCGCCGATATCGTTCCAAAGCCCGTGCAGGCTCAGCATGTCGTCGTCAACGGCCGCTTTCACAAAGGGGAAGGTCAACAGGTTCTCGAGCGAGACAACAACCGCTTCCTTCTCCAGCGCGCGAATGCGCTCATCGTCGCTGCCGGTCTCGAGACGTTCGAAACCGGGGCGGAGGATGTCCATCCAGCGGCCGACAAAGCTCGATTTCTTGTCAAGTTCGGGCGCATGACCGGAACACATGTCATAGCAACCCTTGACGCCACCACAGCTCGAATGCCCCAGCACAATCAAATGCGCGACCTTGAGCGCCGTCACCGCGTATTCCACCGCCGCCGAGGTGCCGTGCGGTTCGCCATCGGGCTCGTAGGGCGGCACGAGATTGGCGACGTTGCGGTGGATGAAGAACTCGCCCTGATCGGCACCGAAAATCGAGGTAACGTGAACCCGGCTGTCGCAGCACGATATCACCATCGCGCGCGGGTGTTGGCCGCCCTCGGCAAGGCGGCGATACCAGCTGCGGTTCTCGGCATAGGATGTTGCTTTCCACCCGTGATACCGGCGGGACAGATATTCAGGCAGGGGTCGTGCGTTTTTCATGGCCTCTCCTGTTGTCGTTGCCCTGCTAGATAGGCAGCATTTTCCAGAATTTCGAGAGATAAATCGCACCAGCGGAAATACCTTGCAAACCATGCCCCGCTAAGAGTGGGCCATGCAGCATCGTTCTCTCGACACATCTTGCCCCTCCGCCCATGCGGCAATTTCCCCCCTTCGGATTACCGACAGGTTTGATCCTGATCGCGAGAAACTGGCGGCACTTTATGCTCGGCTGGGACGCAAGCAGGCAGACAGGAGGATTGTCGAGGATCTTGTTTGCCTTTCCGATCTTGCGGCCCTCATTCAGACTCGCCACGAGCAGGGCCGCCACTTGGAGATTGACGGCACTCTTGCTGTATTTCGTGACTTGTCAGAACAAATCGGCCTGGCGCCGCTTGTTGCCGCCGCCGATGCCTTGGCGGGCGCCCTTCAGGGCGAAAACCCGCACGCAATCGGGGCAACCCTGGCGCGGCTGCGACGGGTGGCGGATCGAGCGCTCGTTGGCATCTGGCCGTTTTGTAGCTAGCGGCCCTTGTGGCAGCCACCGCATGGTCTAAAGTCGCGTCAACTCACGCAGGACAGACCATGACCCCTACTTTCTGTGCCGACACCGTCGATGCAATTTCTCTCCTCGTGGTCACTCCTGACACGCTGGACGACACGCTGGCCCACCTGCCCGAAACCGAAGCCGCCTGGGCGCGCTCGCTCGGCTTTACCGCAAAATCCGGATCGGTTGCGGCCTTGCCCGGACAAGGCGGCAAGGTTTCCCGCGCCCTTGTCGGGCTTGGTAATGCCGGCGCGCGCAGGCGCAACCGCTTTGCCATCGCCGCCGCCGCGGCAACGCTGCCCGAGGGCACCTATCGGCTCGAATCCAATCTCGGCGTTGAGGAATTGAACGAAGCCGCCCTCGGCTGGCTTTTGGCTGGCTACACCTTCGATCGCTACGCCAAGAAGGATGCCCCGAAGGCCCGGCTGATCGCGCCAGAAGGGGTTGATGCCGCGCGGATCGAAGCGATTGCGGCAGGTGAGTTCCTTACCCGCGACCTCGTGAACACGCCTTCGTCGGACATGGGGCCGGGCGAACTTGAGGCCGCCGCACGGCAACTGGCAGAGACATTCGGGGCTTCGATCTCCGTCACTCTTGGCGATGATCTTCTCGCCCAGGATTTCCCGATGATCCACGCCGTCGGCCGCGCCTCGACCCGTGCGCCGCGCCTCATCGATCTTGGCTGGGGCAACGAGGGGCCAAGCCTGACGCTGGTTGGCAAGGGTGTGTGTTTCGATACTGGCGGGCTCGACCTCAAGTCGGCCGCGACGATGGCGCTTATGAAAAAGGATATGGGCGGCGCAGCCACGGTCCTTGGCCTGGCGCGGATGATCATGGCCACCGCCCAGCCGATCCGTCTGCGCGTCTTGATCCCGGCTGTGGAAAACGCGGTCAGCGGCAATGCCTTCCGCCCCGGCGACATCCTGAAATCCCGCAAGGGCCCGACCGTCGAGATCAACAATACCGACGCTGAGGGTCGCCTAGTTCTGGCCGATGCTCTGGCGTTCGGTTCCGAAGCCGACCCCGATCTGATGATTTCGATGGCAACGCTCACCGGCGCAGCCCGTGTGGCCCTTGGCCCCGATATCGCGCCATACTTCACCGACAATGACAGCGCCGCCACGGCCATCGCCAAGGCAGGTCAGGCCGCGCGCGATCCGGTCTGGCGGATGCCGTTTCACGATCCCTACGAGGCGCTGATCGAACCCGGCATCGCTGATCTGGACAATGCGCCGGGCGGCGGCATGGCAGGGGCGATCACCGCCGCGCTGTTTCTGCGCCGCTTCGCCTCGGTTCCCTATGCTCATTTCGATATCTTCTGTTGGCAGCCGACCGCCGCCCCGGGGCGTCCGAAAGGTGGGGTAGGACAGGGGGCGCGGGCGCTCTTCGAGGCGCTGCCGGACCTCTTGAACCTGTGATGGACCGGCGAACGACAGCTGCCAACGGCCGCGTCGCGGCGGCAGAGCTTGAGGGGGTTGTCGAGGCCGCTGCCTATGTTGCCGGAACTCCGGCTTTCGTCGCGACCCCGGTTCTGGACATGCTCAAATCGCCAAGCGGGCCGCGTGACAGACAGCTTCTTCTTGGCGCGAAGGTCAGGGTTCTCGAGGATCGAGAGGGGTGGAGCTTTGTTCAGGCGGCCGACGGCTATGTCGGCTATTTGGCGAGCAACGCCCTTGACGCCCGCGCCGCAGAGCCAAACCATCGCGTCATTGCGCGGGCCACTCACGCCTATGAGCGCGGCGACTTCAAGTCGCCCGACCGCGCCTCGCTCCCCTTCGGCGCCGCTGTCGCGGTCAGCCGGATCAACGGGCGCTATGCCGAAACGTCCTTGGGTTTCATCCCCCTCGTCCATCTTCGCCCTTTGGCCGATCTCTTTCCAGATCCGGTCGAGGTCGCGCGCCTGCACCTTGGCACACCCTATCTCTGGGGTGGCAACTCGACCTTTGGTCTCGATTGCTCGGGCCTCGTTCAGGCCGCACTTTTGGCCTGCGGCATCCCCTGCCCTGGCGACAGCGATATGCAGAGCCGCGAGGTCGGGCAGGCCCTGGGCAACAACGCGCCTCTTCAATCCGGCGACCTGATCTTCTGGAATGGCCACGTTGCGATGATGACAGGGCCGGACAGGATGATTCACGCCAACGCGACACATATGGCCGTGGTCGAAGAGGGTTTCCAAGCGGCCTGCGCCCGCATTGCCGCGAACGGGGACGGCAACATCATCGCGCGTCGGCGGCCCTGATCAGTCGACCACGCGGAAAAGCTTGCGCTCGAGAGCCGCAAGCACCTGCCGCAGATCGTTGCCCCGCTTGAGAATCTGCCCCTCGGCGCCGATCAGCGCGTATTGACCCTGCTTCATTCTTAGGCTCGGGCGTTTCTCGATCCGGTATAGCGGCGTCTCGGCCGTGCGCCGAAAGATCGAGAAGACAGCCACATCGCGCAGGCAGGATATGCCATAGTCGCGCCATTCGCCGGCGGCGACCATACGGCCGTATAGTCCGAGGATCACACCCAGCTCGGTGCGGTGAAAGGCCACCTGGTCGTGTAGAACGCCCGCAAGAGGGATCGAAGGCTGGATCGTCATGGTTTCAGGTTTGCGCCAAACGCCGCCCAAATCAAGCCTGCCATGTTTTCGCCTTGAAATGACCTGAACGTCGTCACCAAGCCACCATCGCGGTGCCGCAGTCCGCCCTCAGCTTCACATCATAACCACAAATACCCGGTGTCGCGGCGCAACAGCCCCCACCCAAAGCCGCGGCACCGGGAATTTGCGGCAATATCCCTCGGCGAAAGCCGGGGGTTTTGCGTTTTCCCCCGATGACGCGATTTCGGCAAGAGCGGACGCATGCAGTGTTGTCTTGCGCCCTGTCCGAACGTTAGGCTTGTCTCGAATTGTCGGGAGAAAATGTAATGAGAACTCGTGCCGCCGTGGCGCTCGCCGCCGGAAAACCGCTTGAAATCATGGACGTGAGCCTTGAAGGGCCAAAAGCCGGCGAGGTGCTGATCGAGGTGAAAGCGACCGGCATTTGCCACACCGACGAATTCACCCTTTCCGGTGCCGACCCCGAGGGCCTTTTCCCGGCGATCCTCGGCCACGAGGGCGCGGGCGTCGTTCTTGAAGTCGGCCCCGGAGTCACCAGCCTCAAGCCCGGCGATCATGTGATCCCGCTCTACACGCCCGAGTGCCGCGAGTGTGAATACTGCCTCAACCCGAAAACCAACCTGTGCCAATCGATCCGTTCGACCCAAGGGCAGGGCCTGATGCCCGACGGCACCAGCCGCTTCTCGATGCTCGATGGCACGCCGATCCTGCACTACATGGGTTGTTCGACCTTTTCGAACCACACCGTCCTGCCCGAGATCGCGCTCGCCAAGGTCCGGCCCGACGCGCCCTTCGACAAGATCTGCTACATCGGCTGCGGTGTGACGACTGGCATCGGCGCGGTCATCAACACCGCCAAGGTCGAGATTGGCAGTCGTGCCATCGTCTTTGGCCTTGGGGGCATCGGGCTCAACGTCATTCAGGGCCTGCGCCTGGCGGGTGCCGACCAAATTGTAGGCGTCGACATCAACCCCTCCAAGGTGCCTATGGCCATGCGGTTCGGCATGACCGATTTCGTCAATCCCAAAGAAGTTGACGGTGATCTGGTGGCCTATCTCATGGCGCTGACCAAGGGCGGGGCCGATTACACTTTCGACGCCACCGGCAATGTTCAGGTGATGCGGACGGCTCTTGAAAGCGCCCACAAAGGCTGGGGCGAATCGATCATCATCGGCGTGGCACCGGCCGGAGCCGAGATCAGCACCCGCCCCTTCCAGCTCGTCACCGGCCGAAGCTGGCGCGGAACCGCCTTTGGCGGTGCACGCGGGCGCACGGAAGTTCCGAAAATCGTCGATTGGTACATGGAGGGGAAGATCGAGATCGACCCGATGATCACCCATACCCTCAGCCTCGACGAGATCAACACCGGCTTTGACCTCATGCACGAGGGCAAGTCGATCCGGTCCGTGGTGGTTTATTAAAGCCTCGGAAGGGCATCAAACCGGGCGGGGCTGTCAATGTGGCCAGTGCGGTCCTATATCGAAGGCTATGCATAGCCCTGCTGCATCTGGCGGCGGAGACAATCGAAAGAGATCATGGCGAACAACAGCCTCCCCCTTCTCGCCGTTCTTATCGACGCCGACAATATCCCGGCCCGTTTTGCCGAAGCCATCCTCAAGGAAATCACGGCCTTTGGCGAACCTGCGCTCAGGCGGGTCTATGGCGACTGGTCCTCGCCAATGCTCAAACTCTGGTCGACAAAGGTTCACGCGCTTGGACTTGTTGCCCATCAGGAGACGGCGAACACCAAGGGCAAGAACGCCTCGGACATCGGGCTCGTGATCGACGCGATGGACCTGCTGCACACCGGCCGGTTTGACGGCTTCGTTCTTGTGTCCTCCGACAGCGATTTCACCTCGCTGGCCAATCGCATCCGCGAACAGGGCCTCGACGTGATTGGCATCGGCGAAAGCAAGACGCCGGAATCGCTGCGCAATGTCTGCACCCGCTTCGTGATGATCGAAAACATCGTCGACGAGCCAGTTGCGGCCTCGCCCAAGGGCAAGCCCGTCGCGCCAAAGCCGGGCAAGCGACCTGTGGCCGAGGCGATTCCGCTCATCTTCAAGGCGATGGAGAAAATCGAACAGGAAGACGAATGGTATCAGTTGGGTCGGGTCGGTCAGGCCATACAGGCCGACAACCGGGATTTTGACACGCGCAGCTATGGCAAGAGCAAGCTGTCCGATCTAGTGGCTGACCTCAAACGGTTTGAAACCAAACGCGAGGGCAACCATGTGTATCTGCGCCGCATCGACTGAGGCACGCGCCGCAGGGCTTGTCTGACGGAGCATTGTGATTAGGTTGGTCACATCTCCTGACCAGAGGCCCATATGATCCCCGGAACAACTTTCCGCCGCCGTTTTCGCGATCTTTCCGAACAGGAAATCCTCGCGCTCGCAATTTCGTCAGAGGAAGACGACGCGCGGATCTATCGCTCTTACGCCCAGCGCCTTCAGGCCGAGTTTCCCGCCTCTGCCGCCGTGTTCAACGCCATGGCCGAGGAAGAGGACACGCACCGCGCCCGATTGATCGAGGTTCACAAGACGCGGTTTGGCGATGTGATCCCGCTTATCCGGCGCGAGCACGTCTCGGGCTATTATGCCCGTCGGCCGGTCTGGCTTGTCGAGAACCTGAGCCTGCCGCGCATTCGGGAAGAAGCGGCTCAGATGGAGCGCGACGCCGAGCGCTTCTACCTCGCCGCTGCCGCCCGCACGACCGATGCCGATACACGCAAGCTCCTCGGTTCGCTGGCCGCTGCCGAAGTTTCGCATCAGCACAAGGCGGGCGAGCTTGAGGCCGCCCATCTGGCCGACGACGCGCGGTCGGACGAAGAGCAGGCCGCGCATCGGCAGTTTGTCCTGACATGGGTCCAGCCGGGGCTTGCGGGGTTGATGGATGGTTCGGTTTCGACCCTTGCGCCGATCTTTGCCACGGCCTTTGCCACGCAAGACACATGGACAACCTTCCTTGTCGGTCTGGCCGCCTCGATCGGCGCTGGTATCTCGATGGGATTCACCGAAGCCGCCTCGGATGACGGCCAGATTTCGGGCCGCGGCTCGCCTTTCAAGCGCGGGATCGCCGCGGGCGTGATGACGACGATTGGCGGACTGGGCCATGCCTTGCCCTATCTGATCAGCGATTTCTGGACCGCGACCTTTACTGCCTTTGTCGTGGTGTTTATCGAACTTTGGGCCATCGTCTGGATCCAGAACCGCTACATGGAAACCCCGTTCCTCAGGGCCACCTTCCAAGTCGTTCTGGGCGGCGTGCTGGTTTTCGCCGCCGGGGCGCTGATCGGGTCCGGCTGACGGTTCCGCTTGGCGATATTAGGCGCTAGAAGGACGCAACAAACCGGAGCCCGATATGAGCCAACCCAAACCCGTTGTCTTGTGCATCCTCGATGGCTGGGGAAAGCGTGAAGAGAGGGCCGCCAATGCTCCTCTTCTGGCGCATACGCCCACCTTCGACCGGCTCCTCGCCACCTGCCCCCATGCCGAACTGATCACCCACGGCCCCGATGTCGGCCTGCCGACCGGCCAGATGGGCAATTCCGAGGTTGGCCATACCAACATCGGCGCGGGCCGGGTTGTGGCAATGGACCTCGGCCAGATCGACCTCTCGATCGAAGACGGCAGCTTTGGCCAGCGCCCGGCCTTGCAGGGCTTCATCGCCAAGATGAATGCCTCGGGCGGCACCGCGCATCTGATCGGCCTTGCCTCGCCGGGCGGGGTCCACTCGCATCAAGAACACATCGCCGAGGCCGCCCGCGTGATCCATGCCGCAGGCGTTCCCGTTGTCATCCATGCCATGACCGACGGGCGCGACGTGGCGCCCCAGTCCGCTGTCGGACAGGTAGCAGAACTGGAAGCCGCCCTTCCCGAAGGGGCGAAAATCGTCACCGTCGTCGGCCGCTATTTCGCGATGGACCGCGACAACCGCTGGGAGCGGGTCGAACAGGCCTATCGGCTGATGGTCGAAGGCAAGGGCGTTGCGCTTGCGGCAACCGGCGTCAGGGAGGCAATCCTAGCGAGCTATGCGGCGGGCAAGACCGACGAGTTTCTGCCGGCGACCGTGATTGGCGATTACGCCGGGATGCGGGAAGGCGACGGGATCTTCGCGGTCAATTTCCGCGCCGACCGGATGCGCGAAATCCTCGCCGCGATCGGCGATCCGGCCTTTGGCGCCTTTGACGTGTCGGGCCGTCCGCGCCTTGCCGCCATGCTCGGGATGGCCGAGTATTCCGACCAGCACAACGCCTATATGGATACGGTCTTTCCCAAGCAGGCAATCGTCAATACGCTTGGCGAATGGGTGGCAAAGCAAGGCAAGACCCAGTTCCACCTTGCCGAGACCGAGAAGTACCCGCACGTCACCTTCTTTCTCAACGGCGGCAAGGAAGCGCCTGAACCGGGCGAGGATCGCTATATGACCCCCTCGCCCAAGGTCGCGACCTATGATCTTCAGCCCGAGATGTCGGCAGGCGAGGTCACCGATCATTTCGTCGGTGCCATCGAGGCGGGGTATGACTTGATCGTCACCAACTATGCCAACCCCGATATGGTCGGCCACACCGGCGATCTTGGGGCCGCGATCAAGGCATGCGAAGCTGTGGACCAAGGGCTTGCCCGCGTTGTCGCCGCGCTTGAGAAAGCAGGTGGCGCGATGATCGTCACGGCCGATCATGGCAATTGCGAGGTGATGGTCGATCCTGTCACCGGCGGGCCGCACACGGCGCATACGCTCAACCCCGTCCACGTGATCGTCATCGGCGGACCGAAAGGCGCGGCCCTTCGCAACGGGCGGCTGGCCGACCTTGCTCCGACGCTTCTTGACCTGATGCAACTGCCTCAACCCGACGAGATGACAGGGCGGAGCCTGATCGTCAGATGAAGCATGCGCTGGCCCTTTGCCTGCTCTTCTGGGCCGCGCCGCTCGCGGCCGAGACAGGCCCAGCCGAGGCCGCGAAAGCCGCTGCGGAGAAGCTTGCCGAAGCCGCCGATCAGTTGGCCGCGGCCGAAGGCTCGCGTGATCGTGTCGCGGCGCTCACCGCGACGGTTCATGCCTATGAAGACGGTCTCATCGCCCTGCGCGACGGGTTGCGCCGCGCCGCAATCCGCCGCCATGCGATCGAAGCCGAGCTTGCAGCAAAGAGCGACGAGGTGGCCCAGCTTCTCGGTGTTCTGGAAACGATGGGCCGCGCGCCCGCGCCGTTGCTCCTGCTTCACCCGCTCGGGCCGACCGGAACGGCCCGCTCGGGCATGATCCTTGCGGATGTAACTCCCGCGCTGCAGGCCCGTGCCGAGACGCTCAAGGCGCAGATTGACGAGCTGGTGATCCTGCAAGCGCTCCAGCAAGACGCGGCAGATCGGCTTGCCCAAGGT
Organism: Marivivens sp.; assembly: GCA_030827165.1. Lineage (GTDB taxonomy): Bacteria > Pseudomonadota > Alphaproteobacteria > Rhodobacterales > Rhodobacteraceae > RFZI01. The sequence continues at coordinate 14,129 of JAURFB010000056.1, forward strand.
CTTGACGGCGCTCAGGCCGCCCGCGCCGCCCTTGCCGCAGCGATTCAGGATCGCACAGATCTTCCCAAGAACCTTATCGAAGACCCGGTTCAGCTGGCTCTGCTGATCGCCTCGGCCGAAACGCTCGATGCCTTTGCGACTTCACTCGCCGACATACCGACAGCACCGGGGGTGGCCGCGACCGCATCTGGCGATCTGCCGCTCCCCGTATTTGGCAGGATCATCCGCCGCTTTGGCGAGACCGACGCCGCCGGCATCACGCGGCCTGGCATCGTGATCGCCACAGGCCCCCGTGCGCTTGTGACCACGCCGACGCCTGCCACGGTCCGGTTCAGGGGCGCTCTTCTCGACTATGGCAATGTCGTCATTCTCGAGCCCGCCGCGGGCGTTCTCTTCGTGTTTGCAGGCCTTGCCGAAACCTTTGGCGAGGCAGGCGAAATTCTCCCCAAGGGGAGTCCGATCGGGCTGATGGGTGGCGAATCCCCTGCTGTTG
>JAURFB010000072.1 GCA_030827165.1 Marivivens sp.
ATGCGTCGACGGCACCTGCAGGGTTTCCTGAAGCTCAATTGTTAGTTTCAGTAAGAACTGGCCCAATAACTGCTTCGTTAACATCAATTTATGAAGACAAAGCTGCGTTTGATCGATCAACTGAAGAACGCACGAAGCGCATGGCAGCCAATGGACACTTGATACATGGCGTTGTTGTTGAAGAGGGTGAAGTAACATTATTCCACACAAAATAAGTCCTTCAAAATATACTGTTTGCTCCTTTAGCGGATCAAGGCAGTCAAAAGAAGGTATTATGAAAGAGGTGTACTTCTCCGCCGAATAATGCGGTTCTTAGTGGAGCGACTGAAAAGAGGCGGCAGTGTTAATGCCGAAATAGCCACTGCCTAGTGTCTTAACCCAAATTGGAGAAAGAAAATGTCAGTAATAAAGAGACTAAACGTCAATAAGTTTACCTAAGAAGGCGATAATGATGCCTTCATTGAAGAATTAAAGCAAATGTGGCTTGCATGGAAAAATCCATCAATTGCAAATAAGATTTCAGTCGATATTAACAAAGATCGCAATGATCCCACCAGAATGACTGCATTTGTTTCAGCCACAGGCTATGACGCAATCGATGCAATGAATCAGTGGAGCAAAAATGTGGTCATGCCAATACGAAATAAATACCAGCATGAAAATATCTTGATTGACGCTGATTTGGTCGCAACTATTGCGAAATAGGCTTTTCAGGATCCAGTTGCACGGTGCTGTCAGACGAATACTAACCCCTTGGATTCAAATCAAACGTTGCACTTGAACTTTGAATCCAAGCAGCCTATGGCAACCTTCTGAATCCACCTTGCATCACTTGATAAGTGAATCCAAATGCAGCAACTCGCTCTTTAACGACATCGGTTACCGCACCCAAATAAGTAAATTTTTGTGGATTAGTACATGCCATGAAAGTCTCGCCATACCTCTCAATATTTTCCATATGAACTGCCTGTGCTTCTTCGTCAGCGAATGTTTCAATAAGTGTGGCTTTTGTTTTGCAATCTGAAATATACCATTCAAACATTAAAGTGCCGGAACAACCCTGTTCAGTGATTGACCAATCCTCAGCCAACTGCTCAAATTTTTTGTAATCTGTAATTCCCAATTCTACATATGCAGTCATATGTTTTGGTTGCACGTTCATTTCGCATCCAATCCTGTGTCTGTTGATTTTATGAGGTCTCCTGGACAGTGTAAATTACTTCAGTGATAAATAAATACCACCGATAATAAACTAATATCGTCCTTAGAGAGGTTTGGCGTGATACAAGGAAGCATAAAAAAGATATCTGCCCGATTGGTCTCGCTGCAGATTTAATTGGCGATAAGTGGTCGCTCATAATTCTCAGGGACATTTCTATACTCAGTCGCCAGAATTTTAATCAGTTGTTGGCAAAAAACTTGGAAGGCATTTCGTCAGCAACCCTCGCCAAACGGCTAAAGCGGATGATGGATATTGGCTTATTAACCGTGTCCAAAGATCAAACCCATTCGCAAAAAAAACTTTATTACTTAACAGAATCTGCCATTCAGTTTATCCCGATCATATTTAATTTGGTGCATTGGGCTGATACGCACCATCATCCTAGCCAAGTATTTGTTGAGCCGATCAAAGAATATCTCGGGGATGATAAGGGCCTAATAGATGATTTTTTAAATGGTCTGCGACAAATACATTTGGAACACAAATCCTTAGCAGAAGTTGATGACATCTTTTTGACCCTGGCCAATTCCGGTTAGGCTCAGGTCTCGTACCCAGAATAAAACGGAGCGGCACTAAACCGTGACAAGTCCAAAAGGCACCTGCATTTAGGGGTGCTGCTTCAATGTCCGAACTGCCATACGGCTGTGCAATTAAAGCCCTTGTGATGCACATCCGCTTTCCGCCCAAATCAACCGCCCTACCTGCCGTCCCTCGGGTTTGTATTGAATTTCACTACCGGTTGAAACTTCGAACAGGGCGCTCCCCTGAAAATGCCAATATACTGAAAGTACTACGTTTTTTGAATGCGCCCTTCCAGAGCAGGAGGGCGCTCGGTTAGAGACAATTGGCTTTTAGAGACCTGTTTTGGACCTTTTTCCAGTCTCCGAAGGGCGGTCGAATTCCCTAAACCCCTTTGAAACCATAAGAAAAAAGGGCCCCAGAAGGACGCGTAACTTATTTTTCATATTGAAAGTGGCGGAGCCGAAGGGATTCGAACCCTCGAGACGGTTTCCCGCCTGCGCCCTTAGCAGGGGCGTGCCTTCGACCACTCGGCCACAGCTCCGCCGACCCGTTTAGCGATAGGCTTTGAGAGGGGCAAGGGGGGAATGCCGCCAAATTTGCTTGGCGGCAATGCCAAGTTGCAGATGCCCCAGGGCAATGGTGAAGGCGAGGTCAGGTGTTGAACAAGAAATGCATCACGTCGCCGTCCTTAACGACGTAGGTTTTGCCTTCCGTGCGCATTTTGCCCGCCTCTTTGGCGCCGCCTTCTCCACCGAGGCCGACAAAATCGTCATAGGCGATCGTTTCGGCGCGGATGAAGCCGCGCTCGAAATCGCCGTGGATAACACCGGCGGCGGCGGGGGCTGCCGTGCCTTCCCTGATGGTCCAGGCGCGCGCCTCCTTGGGGCCGACGGTGAAATATGTCTGCAGGTGCAAAAGCGCATAGCCCGCGCGTATCAGGCGATCGAGGCCGGCCTCTTCAAGGCCCATTTCCTCGAGAAACATGGCAGCCTCTTCGGGCTCGAGCTGGCTGATCTCTTCTTCGATGCGGGCCGAGATCACCACATGCGCGTTGCCCTGCGCCGCGGCCATTTCGGCAACGCGGGCGGATTGAGAATTGCCCGAGGCGGCCGAGGCTTCTTCGACGTTGCAGACATAGAGCACCAGCTTGGCCGTCAGAAGCTGGAGCATCCGCCAGGATTTGCGATCCTCGTCCGAGACCTGAACGGTGCGGGCGGGTCGCCCTTCTTCAAGCGCGGCCTGCGCGGCTTTCAGAAGGCGCTCTTGCTCGACCGCCTCCTTGTCGCCGCCACGCACCTTGCGCGAGAGGTTCTGCAAGCGCCGCTCGACCGATTCAAGATCGGCGAGCATCAGTTCGGTCTCGATGGCCTCGGCATCCTGCACCGGATCGACGCGGCCCTCGACATGGGTAATGTCGTCGTCCTCAAAACAGCGCAGCACATGGGCGATGGCGTCGCATTCGCGGATATTGGCAAGGAACTGGTTACCGAGGCCTTCGCCCTTGGACGCGCCTTTCACGAGGCCCGCGATATCGACAAAGGTCATGCGGGTCGGGATGATCTGCTTCGATCCGGCGATCTCGGCAAGCTTGTCGAGGCGCGCATCCGGCACCGCAACCTCGCCCACGTTGGGCTCGATGGTGCAAAAGGGAAAGTTCGCCGCCTGCGCCGCCGCCGTTTTGGTCAGCGCGTTGAAGAGGGTCGACTTGCCGACATTCGGCAGACCCACGATCCCCATCTTGAAACCCATCTCAAAGCCTCCGGCAACGTTTCGAGCGCTCTTACGGTGCAGGGCGAAGAGGTGCAAGCTTCCTGCGTGCCAAATGGCCGCGCCCACTTGTAGAAACTTCCCCATATTGGTATGGGAACCTAACCAATTTAAGCAAGTCGGAGGCCGATATGTCCGTCATCACCAACATCTACGACCTCAAGCGCCTGCATAAGCGTCGGACGCCCAAAATGTTTTATGATTATGCGGAATCCGGCAGCTGGACAGAACAGACCTTCCGCGAGAACACCACCGATTTCGAACAGATCCGCCTTCGCCAGCGCGTGGCAGTCGATATGTCAAACCGCACCACGGCCAGCATGATGCTCGGCCAGCCGGTGAGCCTTCCGGTGGCGCTCGCGCCGGTTGGGATGTGCGGGATGCAAAATGCCAACGGCGAGATCAAGGCCGCCAAGGCCGCCGAGAAATTCGGCGTGCCGTTCACCCTCTCGACCATGTCGATCAGCTCGATCGAGGATGTGCGGGCTCAGACCAAAGAGCCGTTCTGGTTTCAGCTTTACGTGATGCGCGATGAGGACTTCGTCGACAACCTCATCCGGCGGGCCAAGAACGCAGGCGTTTCGGCGCTTGTCATCACGCTCGATCTGCAGATCATCGGCCAGCGTCACAAGGATCTGAAGAACAAGCTCAGCGCGCCGCCCAAGCTGACGCCTCGCATGATCTGGGATTATGGCACCAAGTGGCGCTGGACCTTGGGCATCGCGGCCTCGGGCAAATACACGTTCCGCAATATCGCCGGACACGCCAAGACGGTGACGAACCTCAGCTCGCTCAATGCATGGACCCACGAACAGTTCGAGCCCAAGCTCGATTGGAGCATGGTCGCCAAGCTCAGGGAAAAGTGGGGCGGCAAGGTGATCCTGAAGGGCATTCTCGATGTAGAGGATGCAAGGAAGGCGGTCGAGATCGGCGCCGATGCGATCGTCGTGTCGAACCACGGCGGGCGGCAGCTCGATGGCGCGATCTCGTCGATCCGCGCGCTTCCGGCGATTGTCGAGGCGGTGGGCGATCAGACCGAAGTCTGGCTCGATAGTGGCATCCGTTCGGGGCAAGACATCCTCAAGGCCCTCGCCATGGGCGCCAAAGGGACAATGATCGGACGCGCCTATCTGCATGGGCTGGGCGCGATGGGCGAGGCGGGCGTCACCAAGACGCTCGAGGTCTTGCAGCGCGAGCTGGATATCTCGATGGCGCTTTGCGGGCGGCGGGATGTGACCACGCTCGACCGCGACGTTCTGTTGGTCCCCAAAGGATTTGAGGGCGAATGGCAGTGATCAGCCGCGGCGCGATTGAAGGCGCGCCAAGGCATAGGCCAGAGGAACCGCCAGCAACAAGAGCCCTGCGACCGAGGCAAATGCCAGGCGCAGGCCGAAAATCTGGCTCAGCAGGCCCATCAGGACCGGCGCGAGGAAAAAGCCCGAAAAACCCATCACCGCAACGCGGCTGATGGCTTCGGTCCGCATCCGCCCCGGCACGAGCCGCCCGACGATCGCCAAACCGATCGGCCCGATCACCGAAACACCCAGGCCCAGGGTGCCAAAGCCGAGATACGCGATGGCCGGGCTGGGCGCGAAGGCCGCGACCAGCGCTCCGCAGGCCGAGAGCGCCGACGCAAACATGATGACCGTCACATCCCGGAAGCGCTCTGAAACGACTTGCCCCGAAAATCTGCCAAAGGCCATCGTCGCCCCCAGCATGGCAGGCCCAAGAGCGCCCTGCACCGCGCCGCCATTCAGCGTGCGCTCGACATGAAGGGCCGACCAGGCCTCGACGGTCGCCTCCGACATGAAGGCCACCAGGACCACCCCGCCACAGATCAGGATCGGCGCAAGAGGATAGCCTTGGGTTATCTCGGCCTCGTCTTCGGACATCGGGACAGGCGACATCCTGAGCTGGAACGCAATGACAAGGCAGGTCAGGGCGATCAGGCCAAAGGTTACCGTAGGCGGGACATCATTCTGGCGCATGAAGCCCGAGATCACCGCCGACACCGTATAAGCCAGAGAAAACATCGCATGGCTTGCGTTCATCAAGGGCCGCTTGTGCAGCCCCTCCAGCTCGCTCACCCGAGCGTTCATCACCACATCCAGAAGGCCCGAAGTGCCCCCCAGAACCAGCATGACAAGGGCGAACGCCAGCGGCGTAGACGCCGTTGCCGGAAGAAAGAAGACCGCGGCAAAGGCGATGGCCGCAACCTGCATCGCCCTTTCCCCGAGCGCGCGATCAAGACGGGGCGCAAGCCACATGGACGTGAGAAGACCAAGTGCGGACCCAAGAAGAACCAAGCCGAAAGTGGCGTCATCAACGCCCAGCCGTGCCTTGAAATCGGGATAATGCGCCGCCATCGCGCCCCAGAAGAGACCGATAATCACAAAGGCGGCCGAAGGGCGGGATGTTGTTCGAAGGGCGCTGATCACTGACATGTGCGATGCTTGTCAGGTGCAATTCGCCGTGGCAATCCGTCTTTCGGCCCTGAACGGCCGCCGGGGCACCAAGAATCCGCCAGATGAGCCACTTTTGCCCTTTCCATGCGGCAGATTCCCCCCTATAGCCCCCATCTCATCCGGGCCGCACACCCTTGGAGGGCGGCCCATAACTTTATGGAGAAAACCATGGCTCGTGAGATCCCCGATCTTCACGCCACGGTACGGACGGGGACAGGCAAGGGGGCCGCTCGTCAAGCTCGCCGTAATGGCGACGTACCTGGCATTGTTTACGGTGGCGGCGCTGATCCGCTTCCGATCAACCTCGACTTCAACAAGCTGCTTCAGCGCCTTCGCGCCGGCCGCTTCATGTCGACCCTGTTCAACCTCAAGGTTGACGGCCACGACGACGTGCGCGTGATCTGCCGTGGCGTTCAGCGGGATGTTGTAAAAGACCTGCCGACCCACGTCGACCTGATGCGCCTCAAGCGCACCAGCCGCGTGAACCTCTTCGTGCACGTCGACTTCGTGAACGATCGCGCAGCTCCCGGCATCCGCAAGGGCGGCGTTCTGACCGTCGTGCGTCCGGAAGTCGAACTTAACGTTCTGGCCGGCGATATCCCGTCGAGCATCGTTGTTGACCTGACCGGCCGCGAAGTTGGCGACGTCATCCACATCGGCGACGTCACCCTGCCGGAAGGCTGCACGCCGACCGTCGAGCGTAACTTCGTCATCGCCAACATTTCGGCCCCGTCGGGCCTGCGTTCGGCAGAAAACGAAGCTGGCGACGAAGGCGACGAGGCCACCGAGGAATAATCTTCTTTGGACTTTTGAAAATTGCGCGGGGCCTTCGGGCCCCGTTTGCTTTTCCGGCATTGGCCTTCCCCTGTCGCATCGCCTAAAGTCGCGCCATGAAACTCTTTGTCGGCCTTGGCAATCCGGGGGCCAAATATGCCGGAAACCGCCACAATATAGGATATATGGCCGTCGATCGGATCGCGGCTGACCACGGATTTGGGCCCTGGCGGTCCAAGTTTCAGGGTGTGTTTTCCGAGGGGCGTTTGGGGCAAGAAAAGGTGATCTTGCTCAAGCCTGAGACTTTCATGAACCTCTCTGGCCAGTCGGTCGGAGAGGCGATGCGCTTTCACAAGCTCGAACTTGCGGATGTGATCGTTTTCCACGACGAGCTTGATCTTGCGCCCGGCAAATGCCGCCTCAAGTCCGGCGGTGGCCACGCCGGGCATAATGGCCTGCGCTCGATCCACGCCCATATCGGCGAAGCCTATGACAGGGTGCGCCTCGGCATCGGCCACCCCGGCGACAAGAACCGTGTGGCGGGCTATGTCCTTTCCGATTTCGCCAAGGCAGACGCTGATTGGCTTGATGATCTGCTGCGCGGCATCAGCGACGGCGCGGCGGCTTTGGCCGCGGGGGAGGGCGCGAAGTTTCTCAATGCCGTCTCTCTCAGGACCGCGCCGCCGCGATCCTCGACCGGAAATCAAAAGAAAACGGAGCCCGCGCCAGAGCCTGAAGCGCCAGAACCCGCCGACACCCGATCACCCCTGCAAAAGCTGGTAGACAGGTTCCGATGACCGAACGTCTGCGCGAAGCCCTGCGGTTTCAGGCCGAAGCCTGCGCCGATCTTGGCTCGCCCTTCATGCAGCGGCTCTGCACGCTTCTGGCCGAACGGCTCGAACCCGGCACGCCGCTCACCGACCGTCTGTTCGGCTGGCAGGGCGACCTTGGGCCCAGGGGCGACAGCGTTCCCCTAAGACTTGCCGGGGCGCTCCATGCCGTGAAGCTTCAAGGCCACGCGGGGCTTGCTGACGTCTACCCGCCGCAGCGGTCTGACGACGAGGCGTTGTGGATTGCCGTCTCTACCGCGCTTGTCAATGAGGCCGCCTTTATCGACCGCTGGATCGACAGCCCACCCCAAACCAACGAGGTCCGCCGCGCAGCCTGTCTGATTGCCGTGGGGCACCTTCTTGAGGCCCGATTCCGCCTGCCCCTCAGCGTCATGGAGCTCGGCGCCAGCGCGGGGCTCAATCTGAATTGGGACAGGTTCGCACTTGAGATCGGCGGGCGACGTCTTGGTTCTGAGGATGCCGTCCTGACCCTTTGCCCCGATTGGCGCGGTGCTCCCCTGCGCATCGCTCATCCCGAGGTCGCGGAGAGGGCCGGCGTCGATCTTAACCCTATCGATGTGCTGAGCGAGATGGGGCGCCTGCGTCTTCTCGCCTATCTCTGGCCCGACCAGCCCGAGCGGATTGCCCTGACAGAAGCCGCCATCAGCGTGGTAACGGCGCCGCCCGAAAAGGCCGACGCCATCGAATGGCTTGCCCGACATCTCGGCCACAAACCGGGTCTGGCCCGTCTCGTCTATTCTACGGTCGCCTGGCAGTATTTCCCCCGCGCCGCGCAGGAGCGTGGCGAACGGCTGATCCGAGAGGCGGGCGCGGCGGCCACGCCTGAAAGCCCGCTTGCCTGGTTTGGCATGGAAACCGACGGCGCAAGCCCCGGCGCCGCAATGACCCTGCGCCTCTGGCCTTCCGGAGAAACCCTGGCCCTTGGGCGCATCGATTTTCACGGACGCTGGATTGACTGGGCCGGGCCGGTCTAGACTGGCCGCAAATGGCAGGAGCCGCGCATGAAGATCGACCCGTCCGTCAATGCCCTCGGAGAGCCGCTGATCGCTTGCTCGACCGATCCGCTCACAGGTTATTTCCGCAACGGTGCCTGCGACACCTGCGATCAGGACAAGGGCAGCCATACCGTCTGCGCTGTGATGACGGCCGAGTTCCTCGCCTATTCAAAATATGTCGGCAACGATCTTTCGACGCCCAAGCCTGAGTGGGGCTTTCCGGGCCTCAAACCGGGCGATCACTGGTGCCTTTGCGCGGCCCGTTTTCTTCAGGCACATGACGAAGGCTGCGCGCCGCAAGTCAGCCTGAAGGCAACGCACGCTCGCGCTCTCGAAGTGGTTCCAATAGACGTTCTGAGGCTCTACGCCGTCTGATCTGCCCGCTTGAGCGCGTCTTCGTCCATCAGATCGTCGATAAAGAGACTCAATAGCTGAGGTCTACCGGTGACACCGGCCTTTCGATAGATGGCGTTGGTCTGCGCCTTCACCGTGCCCTCCGATGTCGATCTGAGCGCGGCGATTTCCTGGGTCGAGAGACCCTTGACCGCAAAAAGCCCAACGTCCCGCTCAGCGGCGGTCAGGCCCCATTCGTCAAAGCGCTCTTCCAGGAGCTCGCGAAAGGCCGTCGAGGCTGCGCGCAGTTGCTGGGATATCCGCGCATTTTCGCGCGTAGTGTGCCGCAGCATTGCCGCGCCGAGCACTACTCCCAGGATCAGCCCTCCGGCTGCTCCCATCTCAATAAACTCGCTGACCTGCCAGTTGATCGGCGCAAAACCAAAGATCGACGACATGATGTTCCCAAAGAAGAACATCGCGCTGAGCGTCTGGGCAAAAAGGGCAATCGTTATCAGTCGTCTTGGGGTCACTTGCGGCCTTACGGCTTGGGGTCAGGTCATTTCTACCTAATCGTGTTCGGGATCTTCTTCGTGGTCGTCCTCGGGATCTTCTTCGTCTTCTTCGTCTTCTTCGTCCGCTTCGTCGTCGTCATCGCTCGAGCCGCTGTTCGACGATCCGCTTCCCGAGTTGCTGCCGCTGCGATCATCATCTTCGTCATCGTCATCGATGGAAAAGAGTTTTGGGATCTTGATGCCGATCGATCCGCCGCTCGAAAGCGGTTCAAAATAATCTCTCAGCAGCTCGCCGTTATAGGGATTGAACACGATCTCGCGCCAGAAATCCTTGCTGATCGCAACAACGCGCACCCGGCCTAGAAGGGTCCTCGATATCTCGAACTCATAGAACCCTTGTTCGACCAGCTGCCAGACGATCTGGACCTGAAGATCAATGATCCCCACCTCGACGAATTCGACTTCGTCGATATCAAACTTTTCTTCCTGCGCAAGCGCGGCAACCGGCCCCCATGCGAGGCCGGTTGCAAGTGCGAGTATGGCAATGGATTTGCCCATCATATCCTTCTGTCTGTCAGATCCGGCTCATCGGACGGGCGACAACAATCGTCAACAGCTTAGTCGTCATCTCCCTCGTCGTCATCATCATCTTCCTCATCGTCGTCATCATCGTCGTCGTCATCTTCCTCATCGTCGTCGTCATCTTCATCATCATCGTCGTCTTCGTCGTCGTCGTCGTCTTCGTCGTCGTCGTCATCGAAGGCGTCATCGAAGGCGTCATCGAATGAAGAATCGCCAATCTCGAGGATCTTGTTGCCTGCGGAATCCTTCTCTTCACGATAGAGCTCAGCATTCGTCTCGTCGTCGAATACGACCTCGATTTTTCCGGTCGTTGTCGTGACCTCGACCTTGGTCATGCCCAGGCCACGTTCGATCTCGATCTTGCTCGGGTTGAGATCGGCAAAATAGGCGACGATCTCTTCGGCATCCAAATAGGCCGACGCAGAGCCGGCGGTCAGGCCCAGTAGGGCGGTGGTGGTCAACATCAGCTTGCGCATTTGGTGGTCCTCTCGTTGATTGCTCGTAGGTTCTTGCCGCACCGGAAGTGCGTCGAGGTCATTGATCCGACAATCCACGCCTCCCGCCATTTACCTGAGGTTTAGGAGACACCGACTAAACCTCAGCCCGACCCCCATAAACCTTGGTTTATAACGAAAAAGGCCGCGGAATCGCATCCGCGGCCTTTCAGTTAGGTTTCGATAACCCTCAGATTTTCATATCAAATCCAAGGTGCCTGGCGACGG
>JAURFB010000092.1 GCA_030827165.1 Marivivens sp.
GCCCGCTTTGAGAGAGGATTTCTTGCCCATCAGCGCCCTGTTTCTTCTGATCCGGTGGTGCCCGCGGCCGGACTCGAACCGGCACGGCCTTTCGGCCAAGAGATTTTAAGTCTCCGATGTCTACCATTCCACCACGCGGGCCTGGCTCCTTCCTAAGGGGCAGCCCGCGGCGGGGCAAGTCGGCTAAGCGGTGGCCGCCGGACCGACGCCCTCTTCCTTGACCGCCTGCATCGCCACATAGGTCGAGGTGCTCGACAAGTGCGGCAGGGTCGAGACCTTTTCAGCCAGCACCAGCCGGTAGTCGGACATGCTCGAGGTGCGGACCTTCAGGAGATAGTCGAAGGAGCCGGCGATCAGGTGACACTGTTCGACTTCGGGAATCCGCAGAACCGCCGCGTTGAAGGCGGCCAGCGCGCTTTCGCGGGTCTCCGACAGCTTTACCTCGACAAAGGCCACATGGTCGCGGCCAAGGCGGATCGGATCAAAAAGGGCGCGATAGCCACGGATAATTCCGCTTTCCTCAAGCCGCTTGAGCCGCGCCTGTGTCGGCGATTTGGACAGGCCGATGCGGCGGGCAAGTTCGGTTACAGAGATGCGGCCGTCGACCGCCATGACATCAAGAATCTTGCGGTCAAAACGATCAAGTTCGGAAAGGCGTTCGGTCACAATTTTTCCTGCAAAATGGTCCAAAACACTACTGGCGAGCCCATTAGCAGGGCGATCTCCTTCTGACAACAGTGTATGATGGGCCATTCACTCAGGAGCACATCATGCCCGCCGCCAAGACGACCGATCTGCGCAGTCAAATCGACTCAGCGATCTATATATCCGAATCCGAGATCCTTCCGAAGCTGGTCGAAAAGGCAGCCTTGTCGGGCGAGGATCGTGCGCGGATTGCCGCCAAGGGCGCCGATCTGGTGCGGCGTATTCGCGCCTCGTCCGAGCCGGGGCTGATGGAGGTGTTCCTTGCCGAATATGGCCTTTCGACCGACGAGGGCATCGCGCTCATGTGTCTGGCCGAGGCGCTGTTGCGGGTGCCGGATGCCGATACGATCGACGCCCTGATCGAAGACAAGATCGCCCCGTCCGACTGGGGCAAGCACCTGGGCCATTCCGCCTCGTCACTGGTCAACGCCTCGACTTGGGCGCTGATGCTGACGGGCCGCGTCCTTGATGATCGCCGCGCGGGTCTGACCGGGGCGCTCAGGGGCGCGGTCAAGCGGTTGGGCGAACCGGTGATCCGCACCGCTGTTGCCCGCGCGATGAAGGAGATGGGGCGCCAGTTCGTTCTGGGCGAAACCATTTCAGGCGCGATGGAGCGGGCCGCCAAGATGCAGGCGCGCGGCTACACCTATTCATACGATATGCTGGGCGAGGCTGCCCGGACCGAGGCCGACGCCCGCACCTATCACCTCGCCTATTCCCGCGCGATCACCGCCATCGCCGCCGACTGCACGCAAGGTTCCGTCGCGGAAAATCCCGGCATTTCCGTCAAGCTCTCGGCGCTGCACCCGCGTTATGAGATTGCCCAATACGACCGTGTGATGAACGAACTTGTGCCACGCGTGAAGGGCCTCGCCCTGTTGGCCAAGGCCGCCGGCATGGGGTTCAACATCGACGCCGAAGAGGCCGACCGCCTCGCCCTGTCGCTCGATGTGATCGAGGCGGTGCTGTCTGATCCGGCGCTGAAGGGCTGGGACGGGTTCGGCATCGTCGTGCAGGCCTATGGCCAGCGGGCGGGCCTCGTGATCGAACATCTCTACGACCTTGCCACGCGCCTTGACCGCAAGATCATGGTCCGCCTTGTGAAGGGTGCCTATTGGGACGCCGAGATCAAGCGCGCGCAGGTTGAAGGGATGGAGGGCTTCCCAGTCTTCACCCGCAAGCAGGCGACCGACATCAGCTATATCGGCAACGCCCGCCGTCTTCTGGGGATGACCGACCGGATCTATCCGCAGTTTGCCACGCACAATGCCCATACGGTCGCCGCGATCCTCGACATGGCGGGCGGCATGGGGCGCACCGCACAGGATTACGAGTTCCAGCGCCTGCATGGCATGGGCGAAACCCTGCACGATATCGTCCACAAGGCCGAAGGCACGCGCTGCCGTATCTATGCGCCGGTGGGCGCCCATGAGGATCTTCTGGCCTATCTGGTGCGGCGTCTGTTGGAAAACGGGGCCAACTCCTCCTTCGTCAACCAGATCGTCGATGAGGCCGTGCCGGCCGAGACGGTCGCCGCCTGCCCCTTCGCGGCGCTGCGCGATCAGGCTGTTGTGGCCAAAGGCCCCGAGCTTTTCGCCCCGTCCCGTCGCAATTCCGCCGGTTGGGACATCACGCACGGCCCAACCCTTGCCAGGATCGAAGCGGGCCGAACCTCGTCCGACACGGCCCGCCATGCCGTGCCTCTCGTTGCGGGGCGAAAAAAGGCCGGAGACAAGGCCCTGCCCGTGATCAACCCGGCGACGGGCGTCGCCATCGGGACTGTCGCCAACGCGACCCCCGACGATATCGCCGCCGCGCTTGACGCCGCCGCGCCGTGGTCTGCTGCGGTGGCAGAACGCGCCCGTATCCTCAATGCCGTGGCGGATGCCTATGAGGCCCAATCGACCGAAATCTTCGGCGTCCTCGCCCGCGAGGCGGGCAAGACGCTGGGGGATGCTGTGAACGAGGTCCGCGAGGCGGTCGATTTCCTGCGCTACTACGCCGCCGAAGCCGTCACGGCAGGCGAGAGCCTGAAGGCCCGTGGTATCTGGACCTGTATCAGCCCGTGGAATTTCCCGCTCGCGATCTTCACCGGCCAGATCGCCGCCGCGCTTGCGGCAGGCAACGCCGTTCTGGCCAAGCCGGCCGAACAAACGCCGCTGATCGCCCATCTTGCGGTCAGCCTCATGCACAAGGCGGGGGTGCCTGTGGCGGCGGTTCAGCTTTTGCCAGGCGGCGGCATGGTTGGCGCCGCCGTAACTGCCGATCCGCGCATCAAGGGCGTGGCTTTCACCGGCTCGACCGCGACCGCGCTCAAGATCCGCGCCTCGATGGCCGCGCATTGCGCCTCCGGCACGCCGCTCATCGCGGAAACCGGCGGCCTCAATGCGATGATCGTCGATTCGACCGCCCTGCCCGAACACGCCGTGCGCGATATCGTCATGTCCTCCTTCCGCTCGGCAGGCCAGCGCTGTTCGGCGCTGCGCTGTCTCTATGTGCAGGAGGATATCGCGCCGAAGCTCTTGAAAATGCTCAAGGGCGCTATGGACGAGCTGACCCTTGGCGACCCCTGGCTTTTGTCGACCGATGTCGGCCCGGTGATCGACGCCGCCGCGCACAAGACCATCGCCGACCATGTGGCCAAGGCGCGGGCCGAGGGGCGTGTGCTGCACGAGATGAGCGTGCCGCAGGCGGGCACCTTCATAGCACCCTCGGTGATCAAGGTGGGTGGTATCGGCGATCTGGAGAAGGAAATCTTCGGGCCGGTCCTGCACGTCGCGACCTTCAAGTCCGACGAGCTTGAGAACGTCATCAAGGATATCAACGCGACCGGTTATGGCCTGACCTTCGGCCTGCACACGCGGATCGACGATCGGGTGCAAACCGTGGTCGACGCGATCCATGCGGGTAACGTCTATGTCAACCGCAACCAGATCGGCGCGGTGGTCGGCAGCCAGCCCTTCGGCGGCGAGGGGCTTTCGGGCACAGGTCCAAAGGCGGGTGGGCCGTTCTATCTGCCCCGCTTCGGGGCGGCCGAAACGACCGCGCTCGGCTCGGGTTGGAACCAAAAGGCGGATGTTGCGGCGCTGGCGCAGGCGCTCGCCAAGGCCCCAGCCGGGGCGGCGCAGGCAACTCGCGATATGCCGGGACCGACGGGCGAATCGAACCGCCTCACCGCCGCACCACGCCGGCCGGTTCTTTGTCTTGGGCCGGGGCTTGATGCGATGGCGCGGCAGACGGCGGCGGTCGAAGCCCTTGGCGGCGTTGCCGTCCCTTGCGAGGGATCGCTTGATCCTGACGCTCTTGCCACTCTGGCCCCTCTTGGCGCGGTTCTTTGGTGGGGCGACGAGGACAGCGGTCGCGCCTATGAGGCCGCCCTGTCGCGCCGCAGAGGGCCGATCGTCGCGCTGGTCACGGCCATGCCCGACGCGGCCCATGTGCTGCATGAACGCCACGTCTGCATCGACACCACCGCCGCCGGAGGCAACGCCGCGCTTCTTGCAGAAGTCGGGCGCGCCTGAGGGCACTCTTGCGTGAACGCGCCTCCGCCCCGCTGGACGAAGCGGGGCGGAGATGCCACATCTGGCCCATGTTCCCGATCCGCGATCATAATGCCTCAATCCGGGCGCCTTTCGTCACCTATGCCCTGATCGCGATCAACGTCGTGGTGTTCATCGTCATGATCGGCGCCTATCCGACCGACCGGGCGCTGATGGGGTTCTACGCGGACTATGCGATGATCCCTGCCCGCATCAGTTCAGGCGACGGGTATCATACTTTCCTCACCTCGATGTTCGTGCATGGCGGCTGGATGCACCTTCTTGGCAATATGCTGTTTCTGTGGATCTTCGGGGATAACCTCGAGGACGTGCTTGGCCACGTCCGGTTTCTGCTCTTTTACCTGATCACCGGTGTTGGCGCGGACCTCACGCAATACGCGGCCGCGCCGGATTCGATGGTGCCGCTTGTCGGCGCGTCGGGGGCGATTGCCGGGGTGATGGGGGGCTATCTTCTCTTGTTCCCGCGGGCGCAGGTCGATCTCATCCTCTTTTTGATCTTTATCATCCGCATCATCACGCTGCCCGCCTGGGCGATGCTGGGCTACTGGTTCGTGGTCCAGCTTCTGAGCGGTATCGGCACCGGCGCGGGGGGCGGCGGGGTCGCCTATCTGGCCCATGCCGGCGGCTTTGCTCTGGGATTTGTCTTGATGATCCCAATATGGCTGGCACGCGGCGGGCGCGGCAACTGGCAGGCAACCTCGGGCAGGCCGACCTATCCCAACCGTCCGTATCGGATTGGACGAAGTGACATTCCGGTCGTCCGCCGGCGGCGTTGATTATTGGTTGCTGAGGCTCGTCTGCGGCGGAGCGGGTTCCCATCCGAATTCAAGACTGCTGATCGAATCCGCGATCTTGTCCGAAAGACCCACCACGCCTTCATTGATCGAGCTTGTGACGGCCATCGTCAGCGAAACCGCGGCCGCGACACCGACAACCCAATCGACGGTGGCGGCGCCGGATTCGTCGGCGTGAAAGGCTTTGAGGCGGGCGGCGATTCTGGTCAGACGGGTCATGCCCCCTGCCCTAAAATGCCATTTTGGCAAGAATAGGGCTTCAGGCGCCGCGGATCGCCTTGGCGAAGGCCGGGAAGATCGCCTCGTTGGCACAGATCACCTCGCCATCGGCGAGAATATCGCCGCCCTCGCGCAGAGGCTCGACAAAGGCGCCGGCCTCGCGGGCGATCACGAGGCCCGCGGCCATATCCCAGGAATTGAGGCGGCGCTCCCAAAATCCGTCGTAGCGGCCCGCGGCCACATAGGCGAGATCGAGCGCGGCCGAACCAAAGCGGCGCACGCCGGCGCAGGCCGGAAGCAGGCGGGCCAGATCCTTGAGCGTTTCGGGAAGGTCGGCACGGCCGCCAAACGGCAAGCCGGTTGCGAAGATGCATTCGATCATCTTGTGGCGGCCCGAAACGCGCAGGCGGCTTTCATTCAAAAAGGCACCCATGCCTTTTTCGGCATAGAACATCTCGTCCTTGACCGGATCATAGATCACGCCGGCAACGACCTGACCCTTGTGCTCGAGGCCGATCGACACGGCCCAATGCGGCAGGCCGTGCAGGAAATTGGTGGTGCCGTCGAGCGGATCGACGATCCAGCGGCGGGTCGGATCTTCGCCCTCGATCAATGAGCCTTCCTCGCCGACAAAGCCATAGCTCGGGCGGGCGGCCATCAGCTCGGTGCGGATGGTTTCCTCGGCGCGCTTGTCGGCCCGGCTGACGAAATCGCCCGGACCCTTGGTGCTGACCTGCAGCTGCTCGACCTCGGTGAAATCCTTCAAGAGGGCGCGGCCGACCTTGCGGGCGGTCTTCATCATCACGTTGAGGTTTGCACTGCCAGCCATCGGGGCCTCCGTCTGCGGATCAAGCCGCGCGTATAGGGTCTCTGCGGCGGCGGGGCAAGGGGGTCCGGCCGTCTGCGGGCCTACCGGGCGGCCCGGTTAACCGGCTGTTTTATCTCGTGGTCTATAGAGCCGTCGGGGAAGTGAGATATTCATGGCCAGCGACAGACTTGACAGCATCCGGCATCAGACACGTTTTGTCCTGCACATTGTCGAGCGGGACATCTTTAAGCGCATGGCCACAACGGCCTTGATAGTCGCGATTTTCTGCTGGCTCGAGCAATATCTCTTCGCGCTCTCGCTTGTCGTTCTGCTGCCCCCGTTCGAGGTGGCGGCGGCCATCGCCGTGCGAAGGCTTCCGAAAGACGACGCCGAAATTTCGCGGCGGTTCATGGCCTTCGTCTGGTTTCTTCAAATCGGATCGACGTTGGTCTACCTCAGCCCCGCCTTTCACCTCACGCTCGAAGGGTCGGCGCCGATGTTCCTCGCGGCCTTCCTGTGGCTCTCGGGGATTTTCGTCCATATCACCAACACCTTCTTTTCGATGCCTTTCTACAACTGGACATTGATGATGCCGTCCTTCGGCGCGGCTTGACCGGCTTGAACGAAACGGCGTGATCGCGGGCTATACGGTCAAGCTTACGGATGATGCCCGCGCCGGACAGATCCGCGCGACGGTTCTCATCCACCTTACCCCTTCGGCGCAGTCGGCGGTTTTGCGCCAGCTTGAACGCCTGCCAGCGGTTGACCGTGTCCACACCACCTCAGGCCGGTTCGACCTCGCCTGTCAACTGCGGACGCAATCGACCCTTGCCCTTGACGAGACCCTCGACCGGATTGGCGAGATCGA
>JAURFB010000070.1 GCA_030827165.1 Marivivens sp.
CACATCGAAATCGACGATGGCAACTCGCTTGCAACCGTGATGATCGAGCGCGTGCATTGCGCCAATGGCGATATTGCCAAAGAGACAAAATCCCATCGGCGTTTCGCGTTCGGCGTGATGCCCCGGCGGGCGGATGGCGGCGAAGGCGTTTTGAACTGTGCCACCCAGAACCAGATCGACAGCTTTGATCGCCGCACCCGCGGCGCGATAGGCGGCGGCGAGGGAACCGGTTGACATGAAGGTATCGGGATCAAGCGTGGCGATGCCGCTCTCGGGTGCGCGGCGCTTGAGCGTGTCGATGTGCGCCTTGGGATGAACGCGCAGGATATCGGACTCGGCAGCCAAGGGCGCGGAGAACCGCTCAAGCGGGATGCCTTCAAGCGCGCCAAGCACAGCATCGAGCCGCGCCACCTGTTCCGCATGACCGGTGGGCGTGATATGGCCAAGACAATCGGGATGTGTGATCAATGCGGTTGCCATGGCGCATTGGAACAGAAATCCTGAAGCAATAACAAGCGAGGACTTCATGCGCAGAGCGGCACTTGGGCTTCTGATCCTTTTCGGCACCTCCGCGGTCGCGCAGGACGCCGATCCCTCGACCCTGTCGTTCGATCTGAACGGCGATGGGATCGTCGAAGTCTTTACCCTTCTCGTCTCCGAAACGGGCGAAGCCGATTTACGGATCAGCGAAACCGGTGGAAACGATGTCTATGCAGCCGGGATTGGAAGCACGGGACCAGGCGCCGACAGGCCCGTGCTTGCCATCCGGGGGGATGGTCAGGTCACCATAACCTCGCATCACGATGCGGTCGGCGCGATCCGGTGGTCCGAGGTTCTGACCCTTGGTTTCCCAGACGGAACCTATCGGATAACGGCCTACAGCTATGTCTGGTGGAGCGAGTCAGACCTTGAATCCTTCGGCTATTGCGAGCTTGATCTGCGATCTGGAAAGGGAACCGTCGAGCAAAACGGGCAGCCACGCTTCGACCTTCTGACCGATATCCCAGCCTTGCCGGCAACCATGTGGGCCAGCGCGGAAAAGGTGATGCCGATGGATTGCCCCTAGGCCAGATCAGGCGCCAGCATATAGCCCGCGCCGCGCACCGTCTGAAGGTAGCGGGGCTGGCGTGGATCATCCTCGATCTTGCGGCGCAAGCGAGTGATCTGGACGTCAACGGCGCGTTCTTGCGTCTGGGCTCCGGAATGGGCCAGTTCGGCCACCAACAGGGCGCGGCTAACCGGTTCCGACAACTTGGAGACAAATATCTTCATGAGTTGGCTCTCGGTCGACGTCAGGCGCACCAGCGCCTCGCCCCGCCACATCTCGCCCCGTTCGACATCATACCGCACCGCTCCTATATGGATCACCTTTGGCTGAACGATCGCGGGCTCGGAGGCGGGGCTGCGGCGCAGGATCGCCGCTATCCGAAGAAGAAGCTCTTTTGGCTCGAACGGCTTGCCAAGATAGTCGTCTGCGCCGGCCTCAAGACCTGCGATACGGTCAGACGTTTCGGCACGGGCGGTAAGAAGAAGGATCGGCGTGCTGATCCGCTGCCGCAGATCACGGCATAGCGAAATCCCATCCTCGCCGGGCATCATCACATCGAGGACGATCAGATCGAATTCAAGGCCCGCAAGAATTCGCCGCGCGTGTTCGGCGTCGCGTGCGGACGTGACAAGAAAGCCGCTCTTGATCAGGAACTGCTGAAGAAGGCCACGGATACGCTCATCATCATCGACGATAAGGATATGGCTGCGGTCGGCCATCATGCGCCGCGATCCTTCAGGGTGTCGTAGCTGCGGCGTAGATCCTGATCCATCATGGCTTCAAGAACCTGCCGGAAACCGGCCACCGCCACAGGGCCAGCGGCGCGGTAGGCCGCACGCATCCTGTCGCGCTGGGCATCGGACAAGGATCGTTCAAGCTGGGCGCCTTTCTCGGTCAGATGCAGGTGACGCTCGCGCTTGTCTTGTTTGCCGACACGGCTTTCCACAAGACCATCCTCGATCAGCGTCCGTAGAACGCGATTGAGCGATTGCTTGGTAACACCAAGGATGGAGAGAAGGTTGTTGACCGTGGTGCCGGGGCTGCGGTGGATGAAGTGGATCGCCCGGTGATGGGCGCGTCCATATTCCATGTCGGCCAGAATCCGGTCGGGATCGGCGGTAAATCCCCGATAGGCAAAGAACATTGCCTCGATGCCTTTCCTGAGCTGTTCGTCTGTCAGGAACAGGAGCGACTGGCCGCTTTGGCTTATCGGGTTATCGGGCATTGCATCTCCTTCGTCTTGCCGTGAGGATAAGTCAGCCTTGTTGACATTCCAAGACTCAACTGTTAGCGGATTCGAGAAATCGCGCAACATTATGTCCGCAACGGACCTAATGGCGTAACAAATGGAAATTCGAAAGGGATTAAAATGGCTGGTTCCTACGCCGACCGCGACGGCAAGATCTGGATGGACGGCAAGCTCATCGATTGGCGCGACGCCAATATCCATATCCTCACCCATGCGCTGCACTATGCCTCATCGGTGTTCGAGGGCGAGCGTTGCTATGAAGGCAAGGTCTTCAAGAGCCGCCAGCATTCGGAGCGCCTGCTGAAATCCGGCGAACTGATGGACATGAAGATCCCCTACACCGTGGACGAGATCGAAGCCGCCAAGCGCGCCGTTCTTGATGCCAATGGCCTGACCAACGCCTATCTTCGGGTCGTCGCGTTCCGCGGTGCTGGCGAGGATATGGGTGTCTCGGCTCGCCGCAACCCGATCCGCATGGCTGTTACCGCTTGGGAATGGGGCAGCTACTATGGCGATGCCAAGATGAAGGGCGCCAAGCTTGACGTTGCCAAGTGGAAACGCCCGAGCCCCGAGACGATCCCAACGGCCGCGAAGGCCGCGGGCCTTTACATGATCTGCACCATGTCCAAGCACGCCGCCGAAGAGAAGGGCTGCTCGGATGCGATGTTCTTTGATTATCGCGGCTATGTTGCCGAAGCGACCGGCGCCAACATTTTCTTCGTCAAGGACGGCGAGGTTCATACGCCGCTGCCCGACGCGATCCTCAATGGCCTGACCCGTCAGACCGTGATCGGGATGCTGCGCGACCGACAGATCAAGGTCCACGAGCGGCACATCCTGCCGTCCGAGCTCGACAGCTTCGAACAGTGCTTCCTCACCGGATCGGCCGCCGAGGTTACTCCGGTCGGCCAGATCGGCGATTGGAAGTTCGAGGTCGGCGCCCTGACCCGTGAGACTGCCCAAGCTTACGACATGCTCGTTCGCAACTGATTTCGCCATATTAGAGACTGTTTTGGGGCCGGGCATTGCCCGGCCTTTTCCTATCCCGAGGGCGTCATCGCCTTACGCTGTTTGGCGCGTTCGAGGCCCAGATAGTGTTCGCGCAAGATGATGATGACGCCCGCCGCGATAATGATGCTCGCACCCAGCAACATGACCGAGGTCGGCACCTCGCCGAAGACGAAGAACCCTACGCCGATCGCCAAAATCATCGAGGTGTATTCAAACGGCGCGATCACGCTCGCATCCGCAAGGCGATAGCTCGAGGTGAGCAGGATCTGCCCGACCCCGCCCAGAAGCCCCGCGATGATCAGGAAGATCGCCTCACGCGGCGCAGGCACGACCCAGCCCCAAAAGATCGTCACGGTGGAAAGCGCGGCGGCGGTGACCGAAAACCAGAAGACGATGGTCGCTGTGCTTTCGGTGAGCACCAGCTTGCGCACAAAGACCTGCGCCAGCGAGGCGAAAAACGCCGCGCCAAGAACAACCGCCGCGCCAAGCGCCTCGCGCGCATCCGTGCTAGTCGTTCCAACGGTCATTCGCGGAGACAGGACGATCAGGACACCGGCCATCCCGAGCGCGACGGCCCCCAGCCGGTAGGCGCCCACTTTCTCGTTGAGAAACATCGCCGCAAAAATCACGACAAGGATCGGCGAAGCATAGCCAATGGCCGTGACCTCGGGCAGCGGCAAAAGCCCGAGGCCCGCAAAGCCAAGGCCCATCGATGTGGTTCCGATCAAACCCCGCCAGAAATGCCCGAGCGGATTGCTTGTCTTGACCCCGAGATGCAGCTCGCGCCGCATCGTGAGCCAGACCACGATGACCGGTATCGCGAAGAACGAACGGAAGAAGACCGCCTCGCCCGGCGGCACATGCCCCGCCGTGGCCTTGATAAGGCTGGCCATGGCAACGAAAACGCAAACCGAGGCGATTTTGAGCAGGATTCCGCGAAGGGGATGCATGGGGTCTCCGGTTTTCCCGAAAACCCTAAGCCGATGCTTGGGCAAGAGGAAGTGGGATCAGGCGGTCTGGCCGCGCTCGATCCGCAGATATTCTTTCATCACCTTGCCGGTTCGCGGCGCGTGCGCCCTTTGGAACCAGGGGTTTTCATGTTCTGCCCGTGCCTCGCGGCGGGCGATCACGATAAACTGTTTCAGGCGATCGCCGCTGTCATAATCCTGCGGCTTGTCGATGATGTGATGCTCCATGGCTTTCCTCCATCATTGGATGGCCATTCTAGCACGACAAGCCGGTCCGTCACCGATCAGATCGCCCGCAGGCGGATTGCCGCCCATTCGGCGGCGTCTGCAACAGCCGGATCTGGATCGCCAATCAGCCTAGTTATGGTCTCTAATAAGGCTGAATCGCCGCTGTTTCCTATTGCGTAGAGAACATTCCTGACAAAGCGATTGCGCCCGATCCGCTTGATCGGACTGCCGGAAAACATCGCGCGAAACCCCGCGTCGTCGAGCATGACCAGCGCGGCGAGCCGCGGCGCTTTCAGCGCGTCGCGCGCCGCATAGCGAATCTCGCGGGCCGAAATGGCAAACTTGTTCCACGGACAGGCCGCCAAGCAATCGTCGCAGCCATAGATGCGGTTACCGAGAAGCGGGCGCAGTTCCGGGTCGACCTGGCCGTCATGTTCGATGGTCAGATAGGAAATGCAGCGCCGCGCGTCGATCTGGTAGGGCGCCGGGAAGGCCGCAGTAGGACAGACATCAAGGCAGGCGGTGCAAGAGCCACAATGGCTCATTTCGGCTTTGTCAGGCTCTAAATCGAGGGTCGTGAAGATCGCGCCGAGAAAGAACCAGCTTCCAAGCTCGCGCCCCAGAAGATTGGTGTGCTTGCCCTGCCAACCAAGGCCGGCGGCCTGCCCCAGCGGCTTTTCCATCACCGGCGCGGTATCGACGAAAACCTTGATCTCGGTTCCCGGCGCTTGCTCGATCAGCCAGCGGCCCACCGCCTTGAGCCGTTTCTTGACGATGTCGTGATAGTCGCGGTTGCGGGCATAGACGGAAATTGCCCCGCGGTCGCGCCTGCCGACAATCTCCATCGGGTCTTCGTCGGGCGTATATGCTTCGGCCAACATGATGACCGACCGCGCATCGGGCCAAAGCGCCGCCGGATCCCCGCGCCAGTTCATCCTCTCGGCCATCCAGCCCATCTGCCCGTGCCGCCCTTCGGCAACAAAACGCGCCAGACGCTCTTTCGCCTCCGGGATCGCATCGGGGCGGCAAACGCCCATCGCGGAAAAACCCGCCTCGAGGGCATAGGTGCGAATTGCCTCTTTCACCTTGCCCGCCCCGGGGCCAGCAGCGGCTTAGAAATCGAGATCGGCATAATGCGCCGGCGGACGAAAGCCGGGAATCTGGTCGGCAAGGATCGAGCGGAAGGCCGGGCGCGACTTGATCTTGGCATACCAGTCCTTGACCGCCTCGGAGCGGTTCCAATCGACGTCCGAGATATAGTCGAGGCAGGACAGATGCGCGGCGGCCGCAAAATCGGCCAGCGTCATCTCGTTGCCGGCAAGCCAGCGCCGCTTGTCAAGAAGCCAGGCCATGTAATCAAGGTGAAACTTGATCGCCTTTGCGCCCGCCTTGACGTTGGCGCTGTCGGGATAGCCATTGCCCATAACCTTGCGGAACACCCGTTCGCCAAGAAGCTTCGACGTCACCTCGTCGTTGAACTTGCCGTCAAACCAAGCCACCAGCCGCCGCACCTCATAACGCCCTTCCGGATCGCGCGGCATCAGAGGCGGGACCGGATTGGTTTCCTCAAGGTATTCGCAGATCGCCTGGCTCTCCGGCATCATCATATTGCCGTGTTTGAGAACCGGAATCATGCCCGCAGGGTTGCGGCGGAGGAATTCGGGCGACTGGTCCCAATACCGCTCTTCAACCAGCTCGACCTCGATCTTCTTTTCCGCAAGGCACAGCCGGACTTTTCGGGAAAACGGGGAAAGGGGGTAATGATACAGTCGGTTCATTGCATATCAGCCTGTCGGGTTTGGTCTTCAATGCCGCAAGGACCCGCGCGGATCAATCCCGCGCGGTGATTTCAAAGCAGGCGGCGCGGCCGTCTGCCTCGATCGTGGCGGCCCCATCGACGATCTTTCCCGCCTGAGAGCGAACGAAGCTTGAGGGATTGGAAGCCGACCGGTTCTTGGGATCGGGCAATATCGCGGCAAGGCGAGCAGCCTGCGTTGCGGTCAGATTTGCGGCGGAGATGTCGAAGTAGTGCTGCGCGGCGGCCTCGATGCCAAAGACGCCTTCGCCAAACTCGGCGACGTTGAGATAGACCTCAAGGATGCGCCGCTTGGTCCACACGGCCTCGATCATCGGCGTCAACAGCGCTTCAAGCACTTTGCGGGTCCAACTCCGGCCCTGCCAAAGATAGACGTTCTTCACCGTCTGTTGGCTGATCGTCGAGGCGCCGCGCTGTTTGCCTTGATCAAGCGCCTTGCGGATCTCGGCCAGGTCGAGCCCCCAGTGCAAACAGAAATTCGCGTCTTCCGCCGCCACCACCGAACGTGCTGCAACGGGCGCGATCTCTTCCATCGGCGTCCAGTCGTGTTCAATCGCGCCAAGGCGGAGACGTTCGGCCAGCATATAGGGGGTGCGCACCGGGTTGAGGATCGCGAAGATCACCACCATGAAGGCGACAAGGCCCAGAAGCCCCAAGGCGCCGCGCTTGGCCCAAGGCAAAGCATTCCCGCGCCAATCGACATCCTGATACCAGGCCTTTTTAGGCACTGGTTTCCTAGCCTTCTTCGAGGCGGGTTTTCTCTTGCGAGCGGGTTTGGGATCGGTGGCCATGCGCGCCTCTATAGTGCCTTGCCAGAACGCCGCAAACCCCATTCGCAAAAGCAAACCGCGGCCCCGAAAGGCCGCGGCGTTTCCAGTTGCGAGGGCGGTCTATTCCGCCGGCATCGCCTTTTCTTCGATCGCCAAAGGATGCGGCAGATGCACCAGCATCTCTTTTGGGCAAATCTGAATGAAATTGGCGCGCTCGATTTCCCAGTGCTGGAGGATATCAGCGGCCTTGCGGCTACCGGTTTCCTTCGCGTGACGCTCGATCATTGCATAAAGCTGGTCATGCCAGTGATCGACCGCGACAGGGCAGGTCACAAGGCTTTCCATGTTGATCAGCGGCGCGCAGGTGCCGTTTGGATCATACACATAGGCCATGCCGCCGGTCATGCCGGCACCAAAGTTGGCACCGATCTGGCCGAGGATCACGGCGACTCCGCCGGTCATGTATTCGCAGCCGTTGGAACCACAGCCTTCGACGACCACCGATGCGCCCGAGTTGCGGACAGCAAAGCGCTCGCCTGCTCGTCCTGCGGCAAAAAGATAGCCGTCGGTCGCGCCATAAAGCACGGTGTTGCCGATGATCGTGTTGTCGGCGGCGACAAGCGGGCTCGCAATCTGCGGGCGCACGACGATTGTGCCGCCCGACAGGCCCTTGCCAACATAGTCGTTGGCGTCGCCGGAAACTTCGATCTTGAGGCCCGGAGCGGCGAAGGCGCCCAGCGATTGCCCGGCCGATCCGCGCAACTTGACCGTCAGGTGATCGGGTTGCAACGAATTGCGCATCCCGAATTTCTTGACGATATGGCTCGAGGTGCGCGTGCCAATGGTGCGGAGCGTATTCTGCACCGCATATTCGAGCTGCATCTTTTCGCCATCGTTGAGGAAGCGGGCCGCATCCTTGACGATCTCGGCGTCGAGCGTGTCGGGAACGGGGTTCCGCGGCTTGTTCCGGTCGTATTTGATCTTGTCGGCCCCATCGACGGTGATCAGAAGCGGGTTGAGATCAAGATCATCCAGATGGGCCGAGCCGCGGCTAACCTGCGTAAGCAAGTCCGCGCGCCCGATCACCTCGTCAAGTGAACGCGCTCCGATCGAGGCAAGGATTTCGCGCACCTCGGTGGCGTAAAAGGTGATGAGGTTGACCACCTTGTCCGCCGAACCTGTGAACTTGGCCCGCAGGCGCTCGTCCTGTGTGCAGACCCCGACAGGGCATGTGTTCGATTGGCACTGGCGCACCATGATGCATCCCATGGCGATAAGCGCGGCGGTGCCGATGCCGTATTCCTCTGCACCCAACATTGCGGCCATGACGATATCGCGACCCGTGCGAAGGCCACCGTCTGTGCGCAGCGTGACCCTCTCGCGCAGGTTGTTCATGGACAGAACCTGATGCGCCTCTGTCAGGCCCATCTCCCACGGCAGACCCGCGTATTTGATTGAGGTCGCAGGCGAGGCGCCTGTGCCGCCGTTATGGCCCGAAATCAGGATCACGTCGGCCTTGGCCTTGGCCACACCGGCGGCAATCGTGCCGACGCCGGATGAGGCCACGAGCTTGACCGTCACCTTGCAGCGCGGGTTGATCTGCTTGAGGTCATAGATGAGCTGGGCGAGATCCTCGATCGAATAAATGTCGTGGTGCGGCGGCGGCGAGATGAGCGTCACGCCCTTGGTCGAATGCCGCAGACGCGCGATCAGTTCGGTGACTTTCATCCCCGGAAGCTGGCCGCCCTCGCCGGGCTTGGCGCCCTGAGCAACCTTGATCTCAAGCTCTTCGCAGGCGTTGAGGTATTCCGCCGTCACGCCAAATCGGCCCGAGGCGACCTGCTTGATCTTGGCGCAGGGGTTGTCGCCATTCGGCAGCGGATGCGCGTGCGCCGGATCCTCGCCACCTTCGCCGCTGTCCGACTTTGCGCCGATGCGGTTCATCGCGATGTTGAGGGTCATGTGCGCCTCGGGCGACAGCGCGCCAAGGCTCATGCCGGGCGTGACAAACCGCTTGCGGATCGAGGTGATGCTTTCCACCTCTTCGATAGGCACGGCATTCCCAAGCGGCTTGATCGCCAGAAGATCGCGCAGGTGGATCGGCGGATTGTTCTGCATCGCCCTGGAATATTGCTTCCACAGCTCGAACGAGGCGCGATCACAGGCCGATTGCAGAAGGTGCATGGTCTGCGCTTCCCAAGCGTGCTTTTCGCCGGTTCGACGGGCCTTGTAGAAACCTCCGATGGGCAGGATGTCTTGCTGACCGAGCCAGCCCTTGGCATGGATCTGCTCAAGCTTGCGCTGGATACCATGCAGGCCGATGCCGGAAATCCGCGACTGCATGCCGGGAAAATATTCGGCAACCATGGCTCGGCTGAGGCCCACGGCTTCGAAATTCAGGCCGCCGCGATAAGAGGAGAGAACCGAAATTCCCATCTTCGACATGATCTTGAGAAGGCCCGCGTCGATGGCATCGCGGTATCGGCGCGTTGCAGCGGTAAGCGAGCCGTCGATCAGGCCACGGTTCAAGCGGTCGGCAATCGAATCCTGCGCCAGATAGGCGTTCACCGTCGTCGCGCCACAGCCGATCAACACGGCAAAGTAATGCGGGTCGATACATTCGGCCGAGCGGACATTGAGCGAGGTGAACGTCCGCAAGCCCTTGCGGGTCAGCCAGCTGTGAACCGCGCTTGTGGCAAGGATCATCGGCATCCCGATTTTGCCTTCGCCCTGCTTTTCGTCTGTCAGGACAAGGTGGCCAGCCCCCGAACGCACAGCATCTTCTGCCTCGGCGCGGATGCGTTCGAGACCCTGATGCAGGGCTTCCTGATCGCCGCCCGCCGCGATGGTGCAGTCAATCACCGTCACGAGCGAGCCGAACTGGCGCACCATTTCATCGAACTCGGCGTTGGCGATGAACGGGCTTTCCAGAACGAGGATCTCGGTCTGGCTCGAATCCTCGTCGAGCACGTTCTTGAGGTTGCCGAAGCGGGTCTTGAGGCTCATCACGCGGCTCTCGCGAAGAGAGTCGATCGGCGGGTTGGTCACCTGGCTAAAGTTTTGCCGGAAGAAGTGGCTCAGCGGGCGATACTGACCGGAAAGAACGGCGGGCGGGGTATCATCGCCCATCGAGGCGATCATTTCCTTGCCATCTTCGGCCATTGGCGCGAGCACCTGCTCAAGCTCTTCGATGCTATAGCCCGCCGCGATCTGGCGCTTGCGCAGCTCGCCGCCCGAGAACAGCGCCTTTTCCGGCACATCGCGCATCAGAGCATTGAGATCGACAACCTTCTCGACCCAATCGCCAAAGGGCTGGGCATCGGAAAGCTTGTTCTTGATCTCGGTGTCGCGATAAAGGCGGCCCTCGGCCATGTCGACGGCAATCATTTGCCCCGGCCCAAGCGCGCCTTTCTCGATCACGGTCGCCTCATTGATCGGAACCATGCCCGCCTCGGAGCCGGCGATCAGCAGTCCCTCTCCGGTGACGACATAGCGCATCGGGCGCAGGCCGTTGCGATCAAGCCCGCCGCAAACCCAGCGCCCATCGGTCATGGCAAGTGCGGCGGGGCCGTCCCAAGGCTCCATGACGGCGTTGCAGTAGGAATACATGTCCTGCCAGGCCTGGGGCATCTCGACCGCCTGCTTCGACCACGCCTCGGGGACCATCATCGTCTTGGCCATCGGCGCCGAGCGGCCAGCGCGGACGAGAACCTCGAAGACGGTGTCGAGCGCGCCGGAATCCGACGTGCCAGCGGGGATGATCGGTTTGATATCCTCGGCCATCTCGCCGAAGGTGCTCGAGGCCATGCGGATCTCATGGCTCCGCATCCAATTCACGTTGCCCTTGAGCGTGTTGATCTCGCCGTTGTGGGCCAGCATCCGGAACGGCTGGGCCAGCGCCCATTGCGGGAAAGTATTGGTCGAATAGCGCTGGTGATAGATCGCGAAGGCGCTTTCGAAACGCGGGTCGAGAAGGTCGGGGTAAAACTCGGCCACCTGCTCGGCCAACATCATGCCCTTGTAAATGATTGACCGGCAGCTCAGCGAGCAGAAGTAGAGGCTCGTGATCTGGGCTGCGATGGCGGCTTTCTCGATCCGGCGGCGGATGATGTAAAGCTCGCGCTCGAACTGGTCGGCGTCGATGTCTTTTTCGCACCGGATCAGGATTTGCTCGATCTCGGGGCGGGTTGCGTTCGCCTTTTCGCCAAGGCATTCGGTGTTCACCGGCACATGGCGCCAGCCATAGATATAGTGGCCCATCCGCAGGACTTCGGATTCAACGATCGTGCGGCAGCGCTCTTGCGCGCCAAAATCAGTGCGGGGCAGGAAGACCTGACCGACTGCGATCAGCTTTTTCGCCTCCGGCTCGTGGCCGGTGCGGCGAACCTGATCGTAGAAGAAGGGAACCGGGATCTGGACGTGAATGCCTGCGCCGTCGCCGGTCTTGCCATCGGCATCGACAGCGCCTCGGTGCCAGACTGCCTTGAGCGCGGCGATGCCCTTGTCGACGACCCCGCGCGAGGCCTTGCCGTCGATCGAGACGACAAGACCAACGCCGCAGGACGAATGCTCGTCCTCCTCGCGCCAGAGGCCGTTCTCGTTCATCCACTTGCGCTTGCACTCTTCGGCTTCAGCCCAGGCCTGATCATAGATGGTCATGGTGATCTCCTCATGTTCGGGCTTCGGCCCGTCGGTCGTGAAGGTCGCCCCTCGGGGCGGCCCGGGTCATTCAGCGGCAACGCTCGCGGATTGGGCGAGATAGCCAAGGATTGCTG
>JAURFB010000009.1 GCA_030827165.1 Marivivens sp.
CTTTGTCGATCATTACAACCACCGGCGCTACCACGAGAGCCTGCAGAACCTCACCCCGGCCGATGTCTACTTCGGACGGGGCGAAACCATTCTGAAACAACGAGAAAGGATCAAACGGAAGACCATCGAAAAGCGGCGCTTGCTTCACCGCAAATCCGCCGCATAATCACATGAACCAGATGAGCCAGACCCTCTCTTAGCTCAGCCCGCCAACTGGCCCAAAAACTCTGACGACGGACATCAGTGACGCTTTATGTTTTACATTTTGAGAGACATATTACTGCCTTGGAAAAGTAAGCTAGTTTTGGAACTAGGATGTCTGAACTTAGAGAACGGTTTCACTTTGCGAAACTGATGCTCAGTCAAGCGCGTTATTTGTCTGCCTTAACAGATGAACTAACACGGGATCCAAGATCTAGAGCATCAAATCTATATAATGAAATTATGTCCGCCAATGGGCATTCCATTATTCCTAGCCCTATCAATCAAGCGGTATTCCTGCAGATGGCGTATGTTTCACTGGTTTGGCTGTCTGAGGCGCTCACTTCTGAACAAAGAACGAAAATTCGGCAGCAATTTGCGCTGAGGGACTTTGGTTCTGCTAGACCAGAAAGCTTCAACTCTGATGCAAGTGTAGGTAGTTATTTCCAACATCTTCGGAACGCTCTAGCTCATGCTTCAGTGGATATTTCCGGTAATGGGAATCTAGGATTCAAGTTCTCGGGTCGCAATGGAGAGACCATGCATTTAAGCAGCGAAGACCTCGGGCGCATTTCCGAAAAATGGATCTTTCTAGTCTCTAAATTGCTTTATCCAGAAGACGACAAGCGGGATCGTGAACCCACCTGTTGAGCCACGCGCCCCAAGACTAGCCAGCCGTCCACGACGCTGATTTGATTGAATAAGCATAGAAGTGTGTTTTCGTTGAGCAGAGGAGCCGTTCCAGTTGGGCTCCAGGCCGCCTTTCGCTGCACGAAACAACTCCAACCTTGATTGGTTATCCAATCCGGCCAACTTTCAGCGGCTATCCCAACTCCCTCCCTCCCCCTTAACATCCGCTCCAAAACCGACTAGACCCCGACACGTTTAGCCACAGGAGCCGCTCATGATCCCCTCTTCCTTCCCCAGCAAAGAAGAAATCGCCCGTCTGACTGCGGGGATGCTCCTTGAGATTGGCGCGGTGCATTTCAACTCGCGCGAGCCCTTCACCCATGCCTCGGGCAAGAAGGCGCCCACCTATATCGACTGTCGCAAGCTGATTTCCTTCCCGCGCATCCGGGCGACCCTGATGGATTTCCTGGCGGCCACGATCATGCGCGAGGGCGGGTTCGAGGCCTATGACAACATCGCCGGCGGCGAGACGGCGGGCATTCCTTTTGGCGCGATGATTGCCGAGCGCCTCGCCCTGCCGATGACCTATGTGCGCAAAAAGCCCAAGGGCTATGGCCGCAATGCGCGGATCGAAGGGGTGATGACCGAAGGTCAGCGCGTGCTTCTGGTGGAAGACCTCACGACCGACGGCGGATCCAAGCTTTCCTTCGTCGATGCGATCCGCGAGACCGGCGCCACCTGCAACGCCACGGCGGTGATCTTTTACTACGGGATTTTCGAGGGCGTCGAGAAAACGCTCGGCGATCACGGAGTGCAACTCATGTATCTCTGCACCTGGTGGGATGTTCTGGCCGAAGCCAAGGCGCGCGGTGCCTTTGACACCGAAACCCTTGACGGGGTTGAGGAATTCCTCCGCTCCCCGGCCGAATGGCAAGCCAAGCACGCCTGAGGCGACATTTTCTTTGACCCGAAGGGCGACGTGCCGCAATCTTTCCGGCAGGAAAGAGCGGGGGCCGCCTCATGCCGATCTACCTCGACCGACACGATCTGACAGGGTTTACCGCCTCCGATGTGGCCGAGGCGCATCGGCGCGATCTGGAAATCCAGAGCGCCTTTGGCGTCAATTTCATCACCTATTGGTTCGATGCATCGCGCAACACCGGCTTTTGCCTCATCGACGCGCCCGATGCCGAAACGGCGATGGAGGTCCACCGGCAGGCACATGGCATGGTCGGGCTCGAGGTGATCCCCGTCGATCTTTCGGCGGTCGAGGCCTTTCTTGGCCGCGGCGCCTATCCCCATGCCTCGGGCCGCCATGCCGAGATCGAACCACCCTTTCGCATGGTGATGTTTACCGATCTGGTCGACTCGACCGCCATGACCGCGCGGGTGGGCGATGTGAAATCGGTCGAACTGGTGCGGGCACATGACTCCATCGTGCGCCGTTCGTTGCGGGATGTGGGCGGGCGCGAGGTCAAGCATACGGGCGACGGGATCATGGCCGCCTTTGACGAGGCCAGGGCTGGCGTACGGTGTGCGCGGGCCATTCAGATCGGTTTCGAGACCTTCAACCTTGCCAGCAACGAGCCGCTTCATGTTCGCATTGGCCTTGATGCCGGAGAGCCGGTCGCCGACAGCAACGACCTCTTTGGCAAGACCGTGCAAAAGGCCGCGCGTCTCTGCGCCAAGGCAGGCAGCGACGAGATTCTGATCTCCGAGGCGCTGCGGTTGCTGGTCGATGTCGAGTTTCCGACCGAATTCCGCGAAGAAGCCGCCCTCAAGGGGATCGCGACACCCGAAAGAATTTTCTCGGTCCCCTGGCAGTAACCAGATATTGACCTAATGGGCCTGAAAGGTCCAAGATATGGGCCCAGCCCGGATATCCACAGACCGTCCACAGAAACATACATTTTGCGGTCGGACTGGCGGATTTGCTAAGCCGCCCAGGTGGGGCAATTGGCCGCGCCGGATTCGGGGCGCCTGGGGCCGGTAGGGAGATGTCGCCTTGAACAACATTACGACGATCCACAACGCCGGCAGCGAAGACGCCCAGCGCGAAACCATGCCCCATTCGATCGAAGCCGAGCAGCAGCTTCTCGGCGCGATCCTGACCAACAACGATATCTTCGACCGCGTCGCCTCGATCATCGGGCCGCAGCATTTCTATGAGCCGGTCCATTCCCGCATCTTTGAGACCGCCGCGAGCCGGATCAGTAAGAATGCGCTCGCCTCGCCCGTGACGATCAAGGCCTTCCTCGAGGAAGACGAGGGGCTACAGCAACTTGGCGGCACCTCTTATCTCGCCCGCCTTGCCGGTGCGGCGATCTCGGCCTTCGCGGCGCGCGATTACGCGCAGATGATCTATGACATGGCGATCCGGCGCGAGCTGATCCTCGTCGGCCGCGATATCAGCGACAAGGCGGCGCGCATCAGCGTCGACAGCGAACCCAAAGAGCAGATCGTCGAGGCCGAACAAGCGCTCTACAAACTGGCCGAACAGGGTTCCTCGGAGAGCGGTTTTCAAAGCTTTCTCAAGGCTGTAACAGACGCCGTTGATGTCGCCAACGCCGCCTATCAGCGCGATGGGGGCCTTGCGGGCGTGTCCACCGGCCTGGCCGATCTCGACAAGAAGCTTGGTGGCCTCCACAAGTCCGACCTTCTGATCCTTGCCGGACGCCCCTCGATGGGGAAAACCTCGCTCGCCACCAACATCGCTTTCAACGTCGCAAAAGCCTACAAGAAAGGCCGCTTGCCGGATGGATCGGAAGGGGCTGTCAATGGTGGGGTCGTGGGGTTTTACAGCCTCGAGATGAGTGCCGAACAACTCGCCGCCCGTATCCTTGCCGAGGCCTCCGAGGTCTCTTCGCACCAGATCCGTCAGGGCGACATGACCGAGGCCGAGTTTCGCCGGTTCGTCGACGCCGCCAAGGCGCTCGAGTCCTGCCCGCTCTATATCGACGACACCCCCGCCCTGCCGATCAGCCAGCTTGCCGCCCGCGCCCGCCGTCTCAAGCGCACGCATGGGCTCGACGTCTTGATCGTCGACTATCTGCAACTCGTTCGTGGCACAGGCCGGTCGGAAAACCGGGTGAACGAGATTTCCGAGATCACGATGGGTCTCAAAGCCATCGCCAAGGAGCTCAATATCCCGGTGATAGCCCTCTCGCAGCTTTCGCGACAGGTCGAAAGCCGCGACGACAAGCGTCCTCAGTTGTCGGATCTTCGGGAATCGGGCTCGATCGAGCAAGATGCCGACGTGGTGATGTTCGTGTTCCGCGGGGAATACTACAAAGAGCGCGAGAAGCCCGGCGATCACGAGATGGAAAAGATGGCCGCCTGGCAAGAAGAGATGGAGCGCCTGCACGGCAAGGCCGAAGTCATCATCGGCAAGCAGCGCCACGGCCCGATCGGCACGGTCGAGCTGGCCTTCGAAGCCCAGTTCACGCGGTTCGGCAACCTCGTCAAACCGTGGCAACAGGGCAGCGACCGGGAATTCTGATCGTCCGGGACGAAGCGACCCTTGCCCCAACCCCTGCCCCCTGACAAAAGACCGGCCATGAGCACCGGAAAGCTGAGCATCGACCTTGACGCCATCGCCGCCAACTGGCGCGCGCTCGATAGCATGACGAATTGCACGACAGGCGCCGTAGTCAAGGCCGATGCCTATGGCCTTGGAGCCGCCCGCGTGGGGCGGGCGCTTTTGCGGGCCGGGACGCGTCAGTTTTTCGTGGCCTTTGCCGAGGAAGGCGCCGCGCTGCGGCAAGAAATCGGCCCCGACGCGAGCATCTATGTTCTTTCGGGCCATATGTCGGGCGACACCGACATGATCGCCGATCTGACGCTGACGCCGGTTCTCAATTCACTGGATCAGCTCACCCGCCATTTCGAGGCGCTGCCGGGCCGCCCCTTTGGCATCCAGCTAGATACGGGGATGAACCGGCTCGGCATGGAGTGGGACGAATGGTCGGCAGTCGCGCCCATCGCACTGGCGCAGGGCCCGGACCTTTTGATGAGCCATCTGGCCTGCGCCGATGAGCCGGATCACCCGATGAACGCCTATCAGCTCGACCTGTTCCGCCAGATGACGGATGGAACGGGCATTCCGCGCTCTTTCGCCGCCACGGGCGGCATCCTGCTTGGCCCCGACTATCATTTCGAGATCACCCGCCCCGGCATCGGCCTTTATGGTGGCCAGCCCTTTGCCGAGGCGCGGTCCGTGGTGCGGCTCGATCTGCCGGTGGCGCAGGTGCGCCATCTCGAGGCGGGCGAGGTCGTTGGCTATGGCAACAGCTGGCAGGCCACACGCCCGACCCGCATCGCCTCGGTCGTTGCCGGCTATGCTGACGGCCTTCTTCGGTCTCTCTCGAACAAGGGCGCGCTCTGGGCAGGCGATACGCCCTGCCCGCTCGTCGGCCGTGTGTCGATGGATACCATCACCGTCGATGTGACCGACCTTGAGGAGGTTCCTTCTGCGCTGACCATCATCGGCCCGCATCAGAACGTCGACGATCTGGCGACCATCGCCGAAACCATCGGCTATGAAATCCTGACCTCTCTGGGCAGCCGCTACGGCAGGCGGTATCATAGCGCATGACCCGAATTCTGGCCTCCATCGGTGCTGCCGTCCTGTCGTCGCTTGCGGCGCTCGGGCGGTTCGTTCTTTTCACCCTCGGCACCGTAAGCCACCTGTTCCGTCCGCCCTTATATCCCAAAGAGCTCGGCCAGAGCCTCATGCAGATCGGATATTTCTCGCTGCCTGTTGTGGGGCTTACCGCGATCTTTACCGGCGGTGCCCTCGCGCTTCAGATTTACGCGGGCGGCGCACGGTTCAACGCTGAGGCGGTGGTGCCGCAGATCGTCGCCATCGGCATGGTGCGCGAGCTTGGCCCGGTGTTGGTCGGCCTGATGATCGCCGCGCGCGTGACCTCGTCGGTCGCCGCCGAGATCGCGACGATGAAAGTCACCGAACAGATCGACGCGCTGGTCACGCTCTCGACCCATCCGATGAAATACCTCACCCTGCCCCGCGTCCTCGCGGCGACGCTGGTCATGCCTGTCCTTGTCGGCATCGGCGATATTATTGGCATCATGGGCGGCTATCTTGTCGGCACACAGCGCCTTGGGTTCAACGGCGCGACCTATTTGCAGAACACCGTCGATTTCCTCGAACCGCTCGACATCACATCCTCGCTCGTCAAAGGCGCGGTCTTTGGCTTCATCGCCGCGCTCATGGGGTGCTACTACGGCATGAATTCGGGCCGCGGCGCGATGGGCGTGGGACGGGCGACGAAGAACTCGGTCGTCATGGCCGCCGTTTTGATCCTTGCCTCCAACTTCCTGCTGACGGAGGCGTTTTTCTCGGCATGATCACGCTTTCCGACGTTCACAAGGCATTCGGCGCCAACAAGGTCTTGCAAGGGATTGACCTGACTGTCCCCAAGGGCACCAGCACCGTTGTGATCGGCGGGTCGGGCACCGGCAAGTCGATCCTGATAAAATGCATCCTCGGGCTGGTCGAGCCGGATGCGGGTGTGATCACCGTCGATGGCGTCGATGTGACGACCCAGCCGCGCGACGCCTTTCTCGCCCGCTTTGGAATGCTGTTTCAGGGAGGTGCCCTCTTTGACAGCCTGCCAGTCTGGCAAAACGTCGCCTTCCGCCTTTTGCGCGGCTCGCTCAAACGGCCCAAGGCCGAGGCCAGGGAAATCGCGATCGAAAAGCTGCGCCGCGTGGGACTTGCCCCCGATGTGGCCGACCGCTTTCCGGCCGAGCTTTCGGGGGGCATGCAAAAGCGCGTGAGCCTTGCCCGCGCCATCGCCGCCGAGCCGGAAATCATCTTCTTCGACGAGCCGACCACCGGCCTCGATCCGATCATGTCGGGCGTGATCAACGATCTGATCCGCGAGATCGTCGCCGAAATTGGCGCGACGACCATCACCATCACCCACGACATGACCTCGGTGCGGGCGATCGCCGATCAGGTGGCGATGCTGCACGCGGGCAAGATCCGTTGGGCGGGGCCGATCGGCGATCTGGATACAACGAGCGATCCCTACGTCCGTCAGTTCGTCTCCGGAAGCCCCGAAGGCCCGATCGAAACCCTGCGCTAGCGCTTGCCGAAGCCCTGGCGATTGCCTAGCGTTGCGCCATGCCCGCCATCAGCCAGATTATCGCCTATGTCCTTGCCAACGCTATCGCGCTTGGTGCCGCAATTCCGCAGATAGGCAACCTGAAAAACCCAAACCGCGCCAAAGGCTTTGCGGCAGTCATGGTGATAGTATTCTGCTCGACCTATGCTTTTGGCTGGATTCTGGCCGCAGGCCATTTCGTACCCGAATATGTTGCAGGACCGATGATCATGTTTTCCGCGCTGATCGCGTTTGCGTCTTGGAGTGCTGGCATGGTCTGGGGCGGCCCCGCCACGCGGTATGACAAGCTGACCTTTCATTGCGCGGGCACAGCGATCCTGCTCTTGCTTTGCCTTGCTGCCCTCGGGGCGCTGGATGACTAGCACTCTCAAGATCGCCAACTATGCGCTTTTGATCCTCTATCCTCTCGCGTGGTTTGCGCCGCTCCTGAAGGCGGGGTTCATTCTGCCGATCTTTGGCCTGACCGAGATCAGCGTGATCAGCGGGCTTCAGAGCCTTTGGGAAAGCGATGCGGCGCTCGCGCTGGTGGTGACGATGCTTGCGATTTTCGTGCCCTATGTGAAGACCATCG
Source organism: Marivivens sp. (assembly GCA_030827165.1). Classification (GTDB taxonomy): domain Bacteria; phylum Pseudomonadota; class Alphaproteobacteria; order Rhodobacterales; family Rhodobacteraceae; genus RFZI01. The sequence goes on from JAURFB010000009.1 coordinate 7,552, forward strand.
CCATCGCCCTCATCCATTCCCGCCTGCTTTCTGCGCGCCTCCTGCCCGCGCTGACGTGGCTTGGCCGCCTAGCGATGGCGGATGTCTTTCTGATCGCGCTTTACATCGTCATCGCCAAGGCGAGCGCGCCCACCCGTATCGAGGTCGAATGGGGGCTGTGGCTGTTCACGGCTTGCGTCTTGGCCTCGCTCTTCATCTCGGCGCTCACCCCGCACCGGCGCGGACGATAGCCGTTGCCGCGCCGCGCCGCCTGAGGCAGAAAGAGCCATGGCCAAAGACCTCAGCTATACCTGCTCTGCCTGTGGCGCCGCCTTTTCGAAGTGGGCGGGCCAGTGCGAGGCGTGCGGTTCGTGGAACTCGATCAGCCAAGAGGCGCCGCTGTCATCCGGCCCCGCTGGCAAGACCCTTGGCGGCAAACGCGGCAAGGGCCTGCCGCTGACCGACCTTGCCACCGAAGAGCCCGAGCCGCCCCGAACCGAGGCCGGCGTTGAAGAGCTTGATCGCGTGCTGGGTGGTGGCCTTGTGAAAGCCTCGGCGCTGCTCGTTGGTGGCGATCCGGGCATCGGCAAATCAACGCTTCTCCTGCAGGCCGCGGCCCGCTTTGCCCGCAATGGCCTCAAGGTCATCTATGTCTCGGGCGAGGAATCGGTGGCGCAGGTGCAGATGCGGGCGCGGCGGCTGGGGCTTGAGAAAAGCCCCGTGCGCCTCGCGGCGGAGACCAACCTGCGCGATATCCTGACAACGCTCGAGACCGAAAAGCCCGACCTCGCGATCATCGACTCGATCCAGACCATGTGGGCCGACACGGTCGACAGTGCGCCGGGGTCTGTCTCTCAGGTCCGGGCTTCTGCACACGAGCTGACAAGTTTTGCCAAGCGCAAGGGCATGGCCGTGATCATGGTCGGCCACGTCACGAAGGAAGGCGCCATCGCGGGCCCCCGCGTGGTTGAACACATGGTCGATACGGTTCTTTATTTCGAAGGCGAGCGCGGTCACCAGTTCCGCATCCTGCGCGCGGTGAAAAACCGCTTCGGCCCCGCTGACGAGATCGGCGTTTTCGAGATGACGGGCAAGGGATTGGCCGAGGTCCGCAATCCTTCGGCCCTGTTCCTCTCCGAGCGCGGCAAGCCCGCCCCCGGCTCGGTCGTGTTCGCCGGGATCGAGGGCACGCGACCGATGCTGTGCGAGATACAGGCCCTTGTCGCTCCCTCGCCCACAGCCCAGCCGCGCAGGTCGGTCGTCGGCTGGGATGGCGGGCGACTGGCGATGATCCTCGCCGTGCTCGAGGCCCGTTGCGGCGTCGCCTTTGCCGGTCTTGATGTCTATCTCAACGTCGCGGGCGGCCTCAAGATCTCCGAACCCGCCGCCGACCTTGCCGTGGCGGCCGCTCTCATCTCGGCTCGTGAAGATGCTGCCCTTCCGCCCGAAGCGGTCGTGTTTGGCGAAATCAGCCTCTCAGGTGCGCTGCGACCTGTCGTTCAAACCGAAAACAGGTTGAAAGAAGCGCAAAAACTTGGTTTCACCTCTGCAATTATGCCGCAATTGGCCAAGAAGCAGGCAGGCAGCGGCATGGAGCTTCGGCAGATGACCGATCTGGCGGGCTTTGTGGACGCGATCTTCGGCCCGCGAGAGGCCAAGGGATAGAGGAAGAGCATGGACGGTTTCACCCTAGTCGATGGCGTCGTCGCCACCCTGATCGTGATCTCGGCCCTGCTGGCCTATTCGCGAGGATTTGTCCGCGAGGCGATGGCCATTGCCGGATGGGTCGGCTCGGCGGTCGTGGCCTTCGTCTTTGCCGACAAGGCGCAACCTCTGGTCAAGCAGATCCCCGTGCTGGGCGATTTCATCGGCGACAGCTGCGAACTTTCGGTGATCTCGGCCTTTGCCGCAGTGTTTGCCATCGCGCTCGTGGTCTTTTCGATCTTCACGCCGCTCCTGTCGGGCATGGTGCAACGCTCGGCCGCCAATGCGGTAGATCAGGGCCTGGGGTTCCTCTTCGGCGTGGCCCGCGGCATTGCCCTCGTCGTGGCTGCGTTCTTTGTCTACGACACGATCCTATCGACCCAGAATATCGCCATGATCGACGACAGCCGCGCCGCCGCGATCTATGGTCGCATCTCGGGCTCGCTCGACGAGAAAGACCCCGAAGCCTCGCTGTCGTGGCTGAAAACCCAATACGAACAGCTCGTCGGGCAGTGCTCGACCAACTGATCGCCCGCTCCGGCCCATCTGTCATAGGTTCGTGACATACCCCCCCGATGCGACTATCAGGGGGCCACAGCCAGATAACGGATTCGGAGCCACACTCGTGTCCAGCCAGATGCCGCCCGCCAACCCCTTCGACGACGACAAGCTCAAGGAGGAATGCGGGATCTTCGGCGTGGTCGGCGTCAGCGATGCCGCCAACTTCATCGCCCTTGGTCTGCACGCGCTTCAGCACCGCGGGCAAGAGGCGGGCGGGATCGTCACCCACGACCCCGAGACCGGTTTCAACCAGGCCCGCCGCATGGGCTATGTGCGCGACAACTTTACCTCGGCCGAGGTGATGAAGACCCTGCCCGGCGGGATCGGCATCGGCCACGTCCGCTATTCCACGGCCGGCAACAAGGGCCAGACCGCGATCCGAGATGTGCAACCTTTCTTTGGCGAGTTTGCAATGGGCGGCGCCGCCATTGCCCACAACGGCAATATCACCAACGCCGACGCGCTGCGGCGCGAGCTCATTGACCGCGGCTCGATCTTTCAATCCTCCTCAGACAGCGAGTGCATCATTCACCTGATGGCCCGTTCGATGGGCCGCAACATCCCGGATCGGATGGAAGAGGCGCTGCGCAAGGTCGAAGGCGCTTTCTCGGTGGTTGCGATGACTCGCACCAAGCTCATCGGGGTGCGCGATCCCTTGGGTGTGCGCCCGCTTGTGTTGGGCAAGGTTGGCGACGGTTGGGCGCTGGCCTCGGAGACCTGCGCTCTCGACATCATCGGCGCAGAGTTCGTGCGCGAGATCGAGCCGGGCGAGATGGTAGTCATCAACGCCGAAAGCGGGGTGTCGAGCCATTTCCCCTTCCGCCCGCAGAACTCGCGTTTCTGCATTTTCGAGCACGTCTATTTCAGCCGCCCGGATTCGATCCTCGGCGGTCGGTCGGTCTATGAGACCCGTCGCCAGATCGGCATCGAGCTTGCCCGCGAAGCGCCGGTCGAGGCCGATCTTGTCTGCCCCGTGCCCGATAGCGGCACGCCGGCGGCCATCGGTTTCGCCCATGAGAGCGGCATCCCCTACGGTATGGGTATCATCCGCAATCAATATATGGGCCGGACTTTCATCGAGCCGACCGAGCAGATCCGCAACATGGGCGTGCGCCTCAAGCTCAACGTCAACCGGGCGCTAATCAAGGGCAAGCGGGTGATCTTGGTGGACGATTCGGTCGTGCGTGGCACCACGAGCCGCAAGATCAAGGAAATGATCCTCGATGCCGGCGCCGCCGAGGTGCACTTCCGCATCGCCTCGCCGCCCACCGCCTGGCCCTGCTTTTACGGCGTCGACACGCCGCAGCGCGAAAAGCTTCTGGCCGCGACGATGACAGAGGATGAAATGCGGACCCATCTGGGCGTCGATTCCCTGCGGTTCATCTCGCTCGACGGGCTCTACCGCGCCGTGGGCGAAGCCAATGGTCGCAACCCCAAGAAACCCGCCTATTGCGACGCCTGTTTCTCGGGCGAATATCCTGTGGCACCGGCCGACATGATCCAGAAGGGATTCCAGCTGAAGGCGGCTGAGTAAATGCCCGACGCCGCCACGCGCCTCATTTCTTGTGAGAATCTGGATCTGTCGCGAGAATTTGATGGCGAGGCCCTAGGTACTAAAGCAAAGAACCTAAATATCAATGATTACGAGCAGTCTTATGACAACATGCTCAAAGGCGCCGCTCTTCTTCGCAAGCATGGCGGCGCGGCCAATCTGACCTCTCTTTCAATGATGGCCTACGGCTGGATGCCGACGATCTTGAAGACTCCTCTGCCAAACGCGGGAATTGAATGGCTCGCTGATTGGGCGGATAGCATGACGAGAGTCGATGATGTCGCGGATTCTCTTTCCAAGGGCGATATCTCTCTACCGTTGGTGAATAACTCGTGGGTTGGCACGTCAAAGTTTCTCCATTTCTATTCGCCCGAAACCTTCCCAATCTGGGACAGCGTGGTTGCCTCTAACTGGAAACTGACGCGCTACCGCTACGAAAAAAAACAGGCGTACGCTGATTACTGCCGCGTAATAGGGAAACTGTCAGCCAACAGTCAGATCAAGAACCTCAAACACACCCTTTTTAGCCGCCCAGAGTTGACCTCTGACGTTCGTGCAGTTGAATTTGCGCTCTTCTTGCTGGCCTACAAGTCAAAGTGAACCAAGATGAACCTATGAACGGCATCGACGACTATCTCGCGACGCTGCCCGACGATCAGGCGCGCTGCCTGCAAGAGATGCGCGAGCGGGTGAACGCGCTTCTACCTGCCTCGGAAGAAGTCATTTCCTACGCCATGCCGGGCCACCGGATCGGCAAGAAAATGATCGCGGGTTATGCAGGTTTCACCAAGCATTGCGGTTTCTATCCCCATTCGGGCGGTATCATTCCGGCTTTCAATGCCGAGCTTGAAGTGCGGGGCTTCAAATACTCCAAATCCGGCGTGCTGTTCACCCCGGCTCGCCCCCTGCCCGCAGATCTTCTTGAACGGATCGTCGCCGCGCGGCTTGCAGAGGCGGGCCATGGCTAGCGCTCTGGTCCGGTTCCGCCCCCACCATTTCCTGTGCTCGCTCGGCTATGAGGGAAAGGGCTATTCAGACGGTTTCACCGAGAACATGACCGGGATCGTCATGGGGCGCCTGCGGGCCGAAGGGGGCGACGCCACGCCGATCCGCGTCGTGGGCGCGGCGGATGATATCTGTGCTCCCTGCCCCAAGCGGCGCGGCACGCTTTGCACCACGCAAGACAAGATCAAGACGCTCGACCGCGCCCATGCGGCGGCGCTTCATCTCAAACCGCATGAAGAGATGACATGGGGCGAGGCCAAGGCGCGGATCCGCGCCGACGTCCCGTCGGGGTCGCTCAAGACGCTCTGCGCGGGCTGCGAATGGGAGCCCTACGGGATGTGCGAGGCCGCGCTGGCACGGCTCCATGCCGAGGCGGAATAGAAAAAGGCCGCGACGCGGATAGCTCCGGCGCGGCCTTGTCATTTCTCTCAGGTCGATCAGGCCTTGCGGGCCACGGCCTTCCAGGCGCCGGTGACGATCAGCGCGGCAAGAACAGCCTTGACCACGTCGCCGATCAGGAAGGGCGCCATGAAATAGGTCCAGATGCCCGAGGCGCTGATGTTGACCCAGCCGCCTTCAAGGCCGAAGGCCCCTGCCACAGCCATCGGCCAAGCGGCGCCGGGCACATAGAGCAGCGCCGAGATGGCAGCGGCAGACAGCGCCAGCGGCACAACGCGGCGCACGCCGGCGTCAGACACCAGACCGGCAAGCCAGGCCATGCCGACAAAGCCGAGAAGGAAACCGGCGGTCGGGCCGAAGAAGGCCGCGCCATTGGCGAAACCGGCGAACACCGGCAGGCCCATCGCGCCTTCGGCGAGGTAGGCCACAAGCGTCACGGCCCCAAGACGCGCGCCATAGGCGAAGCCGACGAGCAGAACAGCAAGCGTCTGGAGCGTCACCGGAACCGGATACATCGGCACCGTCACCTGTGCGGCGGCGGCGATAAAGAGCGAACCGCCCAGAACCATCAGCGCCTTGGCGCCAAACGAGTTTGAGCGAACGAGGGTCGAAGAGAGAGTCATGGGCCACCTTTCCAAATAGAACTGCCGCAAGATCGCCGCGCCGCAGCGAAATGTCAACGAATGCGAGCGGTAACGTGCAAACGAATGGCCGAAGGCCTTCGCAAGTCTCTTGCTCAGCCGCTGCGCTCGTGCCAAAGCAGCCACATGACCCAGACTGCTGATCTCCCCGTCGCTCTTGTCACCGGCGCCTCGCGCGGCCTTGGCACCGCCTTGGCCGAAGCCCTCGCCCAGACCCATCATATCGTCGCTGTCGCCAAGACGGTCGGCGCGCTTGAGGAACTGGATGACAGGATAGCCGCCACGGGCGGTCAGGCGACCCTTGCGCCGATGGACATCACGGTCGAGGCGGCGATGCAGCAACTCTGCCGGTCGATCTTTGATCGCTGGGGCAAACTGGATCTATGGATCCATACCGCGATCCACGCTGGCCCCCTCGCCCCTGCGTCACAGCTTGCGGAAAAGGATTTCGTAAAGTCGCTCGAGATCAACGTTCACGCCACCCAGCGGCTTGTTTCCTATTTGGCGCCGCTCCTTGGCCAGACGGGCAAAGCCGTGTTCTTCGACGACCCGCGCGGCGGCGAGGCCTTTTTCGGCCATTACGGGGCGACCAAGGCTGCCCAGATCGCCCTCGCCCGCAGCTGGCAGGCCGAGAGCCAGCGCACCGGCCCCGATGTCCGCATCCTTGCCCCCTGTCCGATGCCCACCGGAACCCGCGCCCGTTTCTATCCGGGCGAGGATCGCGCAAAGCTTGCCGATATCCGCGACGAAGCGGTGCGCCTCTTGCCGGAAATCCTCGGCTGACCTGCCCGCTTGCCGCCCTGCCCGCGATTGCATAGGAAAGGGCAGGCAGAGGCAGGACAATATGCGCATACTCATCACCAACGATGACGGGATCAACGCTCCGGGGCTGATCACACTTCAGGCCATCGCCGCCGAGATCGCGGGGCCCGATGGCGAGGTCTGGACGGTCGCGCCCGCCTTTGAGCAATCCGGCGTCGGCCATTGCATCAGCTATACACATCCCATGATGGTGGCCGAGCTTGGCCCGCGCCGCTTTGCCGCCGAAGGCTCGCCTGCCGACTGTGTTCTGGCCGGTCTTTATGACGTGATGACCGGCGCAGGCCCCGATCTTGTTCTGTCCGGCGTCAACCGGGGCAACAATGCCGCCGAGAACGTGCTTTATTCCGGCACCATCGGCGCAGCGATGGAGGCCGCCCTTCAGGGTGTTCCGGCGATTGCGTTGTCGCAATTCCTCGGCCCCGACAACCGCGATCTGGCCGACCCGTTCGAAGCCGCCGCCAAGTTTGGCGCGCAGGTGGTCCGACGCCTTCTGGATGCCGCCCCGTGGGATCAGGAGGATTACCGCCTTTTCTACAACGTGAATTTCCCTCCGGTTCCGGCAAGAGCCGTCAAGGGCACCTTGGCCGCGTCGCAAGGTTATCGCCGCAATACGCGGTTCTCGGTCGATCCGCACCTGTCGCCCTCGGGGCGAAGGTTTCTCTGGATCAAGGGCGGCGCCCAGAATGAGCCGACCCTGCCCGGTTCGGACGCGCACGCTAATCTGGGCGGCTTCATCTCGGTCACGCCCATGCGCGCCGATCTGACTGCGCACGACCGACTTGCGCATTTGCAGGACGCGCTGGCATGACGAACGAGGCCGAGCGCAAGATGCAGTTCCTCTTCGCGCTGCGCTCGCGCGGGGTGACTGATGCGCGGGTGCTCACCGCGATGGAGAAGATCGACCGGGCCGATTTCGTGCGCGGCATCTTCGCCGACCGCGCCTATGAGGATATGCCGCTGCCCATCGGCGCGGGTCAGACGATAAGCCAGCCTTCGGTCGTCGGGCTGATGACGCAGGCGCTCAATATCCAGTCGCGCGACAAGGTTCTCGAGGTCGGCACCGGCTCGGGCTATCAGGCGGCGATCCTCAGTCAGCTGGCGCGGCGGGTCTATACGATCGAGCGGCACAAGCGGCTCGTGACCGAGGCGCAGACGATCTTCGACAGGCTTGGGCTTGCTAATATTACCGCCGTTCATGCCGACGGCAGCTTTGGCCTGCCCGAACAGGCGCCTTTTGATCGCATCCTTGTGACCGCCGCCGCCGAAGACCCCCCCGGCCCGCTCTTGGCCCAGCTTCGCGTTGGGGGTATCATGGTTTTGCCGGTCGGGCAGTCGGATGCGGTCCAAAGCCTCATTCGGGTAACACGGACGGAAGACGGTTTTGATTATGACGAATTGCGCGCCGTGCGCTTTGTGCCTTTGGTTGAAGGACTTGGTAGCTAGCCGCCCCCAAAAGCCCCGATCAACAGGGGCCTGACATATGACGAGGATCGAGCAATGACCCATCGCCTTCCTGCCCTTCGCGGCTTGCTTCTTGCCGGGACCGCCCTTGCCTTATTGAGCGCCTGTCAGGAGACCGCGCTCGACTGGGACATGCGTGATTTCGGCGGAAATACGCTCGACACCACGGCTTCGATACAGCGGATCCCGATCCGCCCCGAGCCCGACGCGCGTGGCGTCATCACCTATCCCAACTACCAGGTCGCCGTGGCCCGCCGCGGCGATACGGTGCGCACCATCGCCCAACGTCTCTCGCTCGACCCCGTGACCTTGGGAAAATACAACGGCATCGACCCCGACACGCCGTTGAACGCCGGAGAAATTATCGCCCTGCCCGTGCGGGTCGAAGGTCAGCTGACGACAGGCTTTAGCTCGGCTGACGGGATTGACGTGACGTCGCTGGCCTCGAGCGCCATCGACCGCGCCGGCCCGCAACAGTCGACGATCGCTTCGACACCGCTTGAAGGAACAGCAGCGCCCGCGCCGACCGGGGTCGAGCCTCTTCGACATCAGGTCAAGCGCGGCGAGACCGCCTATATCATCAGCCGTCTCTATGGCATTCCGGTGCAGGATCTTGCGGAGTGGAACGGGCTCGATTCCGATTTTACCGTCCGCGAGGGCCAGTTCCTGCTGATCCCGCAGGGTTCGGCCACACCGTCGCCGCAGACCCGTCCGACACTCGCGTCTCAGCCCGGCACGGGCACGCTCACGCCGACGCCGCCTTCTGCCTCGACGCCGTTGCCGGACGAGACCGCTACGACCACACCCGTCCAAACGCCCGCCGCCCCGAACCTCGGCCAGGCCGTCGCCAGCGATGCGCCGTTCATCTATCCGGTCGCTGGTTCGATCATCCGGGCCTATTCCAAGGGCCGCAACGATGGCATCGACGTCGGCGCTCCGGTCGGGACACCCGTCAAGGCCGCCGCCGCAGGCTCGGTTGCAGCGATCACCAAGGATACCAACGGCGTTGCCATCGTGGTCATCCGGCACGCCAACAACCTGTTGACGGTCTACACCAACCTCGACAACCTTACCGTCGAGAAAGGCGCCGAGGTCACGCAGGGCCAGACCATCGGCAAAGTGCGCGCGGGCAATCCCTCGTTCCTGCATTTCGAAGTGAGGCAGGGCCTCGAGAGCGTCGATCCGACCGGCTATCTGCCCTAGATCGTTACGCCACGGCGGCCCGCCAGATCGGTGAAATACTGCCAGGCCACGCGGCCCGAGCGGCTGCCGCGCGTGGCCTGCCATTCGATCGCCTCGGCGCGGAGGGTCTCGTCGTCGATCGCGACGGCATAGGCATCGCAATAGCCGCGGATCATGGCGAGGTATTCGTCCTGATCGCAGGGGTGGAAGCCGAGCCAGAGGCCGAACCTGTCGGAAAGCGAGACCTTTTCCTCGACCGCCTCGGAGGGGTTGATCGCCGAGGAGCGCTCGTTCTCGATCATGTCGCGCGGCATCAGGTGACGGCGGTTTGACGTGGCGTAGAGCACCACGTTGTCGGGCCGCCCTTCGATGCCGCCATCCAGAACCGCCTTGAGCGATTTGTAATGCGCGTCATCGTGGCTGAACGACAGGTCGTCGCAGAAAAGGACGAACCGCTCCGCGCGCCCGCGCAGCAGGTTGAGGCAGCGGCCGATGGAGGCGAGATCTTCCCGCTGGATCTCGACCAGCTTGAGGCCCGGATGATCCGGCGATAGATTGCCGTGGATCGCCTTCACAAGGCTTGATTTGCCCATCCCCCGCGCCCCCCAAAGAAGCGCGTTGTTGGCGGGCAGGCCGCGGGCGAACTGTCTGGTATTGGCCAGAAGCGTGTCGCGCGAGCGGTCAATGCCGATAAGCAGGCCCACGTCGATCCGGTTGACCTTGTCGACAGGCACCAGCCGGTCGGGATCGGGATGCCAGACAAAGGCCGAGGCGGCGGCAAAGTCGGGCGCGGGACGCGGCGCGGGGCTAATCCGGTCAAGCGCGTCGGCGATCCGGTTCAGGGCCTTGTCGCTGCTCACGCCTTGCCCTCGCTGCTTGCCTCTTCCTCGTCGTCCTTGGGCTCGTCAAAGAGGCTCTCGCCCTCGCCAATGATCCCCTCTTCGCGGGCCTTGGCATCCTTCTGGCGTTCTATACGGGCGACAAGCTGGATCGAGATTTCGTAGAGGCCATAGACCACGACAAAGAGAATGACCTGGCTGACAACATCGGGCGGGGTCGCCAGAGCGGCGAGGATCAGGATTCCGACGACTGCGTATTTCCGCATTCCCTTGAGGCCGCGAGAGCTGACCAATCCTGCCTTGCCCATGAGCGACAGAAGCACCGGCAGCTGGAAACACAAGCCGAAGGCGACGATGAACTTTATGGTGAGCGACAGATAGGCCTGTGCCGAGCCTTGGAAGGCGATGCCAGCGACGGCGGTCTCACCCTCGGTGCCGGTCAGGAGCGAGCCCGGCTGCTGGAAGTTGAGGAAGAAATTGAAGGCGAGCGGGGTGATCGCATAATAGGCGAATGCCGCGCCAAGCCCGAACATGAAGGGAGAGGCGACAAGGAAGGGCAAGAAAGCGCCTTTTTCGGATTTGTAGAGCCCCGGCGCCACGAAGCGCCACATCTGGTAGCTGATGACCGGAAACGAAAGGGCAAGACCGCCGACCAGAGAAATCGAGATAGCGACAAAGAAGCCCTCTTGAAGGGCGATGAGGATCAGGCCGCAATCGTCCTGACCGCGGTCGGCGAGGGCCGAGCAGAGCGGCTGGGTCAGAAAGTTGAAGATCGGGTTCCAAAACGCAAAGCAGATCACCATGCCGATGATGAAAGCCACCAGCGACTTGATGAGGCGATCGCGCAGCTCTGACAGATGCTCGATCAGCGGAGCGGAAGAATCGTCAATGTCGTCGGTCTTGCTCATACCTCAGCCTCGGGCTTGGGGGTGGCGGCTTTTTTAGCGCGGGGCTTGGCGGCCGGTTTCGCCGCGGCCTTTGCCGAGGCTTTGGGCTTGGGCGCAGCCTTTGCCTTGGGCGCTGGCTTGGCCTCAGGCGCCGGCGCAGCCTCCTTGGTGGCCTTGGCTTCGGCGGCGGCTTTTTCGCGGGCGATCCGTTCCGAGGCGACACGGGCGGTCGCCTCCTGGATCTTGTCGCGAATTTCCGCCCGCTCCTGCGAGAGCTTTTCGGTCTCGCCGAACGGCTTGATCACGCTCTTGAAGTCGGTCGCCTCTTTCAGCTTGTCGACCCCGAACTTCTGGGGATTGGCAGCCGCCTTGATGGTCTTGGTGATGTCTTTCACACCCGCATCGTCGGCGGCGCTTTCCATCGCCCGGCTGAACTCGCGCGCCATTTGACGCGCCTTGCCGGTAAACTGTCCCAAGGTGCGGAACATGACAGGTAGGTCTTTCGGACCGATGACGATCAACGCCACGATGCCGATCAGCACCATTTCACTCCAGCCGAGGCCAAACATCGACGGTATCCCTTATTTTTGGGCGTTCAGGACGAAAAGGCTCAGGCCTTGTCCTTGTCCTTTTCGGGGGTCACGTCGCGCGCGGCTTCGGCGGCGCCTTCTTCGATTTCTTTCTTGCCATCATCAACGCCTTTCTTGAAGGCGGTGATGCCCTTGCCAACTTCGCCCATGAGCGAGGAAATCTTGCCGCGACCGAAAAGGACCAGCACGACGACTGCGATCAGAAGAAGGCCGGGAAGGCCGATGTTGTTGAGCATGTTTCTCTCCCATGTTGGGCGGCGTGCGGGAGCCGCCCAAAAATTTCGACAGACCAGTCTTACGGCCTTGCCCCGCCAGATCAAAGACCAAAACGACGATGAACAGACGCTCATGCTCGCCTCGGCGACGGCCTGCTGACAGGAAAATGTCAGTTGCTTCCCCTCGCCAAAGCCCTTTTTTCTTGGCATTTATCCAATACGCTTGAAAGAAACTGACAAACCAGCCCCGCTATGGCCCGCAACGACCGCCTCTTCACCCTGATCCAGACCCTGCGCGACGGGCAGCTTCACCGCGCGGGCGATCTGGCCAGATCCCTTGGGGTTTCCACCCGCACGATCTGGCGCGACATGGCGGCGCTTCAGGCGTCGGGCCTGCCGGTCGAGGGCGAACGCGGGGTGGGCTATGTGCTGAAGGGCCCCGTCAGCTTGCCGCCCCTGGCGCTGACGCGAGAGGAGTTTGAGGCGTTGCGCCTTGGTCTTGCCCTGGTCGGCAGCGCCGCTGATCCCGCATTGGCGAAGGCAGCAAGCTCGTTGCGGGGCAAGGTTGGCGCGGTGACGCCTCAGGGACAGCAGGAGCCGGGATTGCAAAGCTTTGTCTTTGCGACCCCCGAGGCGGCCCGCGCCGCGCCGCATCTGGCGCCCCTGCGCAGCGCCTTGCGCGAACACCTCTTGGTCGAGATCGTCTACGCCGCCCCCGATGTTTCGACGACAACCCAGATCGTCCGCCCGCTTCAACTTGATTTCTGGGGCCGCGTCTGGACGCTGACGGGCTTTAGCGAAACACTTCAGGATTTCCGGGTCTACCGGCTGGATTTCATGGTGCGGGCGGGCGTGGGGTCGGCCGGGTTTCTACCCGACGAGGGCAAGACCATCGACGATTTTCTGGCGATCCTGACCCTTCCCTAGCGGACCGGAAAGACGAAGCACTTGTCGCGGCGGATCATCAGCCAGAGCGGCGTTCCGGAATTGGGCAGGAATACGGACGGGATCTGCGCCTTGAGGATCGAGCCGTCGAAATCCATGCGAAACTCGACAAGGCTCTCCGATCCCATATAGCGCGCCCGTTCCACTATGCCCCGTGCCGGGGTGCCTTCCGAGGCGGTCGGCAGCGGGCCCTTGCCGCCACGGTCAAAGTCGATCCGCAAGTGTTGGGGCCGGATCGCGATCTCGACCTCGGTGCCATCAGGCACGCCGGGGGCGAGAAACTGACCAAAGGCGGTTTCCGTCAAAGCCCCGTGAACTTTGCCTCGGATCACATTGATATCACTAAAAAATGCCGCAGCGGCCCGATCCACTGGCGCATTGTAGATATTATAGGGCGCCCCACGCTGGACGATCCTGCCGTTGCGCATCAGCGCGATCTCGTCGGCCATCCGCATCGCCTCGGCGGGCTCGTGAGTGACGAGCAGAACCGCCGTCCCTTCGCTTTTCAAGACGTCAAGCGTCTGGTCGCGGATCTCGTCGCGCAGGCGGTCATCAAGGCCCGAGAACGGCTCGTCCATCAGCATGATGCGCGGCCGCGGGGCCAGTGCCCGGGCCAGCGCCACGCGCTGTTGCTCGCCTCCCGAAAGCTCGTGCGGATATGCGCCGGCATAGCTCGTCATGCCGACCTTTTCGAGAAGCTCCGCCACCCGCGCATCGTTCTCGGCGCGGCGGCCGTGCAGGCCGAAGGCCACGTTCCGAGCCACGCTCAGATGCGGAAAAAGGGCGAAATCCTGAAACATCAGACCGATCGAGCGCCCCTCGGGCGGCACGCGGAAAACCGTGTCGCAGACCAGCTGGCCATCCACCCAGATGCTGCCGCTGTCTTGCATCTCGACACCGGCGATGAGCCGCAGAGTGGTCGACTTGCCGCAGCCCGAGGGACCGAGAAGGCACGTCACCTGCCCCGGCATGACTGCAAGTGAGACATCGTTGACGACCCGCCGCCCGCCAAACGAGCGGACGATATTGCGGATCTCAAGGCGCGGGGGCTGGTTCACAGCATTCAATTCCGACCAAAGCTCTCGGGTATAACGCCTCTACCAAGACTGCCCCGCTGGGGCAAGCACCCCATCAAAGGGTCGAGTTGAAGGCGCCGCCATCGGCGAGGATGTTTTGCCCCACGATAAAGCCCGCGTGCTGCGAGCAAAGGAACGCACAGGTCGCGCCGAATTCCTTGGCCGTGCCATAGCGATGTGCCGGGATCGTCGCCTCGCGTTGTTTCTTGGCGTCTTCGATGCTGATGCCTTTCGTGTTGGCCACGCCCGTATCAAGCTGGATCGCCCGGTCGGTCGCATGGATGCCCGGCAAAAGGTTGTTGATCGTCACACCATGCCTGGCCACCTGTCGCGACGTGCCAGCGACATAGCCGGTCAGGCCCGCGCGGGCCGAGTTGGACAGGCCAAGCTGCGGGATCGGCGATTTCACCGCGCCCGAGGTTATGTTGACGATCCGGCCCCAACCCCGTTCGATCATCCCCGGTAGCGAGGCTTTGATCAGCGCGATGGGCGTGAGCATGTTGCTATCAAGCGCCTTGATGAAATCCTCGCGCTCCCAGTCCGACCAGAGGCCGGGCGGCGGGCCGCCCGCGTTGTTCACAAGGATGTCGATCCGGCCAGCGGCTTCAAGAACGGCGGCGTGGCCTTCGGGGGTTGTCACATCCACGGCGACGGTCGTGACCGACACGCCATAGGCCTCGCGGATCGCCCGCGCGGTCTCCTCGAGCGGGCCTGCGCTGCGGGCGTTCAGCACGATATCAACCCCCGCCTCGGCCAGCGCCTCGGCACATCCGCGCCCAAGCCCCTTGGATCCGGCACAGACCAGCGCCCGTTTCCCGCGAATTCCCAAATCCATGTCTGTCTCCTCTCGTTCCATCTGCTTGTGGCAGTAATAGCCAAAGGATGACCCGATCCAAGGCAATTTTCCGCCGCAATCAGACTTTAGCCAGAGCCAAGTGTTTGTCGTTTGTTTCGTGCGGTGGTTTTCATGTCTTCCATAGAGCAGCAGGCCGTGCAGGCCCATCTGGTTTTCAGATCTTCGGATTTTACCGCGGTCGCAGGTGTGGCGCGCGGCGAGGAAATTGGTGTCTCCGACGACCTCGTCCTCGATGACGTGTATCAACTCGCGTCCGGTGCCCAACGGGTCCTGCTGACCTTTCGCCTTGTTGGAGACAACCGCCCCTACCAGATTGTCGATGACAACAAGCCGGGCGGTCGGGGCCGCGATCTTTTCCTCGATACCTGCATCAACCTGATGGGAAATGACGGATCGACCCATGAGGCGCTAATCTTTGCCGAGGTCGAGCTTGGCGTGTTGGTCGACACCTACCTCCTGCCGCTCGATACCCTCAGGGAAGAAATCGATTACCGGCTTGTCGGCAACGATCCCAAGGCTGCCCCCGCGCTGTTTTCCCGAATGGCCTGCGTCGCGTTCAGCCGTGGAACCCAGATCACCCCTTCAACAGGCGAACAGCGCCGGATCGAGGATCTTCGGATCGGCGACCGGGTGCTGACCCGCGACGACGGAGGCCAGCCGGTTCGCTGGATCGGGCAATCGACGATCCGTGCCGCCGGCACGGAGGCTCCCGTGGTGATCACCAAGGGGACGCTTCACAACGCCGAGGATCTTGTGGTAAGCCCCGATCACCGCGTCTTTGTCTACCAGCGGCAAGATGCTCTTGGCCTCGGGCGTTCGGAGGTCTTCGTCAAGGTCCGGCATCTAATCAACGGAGACACGATCTATCAGCGCGAGAGCTGCTTCATGGAATATTTCCAGCTGCTCTTTGATGAACACCAGATCATTTATGCCGAAGGGATCGCCGCCGAGTCGCTCATGATCGACCCCCGAACAAAAGGTGTGCTTCCTGATTCCCTTGGCGCGACAATTGCGCCCGCCAGGCATGGGCACCGGCTGCGCGCGCATCATGATTTTGAAGTGACCGAAGACCTCGCACGAAATCCGGATGCCGCAGGTCTGCTCAGACGGGCTTCGTCCTCTTGAACTCGAACTTTCCGGCAACCAAATAGCTCTTGGGATAACAAGGGGAGTCCGGAATGAAAAAGCCGCCAGAGACAGTTCTCGTCGGGTCTGACCTGTCCGCTCGGTCAGACCGTGCTGTTCAACGTGCCTTCATGTTGGCGCGAGAACATAGCGCGCAAGTCATCCTTGCCAGTGTCATCGACGACGCAATGCCAGAGTAGATCACGAAGGCGCTGGCGGCCCAGGCGGAAGAGATGCTAAGGCGCAGCGCCGGTTTTCTGGGTCGGGACACAAGCCATTCGGTCGTGGTTCGCGTTGGACATCCGGCCACGGAGATGATCGCGCTGGCCGCCGAACTTTCTCCTGACCTTGTTGTTCTGGGCACCCATCGGGACAGGTCCTTCCTTGCGGCCCTTCACGAAACCACCGCCCAAAGGATAGTTCGTCTGACTGATCGCTCTGTCCTTGTCGTCGCTGATCCGGCAGATCATCCCTACGATCAGATTGTCGCCGCAACCGATTTTTCCCCTGGCGCAATGACCGCCCTGAGGGCGGGCCACCGGCTGGCCCCCAAAGCCAAGATCACGCCCGTGCACATGCTGCAAATCTCCTATTCCGGGATGCTGGGAACGTCGTCCGACGCCAGTCGTTCGCTCGAGCAGTCATTCCGCAACGACGCATCCGAAGCCAACCTTCGCTGGCGGCAAGACCTCGATCTGCCGGCCTCCGACACTCGCTTCGTCGTCGGCGCCGCTTACGGGGGCTTGCAGCAGGCCGTGCGCGAAACCGGCGCAACCTTGCTCACAGTTGGGGCGCATAGCCGAGTCGCCGCCCCCCGAAGCCTGCTTGGATCCCTCGCTACAGACCTGATGCGTGCGCCAATCACCGACCTCCTTGTCGCCAGACCCTGACCCGATTGCCCTTTGTTCAAACGCCCCCTATAGGGGGCGCATGACCAACCGCCCTGCCCTTCCGCCCGAAATCGCCCGCCGCCGGACCTTTGCGATCATCTCGCACCCCGATGCCGGCAAGACGACTCTGACCGAGAAATTCCTTCTCTTCGGGGGCGCCATCCAGATGGCCGGTCAGGTGCGCGCCAAGGGCGAGGCGCGGCGCACGCGGTCGGACTTCATGCAGATGGAGAAAGACCGGGGAATTTCTGTCTCGGCCTCGGCCATGTCGTTCGACTACAAGAAGTTCCGCTTCAACCTCGTGGACACGCCAGGTCACTCGGACTTCTCCGAGGATACCTATCGCACGCTGACGGCGGTCGACGCCGCGGTCATGGTGATCGACGGCGCGAAGGGGGTGGAAAGCCAGACGCAAAAGCTTTTCGAGGTCTGCCGCCTGCGCGATCTGCCGATCCTGACCTTCTGCAACAAGATGGACCGCGAAAGCCGCGATACGTTCGAGATCATCGACGAGATCCAGGAAATGCTGGCGATCGACGTCACGCCCGCCTCATGGCCGATTGGCACGGGCCGCGAGTTCATCGGCTGCTACGACATCCTGCGCGACCGGCTCGAACTCATGGATCGGGCCGACCGGAACCGCGTGGCCGAAACCATCGAGATCAACGGGCTTGACGACCCCAAGCTGGCCCAGCACGTCCCCGCGCAGCTTCTGGAAAAACTGAAGGAAGAGCTGGAAATGGCGCGCGAGCTCTTGCCCCGGCTCGATCCTCAGGCCGTCCTTGAGGGGCACATGACGCCGATCTGGTTCGGCTCGGCCATCAACTCCTTCGGCGTGAAAGAGCTTATGGATGGCATCAGCACCTATGGCCCCGAGCCGCAGGTGCAAAGTGCCGAACCTCGCAGCATCGCGCCGGAAGAGACCAAGGTCACGGGCTTTGTCTTCAAGGTTCAAGCCAATATGGACCCCAAGCACCGTGACCGCGTGGCCTTTGTCCGGCTGGCATCCGGACACTTCACCCGTGGCATGAAACTCCTCCATGTGCGCTCGAAAAAGCCGATGGCGGTGTCGAACCCGGTCCTGTTCCTTGCCGCCGACCGCGAGCTGGCGGAAGAGGCATGGGCCGGCGATATCATCGGCATCCCCAACCATGGCCAGTTGCGAATTGGCGATACGCTGACCGAAGGCGAGGCGCTGCGCGTCACAGGCATCCCGTCGTTCGCGCCGGAGCTTTTGCAAAACTGCCGGGCGGGCGATCCGATGAAGGCCAAGCACCTTGAAAAGGCGTTGATGCAGTTCGCGGAAGAAGGGGCCGCCAAGGTCTTCAAGCCCACATTCGGTTCGGGCTTCATCGTCGGCGTCGTCGGCGCGCTCCAGTTCGAGGTTCTGGCAAGCCGGATCGAACTTGAATATGGCCTGCCCGTGCGATTCGAGCCCTCGCAATTCACCTCGGCCCGCTGGGTCGCGGGCGAGAAGCTGGCGGTCGAGAAATTCGTCGCCGCCAACAAGCAGCACATCGCCACCGACAACGACGGCGATCTGGTCTACCTCACGCGTCTGCAGTGGGACATCGACCGCGTGGGCAGGGATTACCCCGATGTGCGGCTGACCGCGACCAAGGAAATGATGGTCTGACAAAAGCGCTGAAGGATTATGCCTCGCCGCCAGCGAGCTCTTGCTGAAGCATTTCAGTGATTTCCGACGGGACAGGATCCATCAACTCGTCTGGATCGCGCCAGCGGGCGGTCATGATGCATTTTTGCACGAAGCCGGCATTGTTCTCGATTGCGGCAGAGACCGCCAGAACTGTCGCGACCCGGCTGAGGGGGATGCGGAGCGTGGCATCGCAGATTTCCCAACGCTCGGTCGAAAAATCCGACATCGACACATCCGCCGAACACAAGATCGTGGGCAAGTCGGGTTTGGATTGGCGCAGAGCCATGCAGTAGCCGACGACGTCAGAACTATCGCCCAAAGCCGCCGCGCTGATGAAGCACAGATCGGCCGCGTCCCTGATCGTCTTGCTCATCAGTGCTTTTCCAGAGCTGATAGAAAGTGATTCAAAATTGAATTCTTCGGTCAGATGGCTGTCGATCATGCTGAAAAGCAGCTCGTCGGGACCAATATACAATACACGACCCAAGTTCTCGTCCGCTTTCAGGACATTACTTGTCTGTTCCATTTTTTGCCTGCTTCTTAGGCCACCAAGCGTGGGTTAGCTTGATCTCGGGAGGCAAAACAAAACATTTCGGCGATGGAAATACCAAAGTATGTAGGCAAATGGCCTAACGATAATCGCCTCAATTTCGTCGGCCGACGATTTCAGAATGGTCGAAGCCGAGGATGGTTTCAGGCGACACTCTAAGCGCCCGCGCAATGCTGAAAACAGCACATAGCTTAGCTGCCCTTTTTCTGGGTTCAAGAACGTCGAGGACATCTTGCATCGGCATTCTGGCTAGTTCTGCAAGGGATTGTGGCGTCTGATTTCTAAGTCGACAAACAACCGAGGTATTGTGCACGACAATTTCTGAAATGGAGGAAAGGCGATTGGGAAATCGGATCAGATCATTTTCCATATCGTCTTCCATGGCGTTCCACCTCCAATGACGTCCTGTGGAAACAGCTCTTCCTTCGGCCCGCCGAAGGAATCTTGGTACCGTGTAGCATTGTCACCACGGTGTTGCAGTCTGCAATCACTTGAGTTGCTTTCTAGAGATACGGCACTGGCGATCGGGCGGATCAGTGTTGAAGATTGACCCTCCGCACCTTTACCGCTAAGGAAAGCGCGGCCCAGACCGGGCCGACGACGCGGGGCGCCCGGATATTGCGTCCCATAACCAGCCAGACCGGAACGCCGGTCGGCCATGAATGGACGCATATGACCAAATTTTCCGATCTGAACCTTGACCCCAAGGTTCTGAAAGCCATCGCCGAAGCCGGCTATGAAACCCCTACACCGATCCAGGCCGGCGCGATACCGCCTGCGCTTGAAGGCAAGGACGTTCTGGGCATTGCCCAGACCGGAACCGGCAAGACCGCCTCGTTCACCCTGCCGATGATCACGCTTCTGGGCCGTGGCCGCGCCCGCGCCCGGATGCCGCGCAGCCTGGTTCTCTGCCCCACGCGCGAGCTTGCGGCGCAGGTCGCCGAGAACTTCGACGTTTACGCCAAACACACCAAGCTCACCAAAGCTCTGCTGATCGGCGGCGTCAGCTTCAAAGATCAAGACGCGCTGATTGATCGCGGCGTCGACGTCTTGATCGCCACGCCCGGCCGCCTTCTCGATCATTTCGAGCGCGGCAAGCTTCTGCTGACCGGCGTTCAGATCATGGTCGTCGACGAGGCCGACCGGATGCTCGACATGGGCTTCATCCCCGATATCGAACGCATCTTCAACCTCACGCCCTTCACCCGCCAGACCTTGTTCTTTTCGGCCACCATGGCGCCCGAGATCGAGCGGATCACAAACACCTTCCTGCATGGGCCCGCCCGGATCGAAGTGGCCCGAGCCGCCACGACCGGCGAGAATATTTCGCAAGGTGTGGTGATGTTCAAAGCCTCGCGTCGGGAGAACGCCGACCGCGAAAAGCGCGAGCTCTTGCGGGCCATGATCGACGCCGAGGGCGAGGCCTGCACCAATGCCATCATCTTCTGCAACCGCAAGGTCGATGTGGATATCGTGGCGAAATCGCTCAAGAAATACGGCTATAACGCCGAACCGATCCATGGCGATCTCGAACAGAGCCAACGCACGCGGACGCTTGACGGTTTCCGGAACGGCGATGTCCGGTTCCTGATCGCTTCTGATGTTGCCGCGCGCGGTCTCGATATTCCGGCCGTCAGCCATGTGTTCAACTTCGATGTGCCCAGCCACGCCGAGGACTATGTCCACCGGATCGGCCGAACCGGACGCGCGGGCCGCTCGGGCAAGGCGTTGATGATCTGCTCGACCCGCGACGCCAAGTATTTCGAAGCGGTTGAGAAACTCATCGAGAAAGAGGTTCCGCGCCTTGAGAACCCGCTTGGCAATGCGCCGGCCCCGACCGAAGGCGCGGATGAGGACAAGCCCGCGCCGAAATCTTCGCGCAGCCGCACGCGCGGACGCGGCAAGGGCGACAAGCCCGCCGAGGCTCAGGACACATCGGTGAAGGTCAAGGACGAGGCGCCGCGCGAAGAGGCGCCCAAGCGCGAGCCGAAACCGCAGGAGCGGCGCGAACCGAAGCCGCAGGAGCGGCGCGAACCGAAGCCGCAGGAGCGGCGCGAGCCACGCCCGGACCGCCGCGACAACAATCGAATTGTCGGCATGGGCGAGGATACGCCCAGCTTCATCCGCCTCAGCTTTGACGAGCGCCGCAGCTAGAACGAAAAGCCCGCCTCCCGGCAGGTTTTCTTTCAGGCCAGTCGGCTGGTGATGATCGTCACTTCCGGTTTCTTGCCGATCTCGGATTGAGAGACCTGCCGGACGATCCGTTTCAGCTCTTTCTCAAGCCGCTCATCATCGCGCAGGGTCTTGTCGTCGGCCCGCATCAGGAATTGCCCGAGGTCGGCCTCAAGAACATCCACCAGCACCACCTTCGAACGCCCCGTTTCGGAAAGGCCCATCGTCTCGCACCACGGATCGCCCAGGGGCTCGTCATTCTCGTCGATGATGATGTTGACGATCACATGGCCGTTCAACGCCATGCGGATTCGGTCGCGGACGATCCCGTCCATCGAGCCGATCTGGATCGAACCATCCAGATAGGTCCTGCCAGTTTCGACATACTCGGCCACCTTGGGCCGCTCGCCTGTCAGATCAACCATCATGCCGTTTACGGCCAGAAACCCGGTCCGGCCATTGTCCTCGGCCAGTCGCGTATGTTCGCGCAGGTGGCGGTGTTCGCCGTGCATCGGAATGACGACCTGCGGATTGACCAGCTCGTGCAGCTTGGCAAGGTCGGGCCGATTGGCGTGGCCGGACACATGATAGCGCCCCCCTTCGTCGTCGTGAATCTCGACGCCCAGTTCGGAAAGCTGGTTCATGATCCGAATGACGCCGCGCTCGTTTCCGGGGATGGTTTTGGACGAGAAGAGGAACGTATCCCCTTCCTTCAGCTTGAGCCCAAGGTAGCTCCCCTGCGCGAGCTGCGCACTGGCGGCGCGGCGCTCGCCTTGGCTGCCGGTGACAAGCAGCATGACCTCATGTCGCGGCAGGCTTATCGCATCCTCGGGGGAAATCGTCGGCGGGAAATCGCTCAGGATGCCGACCTCGGTCGCCACTTCGACCATCCGCCGCATGGCGCGACCCAGAAGGCAGACCTGACGCCCCGCCTTGCGCGCGGCAAAGGCGAGGGTATGCAGGCGGGCTATGTTGGAGGCAAAGGTCGTCGCCACGACCATACCGGTCGCGGCTTTCATAAAGGCTTCGATCTCGGTCGAGAGCCCCGCCTCGGATCGGCCGGGAGCAGGCGAGAAGACATTGGTCGAATCGCACATCAACGCCTTGACGCCGGGTTTTGCAACCTCGGCCCAGAGCGCCTCGCTGAAGGGCTCGCCCACCACGGGGGTATGATCAATCTTGAAGTCGCCGCTGTGAACGATCCGGCCAGCGGGCGTGTCGATCACAAGGCCGGCGCTTTCGGGGATCGAATGGCTCACCGGCACGAAGCCAACCCTGAAGGGCCCGGCTTGGGTCATCTCGGGCCAGGGCTGCACGGTCTCGACCTTGCGCGAATCCTGCCCGCCCTCGTCCATCTTCAGCCGCGCGAGTGTGGCCGTGAAGGCGCGGGCATAGACCGGCGCGCGCAGGTGGCCCCAGAGGTGGCCGATCGCGCCCACATGGTCTTCGTGCGCGTGGGTGATGAAGATCGCCTCGATCTGATCGCGCCGTGCCTCGAGCCAGCTGATATCGGCCATGATCAGGTCGACACCGGGCGATGTGTCCATGTCAGGAAAGGTCACGCCAAGATCAACGACGATCAGCCGCTCTGACCCCGGTTTGCCATAGCCATAGACATAGGCGTTCATGCCGATCTCGCCGGCGCCTCCCAGCGGGAGGTAGATCAGGCGGTCTTTGCTCATCCGTTTTCCTTGTTGAAACGGTGGATGACCGTCAGGCCATGCATCGTCAGGTCGTCTTCGATCCAGTCGAACAAGACTTCGCCTTGTTCGAAAAGCCGCGCGAGGCCGCCGGTGCCGATGATCTTCATCGGCCTGTCATACTCGGCGCGGATCCGTGCACATAGCTCGCGCACGAGGCCGATGTAACCCCAATAAACACCAGACTGCATACAGTGGACCGTATTGGTGCCGATCACTGA
Organism: Marivivens sp.; assembly: GCA_030827165.1. GTDB lineage: Bacteria > Pseudomonadota > Alphaproteobacteria > Rhodobacterales > Rhodobacteraceae > RFZI01. Next base: position 30,581 of record JAURFB010000009.1, read on the forward strand.
CTGCGGTTTTGAGATGTCGACGTGCGGCAAGGCGGCGGCAGCGTGGTGCAGCGCCTCAAGGCTGAGGTTGACGCCCGGCGCGATCACACCGCCGACATAGGCGCCATCATGGGCCACCACGTCAAAGGTCGTCGCTGTTCCGAAATCGACGACGATCAGATCGCCGCCATGCCGGTCAAAGGCACCCGCGGCATTCACGAGCCGGTCGGGGCCGACCGTGGTTCCGGCGTCGACACGCGGTTGCTGCGGCAAGAGGCACTCGGGCTTGCCAACAACTAGCGGGCGGCAATTGAAGTACCGGTCGCACAGGACGCGCAGGTTGAACACCACGCGCGGCACGGTCGAGGAGATGATCACCTCGTCGATCTCGATGTCGAGCTTGCGGGCGTTCATCAGCGTGGTCAGCCAGACGAAATACTGGTCGGCCGTGCGTTGCCACTCGGTCGAGGTGCGCCATGTGGCAAGGAACTCTTGCCCGTCCCAGATGGAAAAGACGGTGTTGGAGTTGCCGCAGTCGATGGTCAGAAGCATGGAACGCCCCTTTCAGAAATAGACATCCGCCGCCGAGATGACGCGCTGGCCCTTGGCGGTAATGAGCACGAGGTTGCCCTCGCTGTCGATGGTGTCGAACACGCCGGTGATATCTTCGCGCCCCGTGCGGGCGGTGATTTCCTCGCCGATCCGCGCCGCATGGCGCAGCCAGTCTTGCCGGATGCGGGCAAAGCCCATGGCCGCGAGCTTGGCCTCTTGCGTGGCGAAATTCGAAGCGAGGACGCTCAGGAATGTCTCAGGGGTGACCGTCTCGCCCCCCTCGCCCACAAGCGAGACCGGCGGAAATGCGGCCCCTTCGATGGCGGGCGGGACAGCGGCCAGATTGACGCCGATGCCGATCGACAGCCAATCGACAGCTGCGCTGGTGCCGCTGGATTCAAGAAGGATGCCCGCGACCTTGCCACCATTCAGCAGCACGTCATTCGGCCATTTGAGGGAAAGCTTGTCGCGGCTGACAAAGATAGCCAACGCTTCAAAGAGCGCGTTGGCCGCAAGAAAAGACCGCAACGCCGCTTCGGCGGGGCTCGCATGAGGTTTGTAGACCAGGGTCGCAGCAAGATTGCCCGACGATGCCAGCCACGACCGCCCCCTCCGCCCGCGCCCCGCCGTTTGCCGGCGGGCCATGATCCATGTGGGGCGGCGCAGGGTCGGCGCGCGCCGCGCCGCTTCGGCCATGGTGCTGTCGATCTCGTCAAGGATCACGCAGGCAAAGCCCGCGGGCCAGTGCGGCCCCGGTGTCGCCTCAGTTGACAAGTGTCGCCGCCGCAGCCGCGGCCAGCGGCTCGATGCCGAAGAGGTTGACCACGCCAACCACCATCACCGCCGCCGACGCCATCAGCGAGACCCACAGAACCGGGCTCATCTTGCCGTCAAGCGCTTCGGTCTCTTCGCCGAAATACATGAAATAGACAATGCGGAGATAGTAGAAGGCGCCGATCACCGAGGCGACAACGCCCGCCACCGCAAGCCAGGCAAGGCCCGCGTCATAGGCCGCGCGCAGCACATAGAACTTGCCGAAGAAACCGACCATCGGCGGCACGCCGGCAAGGCTGAAGAGAAGGACCAGCATGGCAAGCGCCCGCAGCGGCTCGCGTTTTGAATACATCTTCAGCGAGGCGATGGTCGTGACCGGAACGCCGTCTTTCTCCATCCCGAGGATGAAGGCGAAGGTGCCGATGTTCATGGTCACATAGATCGCCATGTAGATCAGCATCGCCTGGACGCCGAGCGCGCTGCCGGCAGCGAGGCCCATCAGCGCAAAGCCCATATGGGCGATCGAGGAATAGGCCATCAGGCGCTTGATGTTGGTCTGGCCGATGGCGGCGATGGCACCGACAAACATCGACAGAACCGACAAGAAGGCGACGATCTGCTGCCACTGGTCCGTCACCTCTCCAAAGGCGTCAAAGACCACGCGGGCAAAAAGGGCCATCGCGGCTACCTTCGGGGCTGTGGCGAAGAAGGCGGTCACCGGGGTTGGCGATCCTTCATAAACGTCCGGGGTCCACATATGGAAGGGCGCGGCCGAGACCTTGAAGGCAAAACCCGAGATCAGGAACACGAGGCCAAACAGAAGGCCGATGGAAGCGCCGCCCTCGACCGCTTCGACGATGCCCGAGAAGAGCGTCGTGCCGGCAAAGCCGTAGGTCAGCGAGGCCCCATAGAGAAGAAGGCCCGACGACAGTGCGCCAAGGACAAAGTATTTCAGGCCCGCCTCGGTCGACTTGATGCTGTCGCGGCGCAGCGATGCCACCACGTAAAGCGCAAGCGACTGCAACTCGAGGCCCATGTAGAGCGACATCAAATCGCCCGCGCTTACCATCACCATCATGCCGACAACGGCCAAAGCAACGAGGATCGGATATTCGAAGCGCAGCAGGCCACGTCGGCTCATATATTCCTGGCTCATCACCAGAACTGCGGCGGCTGACAAAAGGATCACAACCTTTGCAAACCGGCCGAACCCGTCGTCCACATAGGCGCCGTCGAAGGCCACGTTCACGCCATCGCCGTTATAGCCGATCCAGCCGGCGATCAGGACGAAGAGACCACCGGTGAGCCAAGTCAGAAGCGGCGCTATCTCGTCCTTGCCGGTGTAAACGGCGGCAAGGAGCGCGCCCATCGCGTAAACGGCGATGATGATTTCCGGCAGGACGGTCTGAATATCGGCAGAGATCATCGTGCCACTCCTCAGTGCGTAACGGCGTCAGCGGCGGCAGAGAGGAACTCTGCCGGTGTGCTGGCATGAACATGGTCGATCAGCGCGCCAACCGAGGGGCCGATCAGATCGGTAACAAGGCTTGGGGCGACGCCGAGAAGAAGGGTCATGACCACGAGCGGCGCAAAGATCATCTTCTCGCGACGGGTCATGTCGGTGATGGATTTGAGGCTTTCCTTGATCAACTCGCCCATCACGACCCGGCGATAGAGCCAAAGAGCGTATCCAGCCGACAGGATGACACCGCTGGCTGCAATCGCTGCAATCCAGGTATTGACCTGGAAGATACCGATCAGAACAAGGAATTCCCCGACAAAGCCCGACGTGCCCGGCAAGCCAACATTGGCCATCGTGAAGAACATGAAGATCAGCGCATAGGCTGGCATCCGGTTCACAAGGCCGCCATAGGCGTCGATTTCGCGGGTGTGCATCCGGTCGTAGATCACGCCGACACAAAGAAACAGAGCGCCCGAGATGAATCCGTGGCTGAGCATCTGAAAGATCGCGCCGTCGATGCCTTGCTGGTTCACCGCGAAGATACCCATGGTCACATAGCCCATGTGGGCGACCGACGAATAGGCGATCAGCTTCTTCATGTCTTCCTGAACGAGGGCGACAAGCGAGGTGTAGACGATGGCTATGGCACTGAGCCACAAGACGAAATCGCCCATCACGGCCGAGCCCACGGGGAACATCGGCAACGAAAAGCGCAAGAAGCCGTAGCCGCCCATTTTCAACAAGATCGCCGCCAGAACGACCGAACCGGCCGTCGGCGCCTGAACGTGTGCGTCAGGAAGCCAGGTGTGCACCGGCCACATCGGCATCTTCACCGCGAAAGAGGCGAAAAAGGCAATCCACAGGATCGTTTGCATACCGCCGACAACGTGGATGCCCAGCACCGTCATGTCGGCAAAGGCAAACTCGTGGGTCATCAGCGTCGGGATGTCGGTGGTGCCTGCGTCCGCAAACATCCCCACCATCGCCACCAGCATCAGAACCGAGCCGAGGAAGGTATAGAGGAAGAACTTGAAAGCCGCATAAATGCGGTCCTTGCCGCCCCATATTCCGATGATCAGGAACATCGGAATAAGGCCTGCCTCGAAGAAAAGGTAGAAGAGCACAAGATCGAGCGCCATGAAGACGCCGAGCATCAAGGTCTCGAGGATCAGGAAGGCGATCATGTATTCCTTGACCCGCACCTTCACGTCCCAGGCCGACCAGATGACCAGCGGCATGAGGAAGGTGGTCAGCATCACGAAAAGGATCGAGATGCCGTCGACGCCCATCTTGTAGGTCAGGCCAGCCAACCATGTGCGCTCTTCGACGAACTGGAAGCCGGTGTCGGCGGGGTCAAAGCCGAAGAGGATGAAAAGCGAGACGAGGAAGGTCGCCAGCGTCGCCAGCATGGCGACCCATTTGGCATTGGCCCGCGCCTGTTCGTTGTCACCGCGCAGAAAGACCGCGAGGATCGCCGCCGCCAGAAGCGGGATGAAGGTGGTGATCGAGAGAAGGTTTTCCATTATTGCGCCCCCCCCGAGATCGTCACCCAGGTCAGAAGTAGGGCGATGCCGATGACCATCGCGAAGGCATAGGTAAAGACATAGCCCGACTGCGCCCGACCGGCGAGCCGGGTCAGAGTGGGCACGATGCCCATGGCGATGCCGTTGATCGTCCCGTCGATGACCTTGCCATCACCCTTTTTCCACAAGAGCCGTCCAAGCGCCTTGGCCGGGCGAACGAAAACAACATCGTAGATCTCGTCGAAATACCACTTGTTGAGCAGGAAGAGGTAGAGCGGCTTCTGGTTTTCCGCCAGCTTCGCCGGCCAGTCGGGGCGGCGGATATACATCTGGAAGGCCATGAGGAAGCCCAGAAGCATGGCGACGAAGGGGCTCACCTTGACCCATTTCGGGGCGTGGTGGGCATCGTCAATCACATGGTTGTCGGCCGCCATATAGATCGCGCCAAGAGGTGCTGCATGGTCCTCGGCAATTGCCTCCGGGCCATGATCCGCGACCGGAGCAGCTTCTGTCGTCGCGGCATGGTCGGTCGTTGCGGCGGCCTCGGTGGTCGTCGCGTGATCGGTCGCGACGGCGGCATCGCCGTGGCCTGCGTCCGCGGCCTCGGCATGGGCCGGGATGCCGAAGAAGCTGTTGACCTTGTCATGGTCGCCGAAGAACGGGCCATACCAGACCATACCGGCAAAGATCGCGCCAATGGCGAGAACGCCAAGCGGAACGGTCATGACGGCAGGGCTTTCGTGGGCATGGTCATGCGTGTGACGATCGCCGCGCGGCTTGCCCCAGAAGGTCAGAAACATCAGGCGCCAGCTGTAGAAGCTGGTAAAGGCGGCCGCGACCACGAGCGCCCAGAAGGCAAAGGGCGTGCCGCCGGCATAGGCGCTTTCGATGATCGCGTCTTTCGAAAGGAACCCGGCAAAGCCGATGGTCGTCAGCGGAATGCCCACACCGGTGATGGCAAGCGTGCCAACCAGCATGGCCCAGAAGGTCAGCGGCAGCTTCTTCCGCAGCCCACCATAATTGCGCATGTCCTGCTCGTGGTGCATCCCGTGGATGATCGAACCGGCCCCAAGAAACAGCATGGCCTTGAAGAAGGCATGGGTCAGAAGGTGGAACATCGCCACCGAATAGACGCCGACACCCGCGGCCACGAACATATAGCCCAGCTGCGACATGGTCGAATAGGCGATCACGCGCTTGATGTCGTTTTGCACAAGGCCGATCGTCGCCGCGACAAAGGCGGTCGAGGCGCCGATAAAGACTACGAACTGCTTGGCTTCGGGGGCGTATTCAAAGAGCGGCGACATCCGGCATACAAGGAACACGCCCGCCGTCACCATCGTTGCCGCATGGATCAGCGCCGACACCGGGGTCGGGCCTTCCATCGCGTCAGGAAGCCAGGTGTGCAGCAACAACTGCGCCGATTTGCCCATCGCGCCGACGAAGAGAAGGAAGGCGATAAGGTTGGCGGCGTTCCAGTCTTTCCACAGGAAGGTGATCGAGGTCTCGGCCAGATGCGGCGCGGCGGCGAATACCTCGGTGAAGTTGATCGAGCCGGTCAGCATGAAAAGGCCAAAGATGCCAAGTGCGAAGCCGAAATCGCCTACACGGTTGACGACGAAAGCCTTGATCGCGGCGGCGTTGGCCGAGGGTTTCTTGTAGTAGAAACCGATCAGAAGGTAGGACGCGACGCCGACGCCTTCCCAGCCAAAGAACATCTGAACGAGGTTGTCGGCGGTCACCAGCATCAGCATGGCGAAGGTGAAGAACGACAGATAGGCGAAGAACCGTGCCTTGTAGTGGCCGTGTTCGCCGAAATGATCGTCGTGCGCCATGTAGCCAATGGAATAGAGATGCACGAGCGAGGAGACCGTGGTGATCACGATCAGCATGATCGTCGTCAGCCGGTCGATACGGATCGCCCAGTCGGTCGACAATTCGCCCGAGGAGATCCAGCGCATCAGCGAGACGGTATAGCCCTCGCCGTCGAACCCAAGGAACATCACCCACGACACGAACGCGGCCAGAAATAGAAGGCCCGTCGTCAGATACTGGGCGGCCGTCTCGCCGATCACCCGCCAGCCGAAGCCGCCGATGATGGCGCCCACGAGCGGCGCGAAGAGGATAATGGATTCCATGGGTCCTTAGCCTTTCATCACGTTGACGTCTTCAACGTCGATGGTCCCGCGGTTGCGGAAGAAACAAACCAGAATGGCAAGGCCGATCGCAGCCTCGGCGGCGGCGACGGTCAGCACGAAAAGGGTAAACACCTGCCCGACCAGATCCCCGAGGAAGGACGAGAAGGCGACAAAATTGATGTTCACCGACAATAGCATCAACTCGATGCTCATCAGCAGGATGATGACGTTCTTGCGGTTGAGAAAGAGCCCGAAAATACCGATCACGAACAGCGCGGCCGCGACGGCGAGGTAATGTTCAAGTCCGATCATCTTTGCCGTCCTTCTTGTTCTGCGTCGTATACACTGCGGCCACCAGGGCCACGACAATCGCAATCCATCCCCACCAGGCCATTACAAACCCTGCCCCGGTTTGACGTCCTTCAGCTCCATCGCCTTGGCTGGATCGCGATACATCTGGGCGAGGATGTCTTGCCGTTTGATGTTGGTGCGGTGGCGCAGGGTCAGAACGATCGCACCGATCATGGCGACGAGCAGGATCAGACCCGCAAGCTGGAAGAGCATGATGTATTTGTCATAGATAAGCTGGCCGAGTGCTGCGGTGTTCTGCACATCGCCGGCCGGTGCGGCCAGTCGTTCCGCGACGCCTTCGGAATAATCCCAAGCGCCAAAGGCCATGCCAAGCTGCATCAGGATCACAACACCGATCAGCAAGGCAAGCGGCATATAGCGCGCCATTTCGGCCTTGAGCTCGGCGAAATCGATATCGAGCATCATCACGACGAAAAGGAACAGAACCGCGACAGCGCCGACATAGACGATCATCAACAGCATCGCGACAAACTCGGCCCCGAGAAGGACGAAAAGCCCCGCCGACGAGATGAACGCAAGGATAAGCCACAAGACCGAATGGACCGGGTTGCGGCTCATCACGGTCATCAGCCCGCCAAGAAGCGTGGTGACCGCGAAAGCGTAGAAGGTGAAAGCGGCAACAGTCATTCCTTGTCCTCTTCCATCGCCCCGTTGGCGAGTTCCATCGCCCGGGTCATTGCAGGAACTCCGCCAAAGAACGCGGCCTGCGCGATCGTTTCGGCGATTTCTTGTTTGGTGGCGCCGGCGGTGCGGGCGTGTCGCACGGTCAGGCGGATCTGGGCATCGTTCTGGGCGCCAAGGACCGTCAGGCCCATCAGGGTCATGAGCAGACGGGTCTTGGCGTCAAGCCCTTCGGGATTGAAGGTGCGGCCCATCATGGCTTCCATCGCCTCGGCGGGCATGGTCGGCCAGAGCGTGTCAAACCCTTTGGGCACAAAGGAATCGAGCGCCGGATTGAGCGCCTTGGCCCAGTCCTGCCCGGCCTTCATCATGGCCGCAAAGGGATTGTTGTCGGTCATCTGTAGGGTGCGTCCATTTCAAGGTTGCGGGCGATTTCGGCCTCCCAACGATCGCCGTTGGCAAGGAGTTTTTCCTTGTCATAAAACAGCTCTTCGCGGGTTTCGGTCGAAAACTCGAAATTCGGCCCTTCGACGATGGCATCGACCGGGCAGGCCTCCTGGCAGAAGCCGCAGTAGATGCATTTCGTCATGTCGATGTCATAGCGCGTGGTGCGGCGCGATCCGTCCTCGCGCGGCTCGGCGTCGATGGTGATCGCCTGGGCCGGGCAGATCGCTTCGCACAGCTTGCAGGCGATGCACCGCTCTTCGCCATTGGGATAGCGGCGCAGCGCGTGCTCGCCGCGGAAACGAGGCGAAAGCGGCCCGCGCTCGTGCGGATAGTTCAGCGTCGCCTTGGGGGCGAAGAAGTATTTCATCCCCAGCGCAAAGCCCTTGGCGAAATCGGCGAGCAGAAAATACTTGGCGGCGCGGCCGTAGTCGATCTGGGTCATGGGATCAGCCTCCGATCGTCCAGCGGGCCCATAGGCCGCCGAATGCTTGGTATTTTGCAAGGAACGCGACGATCACCACCCAGGCCAGCGACATCGGCAGGAACACTTTCCAGCCAAGGCGCATCAGCTGGTCATAGCGATAGCGCGGGGTGATCGCCTTCACCATCGCGAAGATGAAGAAGAAGAACGACATCTTGATGATCATCCACCAGATGCCATCCGGCAGTCCGGGGATCGGCGAGAGCCAGCCGCCGAAGAACAGAAGCGAAACCAGCGCGCACATCAGCACCACGGCCATCAGCTCGCCGATCATGAACAGAAGGAAGGGCGTCGAGGAATATTCCACCTGATAACCGGCGACGAGCTCGGATTCCGCCTCCGGCAGATCGAACGGCGGACGGTTGGTTTCCGCCAGCGCCGAGATGAAGAAAAGGAACAGCATCGGGAAATGCGGCAGCCAATACCAGTTGAAGATGCCCCAGCTTCCCTCTTGCGCGCGCACGATGTCGCCAAAGTTCATCGAACCGGTAGAGATGATCACGCCGATGATGATGAGGCCGATCGAGACCTCGTAAGAGATCATCTGCGCCGCCGAGCGGAGCGAACCGAGGAACGGATATTTCGAGTTTGACGCCCAGCCGCCCATGATCACGCCGTATACCTCGAGCGAGGAAATGGCGAAGACATAAAGGATGGCCACGTTGATATCCGACAGAACCCATCCGTCGTTGAACGGGATCACCGCCCAGGCAATGACCGCGAGGACGAAAGAGATCATCGGCGCAAGGAAGAACACCGCCTTGTCGGCGCCGGCCGGCACGACAACTTCCTTGACGATGTATTTCAGGAAGTCGGCGAAAGACTGCAAAAGACCGAAAACACCAACCACGTTGGGGCCACGCCGCATCTGAACGGCGGCCCAGATCTTGCGGTCGGCATACATCAGGAACGCCAGCGCCACGAGCAGCGGCACAAGAACCAGAAGACACTGACCAAGGATCAGCAAGACGATCCCGAGGTTGGTGGTCGTGAAGAACTCAACCATTGTCCCGTCCTTTATTCCGCTGCCAACTTGCCGCCGGTCCGCGCCTTTGCCTGAGCCGACAGTTCGGCCATCAGGGCGCTTGACCGCGCGATCGGATTGGTCAGGTAGAAGTCTTTGATCGCATTGCGGAAAGTGGCCTTGCCCATCTTGCTGGCCTTGATCGGCGTGAGCACTTTCTCGGCCACTTCGTCAACCGCGCCAAGATGCGGATGCGCGGCCACAAGGGCGCGGCGCAGGCCCGCGAGGCTTTCATAGGGAAGCGTCTTGCCAATCTCGGCCGAAAGCGCCCGCAAGATCGCCCAGTTTTCTTTCGCCTCGCCCGGCGCAAAGCCCGCGCGCATGGCAAGTTGGGGGCGGCCCTCGGTGTTGACGAAGAGGCCATTTTCTTCGGTATAGGCCGCGCCCGGCAGGATGATGTCGGCACGATGCGCGCCACGGTCGCCGTGCGAGCCTTGGTAGATCACGAATGCGCCTTCGCCGATTTGGACCTCGTCGGCGCCAAGGCTATAGATCACCTCGGCCCCGTCCAACACGGCAGCCATGCCGCCTTCGGTCGTGGCGCCGACATCCATCGCGCCCACGCGGGCGGCGGCGGTATGGAGGATCATCAGCTTCGATTTCGAATTGGCAGCGAGTTTCATCGCATGGGCGAGGACCGCCTCGCCATCCGCTTCTTGCAGCGCGCCTTGGCCGACGATGACGAGCGACGGCACATCCCTGGTCGCGCCGATTTCCTTCGACGACAGTTCCTCCAACGCCGCGCGGTCGGTGCCGACATGGACATAATCGTATGTCAGATCAACGGCTTCGCCGACGAGGCCGATGGTGGCACCCTTCAGCCAGGCATTGCGCAGCCGCGCATTCAGCACCGGCGCTTCAAGGCGCGGGTTGGTGCCGATAAGCTGGATCATCTTGGCGCTGTCGATATCCTCGATGGTCGCGGTGCCCGCATAGCCGCCACGGTTGCCCGCCGGCAGTCTGGCGTAATCGGTGCGGCATTCGACCGATCCGCCGAGGCTCTCGATCAGCTCCTTGAGCGCAAAGACCGCCTCGACCGGGGCCAGATCGCCGACAAGCCCGGCGATCCTCTTGCCCGTCATCGCCTTGGCGGCGGCGGCAAGCGCCTCGCCCCAAGAGGCTTTGCGCAGTTTGCCGTTTTCACGGATGTAGGGGGTATCGAGGCGCTGTCGGCGCAGGCCGTCCCAGACAAAGCGGGTTTTGTCGGAAATCCACTCTTCGTTCACGCCGTCATGGTTGCGTGGGAGGATCCGCATGACTTCGCGGCCTTTGGTATCGACGCGGATGTTCGAGCCAAGCGCGTCCATCACGTCGATGGTTTCGGTCTTGGTCAGCTCCCACGGGCGGGCGGTGAAGGCATAGGGTTTGGAAACCAGCGCGCCCACGGGGCACAGGTCGATGATATTGCCCTGAAGGTTCGACTCGAGCGTCTCGCCAAGATAGCTGGTGATCTCGCTGTCCTCGCCGCGGCCCGTTTGGCCCATCTGGGTGATGCCCGCGACCTCGGTTGTGAAGCGCACGCAACGGGTGCAGCTGATGCAGCGGGTCATATGGGTTTCGACCAGCGGCCCGAGGTTGAGATCCTCGCTGGCGCGCTTGGGCTCGCGGTAGCGCGAGAAATCGACACCATAGGCCATCGCCTGATCCTGAAGATCACACTCGCCGCCCTGATCGCAGATCGGGCAATCGAGCGGGTGATTGATCAGGAGAAACTCCATCACCCCCTCGCGGGCCTTCTTGACCATCGGCGAATTGGTTTTCACGACCGGCGGCTGGCCTTCGGGGCCGGGGCGCAGATCGCGCACCTGCATGGCGCAGGAGGCAGCGGGCTTGGGCGGGCCACCCACGACTTCGACCAGACACATCCGGCAGTTGCCGGCGATCGTCAGCCGCTCGTGATAGCAGAAGCGGGGAACCTCGATACCGGCGACCTCGCAGGCCTGAATCAGGGTCATCGCCCCCGGAACCTCAACCTCATTTCCGTCGATAATGACTTTTCGCAAATCGGACATGGCCAGCCTTTTCGGTTCGTCTCACCGGCACGCCTGACGCGCGCGCGGGCGCGCGGGCGACACAGTTGCCGCCTTCTATCCCGTCACGCCCGGCGATGCCAGTCGGAACGACACGAATTTGGCAGGAAAATTCACCGAAGTTGGCCGAAGGATGCGGTCTTTTGCGCTAGCGCAGCAGCTTGCCGACCTGGCTTTCGAGCGCGATCTCCTGACGTCCGACGACGCAATAGGACTCCGGCTGGCCCACGACCGCCCCCATCGCGGCCAAACGTTCGCGCGCAGTCGCCTCGAGCCGGGCCTTTTCATCCTTGTCGTTGATGAAGCCATCAACCTCGGCCTTCGAATACCCCAGGTCGTAGGCATGAGACTGAAGATCGTAGAGAAAGAAAACACCCGCCAGCACCCGTGCGGTGAGGCTTGGGCAGACGCGCCCGATCTCGTAGGCGATGCCGGTCGCGATGATGCCTTCGCTGACATAAGCCACGTTGCTCAAGGGAACCTCGTTCGCGCGCGCCGGAATCGCGGCGAATGTCAGGCCAAGAGTCAGAATCAGGATCTTTTCCAAAGCATTGCCTCGATAGACTGCTCGCGGACTTTGATGCCGCCTGCCTTCATGTCGTCCTTGTGGGGATGATATGCAATATCGAAGGCACCTCGGGCCCCTCGCCGGCAAGGTCTCGCCCATGAAAATGGCCGGTCGGATACTTCCAACCGGCCAATATCATTGAACTATCCCGCTGCCCTATTCGGCCGCGATAGCCCCCGAGCGGCTTTTGATACGGTCCTCGATTTCCTCGCGGAAATTGCGGATCAGGCCTTGGATCGGCCAGGCGGCTGCGTCGCCCAAGGCACAGATCGTGTGGCCTTCGACCTGCTTGGTCACGTCCCACAGCATGTCGATTTCCTCGAGCGAGGCGTCGCCCTTCACCAGCCGCTCCATCACCCGCATCATCCAGCCGGTGCCTTCACGGCACGGTGTGCACTGGCCGCAGCTCTCGTGCTTGTAGAACTTCGACAGGCGCCAGATCGCCTTCACGATGTCGACCGACTTGTCCATGACGATCACGGCGGCGGTGCCAAGGCCCGAGCCAAGTTCGCCGCGCAGGTAATCGAAATCCATGATCGCGTCGCGCATTTTTTCGCCGCGCACCACCGGCACCGACGAGCCGCCGGGAATGACACCCAGAAGGTTGTCCCAGCCTCCACGAATGCCGCCGCAGTGCTTTTCGATCAGCTCTTCGAAGGTGATCGACATGGATTCTTCGACGACGCAGGGGTTGTTCACATGGCCCGAGATCGCAAAAAGCTTGGTGCCGGCATTGTTCTGGCGTCCAAAGCCCGCGAACCACGCCGCGCCACGGCGCAGGATCGTCGGGGCGACGGCAATGGATTCCACGTTGTTCACCGTGGTCGGGCACCCATAAAGGCCCGAACCGGCCGGGAACGGCGGCTTCATCCGCGGCATCCCCTTCTTGCCTTCAAGGCTTTCCAGAAGCGCGGTTTCTTCGCCGCAGATATAGGCGCCGGCGCCGTGGTGCAGGAAGAGATCGAAATCCCAGCCCGACTTGGCGGCGTTCTTGCCCAGAAGGCCGGCATCATAGCATTCGTCGATCGCCGCCTGCAGCGCCTCGCGCTCGCGGATGTATTCGCCGCGGATGTAGATATAGCAGGCGTGCGCATTCATCGCGAAAGAGGCAATGAGCGCGCCCTCGATCAGCGTATGGGGATCGTGGCGCATGATCTCGCGGTCTTTGCAGGTGCCCGGCTCCGACTCGTCTGCGTTGATGACGAGATAGGCGGGGCGGCCATCGCTTTCCTTGGGCATGAACGACCATTTGAGGCCAGTGGGGAAGCCCGCGCCGCCACGGCCACGCAGACCCGAGGCCTTCATCTCGTTCACGATCCAGTCGCGGCCCTTCTTGATGATGCCAGCGGTGCCGTCCCAATGGCCTCGGGCGATCGCGCCTTTCAGCGAGCGATCGTGCATCCCGTAGATATTGGTGAAGATACGGTCCTGATCCTTGAGCATGGGCTCACCTTTTTCCGGTCTGGCGCGCGCGCCAAAGTGCAAATGTCGAAAAGAGCGCCCAGCCAAAACCGGCGAGCGCGAAAAGATCGAAAAGCGCGCGGGTGCGATTGCTCCAGCCGAACTTCGATCCAAGTATTGTCATCACGATCCAGAACACACCCGTGCCCGCCAGCACCAGCGCGGTGCGCCGTCCTGCCTTGGCCGAATGTGCTGTGCTCTGGTCACTCATCTAATTGCCCTACTTCGCCTCGGCCTTCTTGGCCTTGGGGGCCGCCTTCTTGGCTGCAGGCTTTTTCGCAGCCGGTTTCTTCTCGGCCTTCGGCTCGGCGGTTTTCGGCGCGGCTTTCTTGGCGGCAGCTTTCGGTGCGGCTTTCTTGGCGGCGGGCTTTTTGGCGGTCTTGCCAAGCCACGGGGTCAGCAGCGGAATCTCGGTCCCGTCGATCCGTTTGACCGTATCGCCGATGTCGGTCGCAAGCTGGACGCTCGCGTTAAACTGGGTGCGGCCACTTTCATGGGCAGTGAGCGAGGTCAGGCCCTTCAAGGGCTCGGCGGCATAGCGGCCGTTTTGCGGGCCCGGCGTCGGCACGCGGCCGGCAGCCAGCTCGTCGATGATCCAGGCCAGTTTCTCGGCGGTCAGATCCTCGTAATAATCCTTGCCGATCTGGGCCATCGGCGCGTTGGCACAAGAGCCGAGGCATTCGACCTCTTCCCAAGAGAACTTGCCGTCCGTCGAAAGGGCGTGCGCGTTGGCGGCGATCTTGTCCTTGCAGACGGCGATCAGATTCTCGGCTCCGCAGATCATGCACGACAGCGTGCCGCAGACCTGAATATGACCGACCGAACCGACCGGCTGAAGCTGGAACATGAAATAGAACGAGGCAACCTCGAGCGCCCGGATATGCGCCATGCCAAGCATATCGGCGACAGCCTCGATCGCGGGGCGGGTCAGCCAGCCTTCCTGCTCTTGCGCCCGCCACAGAAGCGGGATGATCGCCGAGGCCTGACGACCTTCGGGAAATTTGGTCATCTGCGCTTCGGCCCAAGCCTTGTTGGCGGGGGTGAAGGCAAAGCTTGCGGGTTGGTCGTGGTGCAGGCGACGGAGCATTAGCGGTCAATCTCTCCAAAAACGACGTCCATCGAGCCGATGATGGCGGCGACGTCGGCAAGTTGGTGGCCGGTGGCCATATGGTCCATGGCCTGAAGGTGCAGATACCCCGGCGCGCGCAGCTTGGCGCGGTAGGGTTTGTTGGTGCCGTCGGCCACAAGATAGACGCCAAATTCGCCTTTTGGCGCTTCGACAGCGGCATAAACCTCGCCGGCGGGAACGTGGAAGCCCTCGGTATAAAGCTTGAAGTGATGGATCAGGCTTTCCATCGAGGTTTTCATATCGCCGCGCTTGGGCGGGGCCAGCTTGCCTCGGGTCAGAACCTCGCCCTGCCCTTCGGGGGCGCGAAGCTTGGCGATGGCCTGTTTGATGATCGAGGTCGACTGGCGCATTTCTTCCATGCGGCACAGGTAACGATCATAGCAATCGCCGTTCTTGCCAACCGGGATCTGGAAGTCGAACTCGTTATAGCACTCGTAGGGCTGGGCGCGGCGCAAGTCCCAGGCAAGGCCCGAACCGCGCACCATGACGCCGGAGAAGCCCCATTCCTTGATGTCCTCTTCGGTGACGACGCCGATATCGGCATTGCGCTGCTTGAAGATGCGGTTCTCGGTCAGGAGGCCGTCGATATCGTCGAGAACTTTCGGGAACTCATTGGCCCATGTCTCGATATCGTCGATCAGCGCCGGTGGCAGGTCTTGGTGAACCCCGCCGGGGCGGAAATAGGCGGCGTGAAGACGGGCGCCACAGGCCCGCTCGTAGAACACCATGAGCTTTTCGCGCTCTTCAAAGCCCCAGAGCGGCGGGGTCAGCGCGCCGACGTCCATCGCTTGCGTGGTGACGTTGAGAAGGTGGTTCAGTACGCGGCCAATCTCGGAATAGAGAACGCGGATCAGCGAAGCGCGGCGCGGCACTTCGGTTCCGGTCAGCTTTTCGATGGCCAGGCACCAGGCGTGTTCCTGGTTCATCGGCGCCACATAGTCGAGGCGGTCGAAATACGGCAGGTTCTGCAGGTAGGTCCGGCTTTCCATCAGCTTTTCTGTGCCGCGGTGAAGTAGGCCGATATGCGGATCGCACCGCTCGACGATCTCGCCGTCAAGCTCGAGCACGAGGCGCAGAACGCCGTGTGCCGCCGGGTGCTGCGGCCCGAAGTTGATGTTGAAGTTGCGGATCTTCTGTTCGCCCGTCTGAGCGTCGTTGAAGTTGCCGTCCATCATCTTGCACCCATCATATTGGCCTGCCACGCCTCGGGCAGCGACCCGAGCCTTTCGGCAGCAAATTCATACTGCGGCGCGAGATAGGCCCGCGCCCGCATCTTCTGGTCTTCGGTCATGTCCAGGCAAACGCCCTCATGCACCCGCCGGTCGAATTTTGCCTCGACGGCGTCAATGCCGATAAAGGCACAAAGCCGGTCGATCTGGCTTTGGCTGAAGAGCGTTTCATAAAACGCCAGAAACAGCCGTGACGGATCAATTGCGGCATCGAGCCGGGCAATGATCGAGCGATAATCGCCCCGGTCTTCGATACCGAGTTCTTCACCGCGAAGAAAGCGCTTCAGCTTGCGATCGGCAACCTCGCGGAGATCCCCGGCGTCACCACCGCGCCCCTTGGCAATCATACGGATATGGCTCCAGAGGCGTTCCACCGGATCGCGAAGGAGATAGATGAAACGCACATCGGGAAGCAGTTGCGCCATAGATCTGAGCCGCTCGACCGGCAGAAGGCTATAGGCAGGCGTCACGTCGACCATGACCGGCTTGGCGCCTGCCGCGGCAGTCATATAGTCCAGATAGGCCCGATCCGACGGAGCGTCCAGGACATCCAGCCAGCGATCCAGACTGGCGATCGTTTCGCGCGGAGCCTGGTTTCTGACGAGCTTCTGGCGGCGTTCCAAAACTCTTTGCCGGGTTCCGTCCATCTTGCCGGTCTCGACCGCGTCGAAAAAGTGCAGCTCCTTGATCACCGGCGTAAAGCACGCAGGATGATCTTCCAGATAGCGATAGAGCCAGCTGGTCCCTGCTTTGGTCGCGCCAACGCAGAATAGGAGAGTGGGAACGTTCATTGCCCGCCTATTCCTTCGTTTCCTCGCGGAACGACACGACCCACAGAAGCAAGAGTGCGCAGGGCGGGAAGATCGCAAAGAACGAGATCCACGCCGGAATCCCGTGGCGCGGCAGAAGTCGCCAGAACGGGATCACCAGCGCGGCGGCAAGAGCCAGAAGGATCAGGATCCCGAACTGGCCGTGACCGGCGAAGTGATGCCCCCCGGCGAAGGACTCGTGGTAGCGCATCGTGTCAGGCCCCCTTCTTCTCGTCGCCCGGAAGGATGTATTCGGCCCCTTCCCAAGGCGACATGAAATCGAACTGGCGATATTCCTGCACCAGAGAAACAGGCTCGTAAACGACGCGCTTTTGCGCTTCGTCATAACGGACTTCGGTATAGCCCGTGGTCGGGAAATCCTTGCGCAGCGGATGGCCGCGGAAACCATAGTCGGTCAGGATCCGGCGCAGGTCGGGGTGGCCCGAGAAGAGAATCCCGAACATATCGAACACTTCACGCTCAAACCAGTTGGCCGAGGGGTGAACGTCGATGATCGAGGGGACCATCTCGTCCTCGCGGATCGAAACCCGCAGGCGAATGCGCTGGTTCCTATACATCGACAGGAAGTGGTAAACCACGTCGAACCGCTTGGTGCGGCCCGGATGATCGACCGCCGTAATATCGACAAGGGTCGAGAACTTGCAGGAGCTGTCGTTCAGCAGAAACTCGACGAAGGGCATCAGCTTGTTCAGCGAGACGTCGACGGTCAGCTCGCCAAAAGCGACGTCTTGGCTCATGACGCAGTCGTGCCGCTTGAGTTCGAGAAGGGCGCCAAGTTCTTTCAGGGCTTCGGACATGGGCGCTCCTACCTTACGATGGTGCCGGTGCGGCGGATTTTGCGCTGAAGCTGCAAGATGCCGTAGAGCAGGGCTTCGGCGGTCGGCGGGCAGCCCGGAACATACACATCGACCGGAACGATCCGGTCGCAGCCGCGCACCACGGAATAGCTGTAGTGATAATAGCCGCCGCCATTGGCGCAAGACCCCATCGAGATCACATAGCGCGGCTCGGGCATCTGGTCGTAGACCTTGCGCAGCGCAGGCGCCATCTTGTTGGTCAGCGTGCCGGCGACGATCATCAGGTCGGACTGACGCGGGGATGCGCGCGGCGCGGTGCCGAAGCGCTCGAGGTCATAGCGCGGCATGGAGGTGTGCATCATCTCGACGGCGCAGCAGGCCAGACCGAATGTCATCCAGTGCAAGCTGCCCGTGCGCGCCCAGTTGATGATGTCGGCGGTCGAGGTGACGAGGAATCCCTTGTCCTGTAGCTCGGCATTGATCGCCTGCGTCACGACGTCCTTGTCGGCGCCGGCGGTATTGGCTCCGGTCATCACTCCCATTCGAGAGCCCCCTTCTTCCATTCATAGGCAAAGCCGATGGTCAGAACCCCGAGGAACGCCATCATCGACCAGAAACCCACCATGCTCAGATCCTTGAACGCCACGGCCCAGGGAAAGAGGAACGCCACCTCAAGGTCGAAGATGATGAACAAGATCGACACGAGATAGAACCGCACGTCGAATTTCATCCGCGCATCATCGAAAGCGTTGAAGCCGCATTCATAGGCGCTGACCTTTTCAGGGTCGGGATTGCGGACCGCGACGATCACCGCGGCGAGGATCAGAATCGCGCCCAAAGCAATGGCAAGGCCGAGGAAAATGACGATGGGAAGATATTCGCGAAGCAGGTCTTCCAAGGTGGTTCCTTTCAAGACGAGCGGCGCCAGAAATACAGCGCGCCAAAAACCTTGGGATGGCTTTACCCCTGCCGTGGGAGAGGGTCAACCAACGCCAGCGGAATGTTGGCGCTTTTTCGAGCAGAAAAAGAAGGTCAGCCCTTCACCCAACTCGGTTTGCGCTTTTCAAAGAAGGCGTCGATCCCCTCGGCGGCCTCGCC
>JAURFB010000094.1 GCA_030827165.1 Marivivens sp.
CGCTGCGCCATGCCGTCCATCCGCCGCTCGGTGGATTTCACCGTGCGCATCGCCGGATCAAACCGCCGCATCATGAACTCGGCCAGGGTCTGACGGCCCTTGAACCGCACCTCGCGCAAGACCTCGATCCGCTGGTTGACGATCGCCTCATAGGCCGTGGTCGCGCCGAAGCGAAAGCTCGACCGCGAGGCAAGCCCCTCAAGCTCGGCCGACATCGCCAAAAGCTGGTGCAGCGTGTCGGCGGGGCGCACATCATCGTGCGACATCCCGGTGACGAGCCGGCTCAGGTCGTCGTCCAGCTCCCCAAGGCGGGGCGACATTTCGCGGGCGCGGGCAAGGCCGAGCATCGCCATCGTCTTGTAGGTCTCGATCTCGCACAGGCGCTGAACCACGCGGCCGATGCGCCGGCCGCCGGTATCGGGCCGAACAAACGCAGCCATCCGCAGATGCCCGCGCGAATCGATGCGAAAATCGGTCGCGACGATCGCCGCATCATCGACCACCCGGCTCATCGCAAGGCTTTCGGGGACAAACCATTCGCTCGCCTTCTCGTCTATCCCCGCGTCGGTGGCGGCAATCTCGACCCGGATCAGGGCAGAGGTGATCCGTTGCCCCGGAGCCGCCGCAAGCCAATCTTCGGGAAAGAAACTGAAGGCCGATCCCTCGAAGGGGCGATCTGCCACCCCCTCGCCAAAGATCGTGTATGTAACAAACTCGGTATGGCTTTCCCATTTCAGGACATATTTGCCAATCGGCCCGAAATAATGCGTGGCATCGGGCTGGGGATGCGGCGCGCCGAACCGGTCGAGCAGCGCCAGAAGATGCGCGCGATCGGCCCCCTTGTCGCGCGAGGCGGCCTGCTGCGCGGGCTTCAGCGCAAGATAGGCCGCGCGGCAGGGGGCGGTCAGGGTGGGAAACGGGCGCGCGTGCAGCTCGTTGGCGAGCATATAGCGCAAGGGATGATCAGCGATGGGTGCCATGCGGGGCTCCTTTGCCGGCACCCTACCCCGAATCCGGCCGGTGTAAACGGCAAAACCGCTTTGTTATGAGGGCGTTAGCGGCACACCATGGCATACCGCCCAGACTGGCGTGCGTTCAGAAACAAACCACCTGCAGTGGCGGGAAGCCATTGAAACAAACCGACGAATAGGTCGAGGTATAGGCGCCGGTATTGCGGATCAGCACCCGGTCGCCTGCCTTGAGTGTCAGCGGCAATGGCATCGGGCGCTTTTCATAGAGCACATCGGCGCTGTCGCACGAGGGGCCCGCCATGATGCAGGGGCCCATCGGGTCGGCGTCGCGCGGGGTTGCAAACTGATAGCGGATCGCTTCGCCCTCGGTCTCGGCAAGGCCCGAGAACCGGCCGATCGAGAGATAGACCCAGCGGTGCACATCGCGGTCGGACTTGCGCGACACAAGCAGCACCTCGCAGACGATCACGCCTGCCTCGGCCACCATGCCGCGGCCCGGCTCGGCCATGATGCGCGGCACATCGCCGAAACGGGCGCGGACCATCTCGATGACAGCGGCGGCATAGTCGGTCGGGGCCTGAATGGCCTCGCCATAGAAGGCGGGGAAACCGCCGCCGATGTTGAGGAGGGTCAGGTCATGGCCTGCGGCCTTGGCGGCGTGCCAGACCTTGGCCAGCGCGTCGAGCGCCGGCGCCCACATCTCGGCGCGGCGGGTCTGGCTGCCGACGTGGAACGACATGCCAACGGGTTTCAGCCCAATGCTCTTGGCATAGTCCATCAGGCGAATGGCGGTATCGCCATCGCAACCGAATTTGCGGGTCAGTGGCCAGTCGGCCTCGCTCGCCTCGACGATCAGGCGGATATACACGTCCGAACCGGGGGCGATTTCGGCTATCTTCTCCAGCTCTTCCTCTGCATCGGCGGCGAAAAGGGTGATCCCGCTGTCACGGGCCCATTCGATGTCCTGCCGGCGCTTGATGGTATTGCCGAAGGAGATCTGGTCGGGCGTCGCGCCCTCGCCGAGGCAAATCTCGATCTCGCCGCGCGAGGCGGCGTCAAAATGCGAGCCAAGCTTGACGAGCCGGGCGATCACGTCGCGGGCGGGGTTTGCCTTGACGGCATAGTGAATGTCGGCGCGGCCGAGGCCCGCCTTGAGGGCGCGGTATTGCGTTTCGACACGATCGACGTCGATCACCAGCGTCGGTCGATCAAACTCATGCGCGGCGACATAGGCGTCCAGACGTGTGGAGGAGTCGAAGCGGGGGGCGGAATCCGCCCCGGCAAGCACTACAGTCATGGTCATCTCCAATAGACCCGGCCATGTATGGCCGCTCAGTTCCAAGGGAGACGTTACCGTCGCTACGTAAACACGTTCAGCGGTGACTGCTTTACCGGCCAGAGGCGCGTGCGTTGGCGTCTTGAGGCGCGCATTTGGGGCAAGTTGCGAGTCGTTTCAAGGCAAAAACCTCCCCTAAGGCCATTTATTTCACAAAAGACCCTAGATGTCGCCTATCGCGCTGATCTTGCACCGAAAAACCCGTAGATTTGATCATATTCCGAACCCTTGAATCCGCTTTCGAGCAATCCCGGCACAGACTAGACTTGGGCCATGACCCGCCTTGTCGCCCTTAACAAGCCGTTTGATGTTCTGGCCCAGTTCACCGATTCCGCCTCGCCCACCAAGCGGCGGACGCTGTCGGAGTTTGGCCTGCCATCGGGCGTCTATCCGGCGGGGCGGCTTGATCGCGACAGCGAGGGGCTTCTTCTTCTGACCGACGATGGCCGTTTGCAGGCGCGGATCGCCGATCCGGCGTTCAAACTGCCGAAAACCTATCTCGTGCAGGTCGAAGGCGCCCCGACCGAGGCTGATCTTGCGCCGCTTCGCTCCGGCCTTCGCCTCAAGGACGGGCCAACCCTTCCGGCCGAGGCGCATCTCATCGACCCGCCCGGTCTTTGGGACCGCGAGCCGCCGGTGCGGTTCCGCAAATCCGTGCCCGACCGATGGATTTCGCTCACCATCCACGAGGGCCGCAACCGTCAGGTCCGGCGGATGACCGCGGCGATCGGCTTTCCGACCCTGCGGCTGGTGCGGTGGCAAATCGGGCCATGGAGGCTTGAAGGTCTGCTTCCAGGCACTTGGCAGGAGGTCGATGCTAGCGCCCTGCCCCCGCCCCCTTCGGACGCCAGGCAAGGCCCAAAGCCAAAGCCCCGAGAGAAAGCCCGCCACCGAGCCAGAAGGTAGCGGCCGGGCCGATCCACTCCCAGACCAGCCCTGCAACGCTGCTGGCGAGGATCAGGGCGACGCCTGTCCCGAAATTGAAGACACCAAAGGCCGTGCCGCGGATCTCGTCAGGCACAGTCGCCGCGATCTCGGCCGCCAGCAGCCCGGACATCATGCCCAGATGCAGGCCCCAGATCCCCGAAGCGACGAGCGCCATCGACGGGCTGCCTGCCAGCGCGAGAAACACATCCGCCACAACCAAGACGCCGATCCCCGCGAGCAGAAGGCCATGCCGGCCGATCCGATCCGAAATTACCCCCGCCGGATAGGCCGAGAAGGCTGCGCCGGCGTTCATGACGACAAGGACCAGTGGCAGGTGCAGGAGCGAAAGCCCAAGATCCTGCGCGCGGAGGATCACAAAGGCTTCGGAAAACCGGGCAAGGGTCACCAGGATGCCAAAACCGAAGACTATCCAGAAGGCCGGCGGCAACTTGGGCATATGCCAGACGGGCTGCGGCGCAGGGGCGGGCTTGGGATGCGAAGGTTCCGGCACGGCGAGCCACAGGACGGCGAGCGCGCCAAGGCCGGGGATCGCTGCCACCCAAAAGACCGCGCGCATATCGCCCGCGAAAAGGCTCAGGAAGAGGAGTGCCAGAAGTGGGCCTGCGAAGGCGCCCACGTTGTCGAGCGATTGCCGTAGTCCGAAGGCCGCTCCTCTCTTGCCCTCAGGCGCCAGTGCCGCCACCAACGCATCGCGCGGCGCGCCGCGCATACCCTTTCCGAACCGGTCAGAAAGTCGCGCGGTCAGCACCCAATAGGGGCCCGTGGCCAGGGCGAAGATCGGCTTTGACACAGTGCCGAGCCCGTAGCCAAGAAGCGCCAGCGGCTTGCGCCTGCCGATCCTGTCGGAGATCCGCCCCGAGAAGAGTTTGACGATATTCGCCAACCCCTCGCCCAGGCCCTCCACCAGCCCGACAAACGCCACCGAGGCGCCAAGCGTGCCGACCAAGAAGGCGGGCAAAAGCGCATCGATCATCTCGGATGAGATATCCATGAAGAGGCTCACGAGCCCCAGCGCCCAAATCCCGCGCGGCAAGCCGCTGCGCGGCGATTTTTGGCGGTCGTTCATTTTCTACCAGACTTCCGGGTCGATCCCCTGCTCGGCCAGTTTGGCGAATTTGTCCTGCAAGTAGCGCTGGAAATGCTGGTTCTTGTAGTCTTGGGTCACCACATATTCGAGGCCCGAGATGAAGTGGAACGGCTTGAAATAGCCCGGCAGGCGAAACACCTCGGCCTCGCGCAGGCTGGTCGCCCCCAATGTCTCTGGCGGGAAAAAGAGCATCGTCGGTGTAAAGTTGACAAACCACTTCACCGCGAGGTCACGCTCTTCCAGTTCCTCGCCATCGAAATCGAGGACGGAACGTGAGCCGAACATATCCAGCTGCACCACATCGAAATGCTCGGTCAGGTAGCTGGTGATCTCTTCGCGCTTGAAGTTCACCTCGTGCAATTCGCGGCAATAGGGGCAGCCGCGCTGTTCGAACAGAACCGCCAGCGCCTTGCCCTGATCGGCCGCTTCCTAGTGGTCGAGCGCCATCTCGAGAAAGCTGTCCTTGAGAAAGTGTTCGTCATACAGCCCATCGTCCCCGACGGTGCCTTGTGCCTGCGTGCGTCCAGCTGCCATGAGGCCGGCAGCGGACAGGGCGAGCATCGTTCTACGGTCCATTGTCGTCTCCCTGTTCCTAGTCCCGTGGGGCCAGTCTAGCAGGGGCGCAACAAAAAAGGCCCCACATTTTAGTGTGGGGCCTTTGATGGGTCGGTGGTTCCTACTGGATACGGGTCAGAAGCTCGTCGAGCGATTTCTTGGCGTCACCGTAGAACATCCGCGTGTTCTCTTTGTAGAAGAGCGGGTTTTCGATCCCCGAATAGCCGGTTCCCTGCCCGCGCTTGGAGACAAAGACCTGCTTGGCCTTCCAGCATTCCAGAACCGGCATGCCGGCGATGGGGCTGTTGGGGTCTTCCTGCGCGGCGGGGTTCACGATGTCGTTCGAGCCGATCACGATGGCCACGTCGGTGGTGGGGAAGTCCTCGTTGATCTCGTCCATTTCCAGAACGATGTCGTAGGGCACCTTGGCCTCGGCCAGAAGCACGTTCATGTGCCCCGGCAGTCGGCCCGCAACGGGGTGGATCGCGAAACGGACGGTCTTGCCCTTGGCCCGCAGGCGGCGGGTCAGCTCGGCGACGTTCTGCTGCGCCTGCGCCACGGCCATGCCATAGCCGGGGATGATGATCACGCTGTCGGCATCGTCGAGCGCGGCGGCAACGCCGTCGACGTCGATGGCGACCTGTTCGCCGTCAATCTCCATCGCCGGGCCGGAGGTATTGCCGAAACCGCCCAGGATCACGCTGATGAACGAGCGGTTCATCGCCTTGCACATGATGTAGCTCAGGATTGCACCCGACGAGCCCACCAGAGCGCCGACGACGATCAAGAGGTCATTGCCCAGCGAGAAGCCGATCGCGGCGGCGGCCCAGCCCGAGTAGCTGTTGAGCATCGACACGACGACCGGCATATCCGCGCCGCCGATCCCCATGATCAGGTGATAACCGATGAAGAAGGCCAGAAGCGTCATCGCGATCAGCGTCCAGACACCGGCGCCGTTGAGGAACATGGCCAGAAGCACCAGACTGCCCAGCGCCGCACCGGCGTTGAGCGCATGGCCGCCCGGCAGTTTGGTCGCCTTCGAGGTGACCCTGCCGGCGAGCTTGCCGAAGGCGACGACCGAGCCGGTGAAGGTCACGGCGCCGATGAAGACCCCCAGGAAAACCTCGACCTTGAGGATGGTCTGCTCGACCGCGTCCTTGTGGGCAAGGATCGCGGCGAAGCCTTCCAGAGCCTCACGTTCTTCCGCGCTCATGGCCAGCACGCGGCCCATCTCGAGATAGGCGTTGTAGCCGACGAAAACGGCGGCAAGACCCACGAGCGAGTGCATCGCAGCGACAAGCTGGGGCATTTCGGTCATCTGGACGCGCTTGGCGATGATAGTGCCGATGATGCCGCCCGCGACGATCAGCACGACCGAGAGCAGCCACAGGCCAGCGCCGGGGCCGATGAGGGTCGCGACAATGGCCAGACCCATGCCCGAGATGCCATACCAGACCGCGCGCTTGGCGCTTTCCTGCCCCGATAGACCGCCGAGAGAGAGGATGAACAGGACAGCCGCGACGACATAGGCGGCGGTGGTGAAACCGATTTCCATTTGCCCGGCCTCCTTAGGATTTCTGGAACATGGCGAGCATTCGCCGGGTGACGAGGAAGCCGCCGAAGATGTTGATCGCGGCCATGAACACCGACAGCGCCGCCAG
>JAURFB010000100.1 GCA_030827165.1 Marivivens sp.
ACCGGCGGCTTCATCTTCGTCGACAGCGAGGAAGGACGCGGAACCACGTTCACGCTCTATTTCCCGGCACATCTCGCTCAGCCCGAACCCGTAGCACCCGCCCTGCCGACGGCGCCGAGACCCGCCGATCGAGCCGGAGCCGAAAACGGCGTTATCCTGCTTGTCGAGGATGAGGCCCCCGTGCGCGCCTTCGCGGCGCGCGCGCTGCGTCTGAGGGGGCATACGGTCTTTGAAGCGGAAAACGCCGAAGCCGCGCTGGAGCTGCTCAAAGATCCGGGGATGCGGATCGATATTTTCGTGACCGACGTGATCATGCCCGGCAAGGACGGCCCGACCTGGGTGCGCGAGGCGCTCGAGGATCGGCCCGGCACCGGGGTGGTCTTTGTGTCAGGCTATGCCGAAGAGGCCTTTGGCAAGCATCAGGCGCTCATCGCCAATTCGGTGTTTCTTCCCAAGCCGTTTTCCCTCAACGATCTCGTCGAAACGGTGGCGGCCCAGCTTGCGGGTGCCTAGGCGCCGATCAAGCCGACCAGATGAGCCGCCGAGCCGGTGAGGGCGGCATAATCGTCTTCGACGACTGAAACCGAGAAATTCCCCATGAAGCCGGCAAAGCGTCCCTTGTCTCGAAAGGCCTCGCCGAAACCGAAACGCTCAAGATAGGGGGCAAAGGCCCGCGAGACGCCGCCAACCAGATAGATCCCGCCAAAAGGCAACTGTATCAACGCGAGATTGCCGGCAACGGTCCCCAAGATTCGAGTAAATATCCGGGCTGCTTCGAGCGCGCGTTCGTCCGAGCCATTGGCGCAGCTTTCCATGATCTGCTGCGCCGACCGCTCGCGCGGATCGCCGGCCTCCTCGCCGAGCCAGGCGTAGGCACGTTCAAGCCCCCGGCCCGACAGCACATCCTCGACCCCCGGAAAGCCGTGGGCGGTTTCGACATAGCGGCACAGGCGCAGGTCGGCATCGGTCCGGATCGGCAGATTGGCGTGGCCGGCTTCCGATGGAGGCACGAGGCGGCCATGCCCCGTTTCAAAGACCGGCGCAGCGTTAAACCCTGTCCCGACCCCGATGACGAGCCTGGCGGCCTGAGGTTGGGCCGCGGGGCCTGAAAGGATCGGGCGAATCACGGAAGGATCCAGATGCCCAAGTGCATGGCCCTGGGCCTGAAGGTCGTTCAAGATGGCGACGGTCTCGGCCTGAGTGGCGCGCATGAGGGTTGTCTTGTCGATGGTCCAATCGAGGTTGGTCAGTGTCGCGCGCCCTTCGCGGACCGGGCCTGCCACCGCCACGCAGGCGGCTTTGGGATCAACGCCGCCCTCGTCGTCGATATAGCGGCGCAGCACGCTTTCGAGGCCGGCATGATCGGCATTGCTATAGCGGCGGATCGTCGATGGCAGAATCTGGCGCCCATCGGCCAAGGCGACGCGGGTGTTCGTCCCGCCGATATCGGCAACGAGCAGGAGAGAGTTTGCCGGGTGCGTCATGGGGCCTCCGATTGCGGTAACAGTCCAACAGCAATTGGGCCGGGTGATATGATGCAATGGGGGCCGGCTTCAAGCATTCAAAGCACCTTCGGCGCGTTTCCTTCGTTTTTGCGCTCCCGCCGCGCCATCGTGTGAAGTCTCTGTGCGCGGCAAAGCCTTCTTGCTAGGTTCGCGCCATGAATTATCTCTTTGCCTCGATTGAAGATCTGAACGACTGGATCGAGTCGCTCGGCGGCCATCCGCAGGTGCGCACTCCCAACCTCAACCGGCTTGCCGCTCGGGGGATGGTTTTCCGCAATGCCTATGCCGCTCTCCCGGCCTGTTCGCCGTCGCGGACCGCAACCCTTTTTGGTCAGGCGCCGTGGGAAACGGGGGTCTATAACAATCTTCAAATCTGGTCGGATCACTATCCGGCGGGCAAGAGGCTCTCGCTGATCGGCGCCATGCGGGATGCGGGCTATGCCACGATTGGCGCTGGCAAGATCTTTCACATGGACGTGCGGGGCATCGACGCGGCGGACTGGACCGATTTCAACACCGAAGCCAAGCACAAGAAATATCCTGCGATCAGCCAGACCGTGAAGACCCGCGAGCTGAGGCCGATGTCGGATTTCGGCCCCGACCCGACTTCGGACCCTGATGAGAATTTCGACGCGGCCAATATCGATTGGCTTTGTCGGAAGATCCAGGCCGGGCAGGATCGGCAATTCTGGGCCTTCGGACTGTATCGCCCGCACTTGCCGTTTATCGTGCCGCAGGAGTATTTCGATCTTTATCCGCCGCAGGTCGATCCGCCTCCGGGTCTTGGGCGGACCAAGTTCAATCCAGGTTTCCGCAAGCTTCAAGACGGGCTGCCGCTCGAGTCGCTCGATTTCATCAACCGGCGGATAGGCTGGGTTCTGCACCGGATGGGTGAATACAACGATTTCCTGCGGGCCTATCTGGCCTCGATCTCCTATGCGGACGCGCTGTTCGGCAAGGTTCTCGACCGGCTTGAGGACACGGGGCAACTCGACAATACCACGATCATCTTGTGGTCCGATCACGGCTGGCAGTTTGGCGAAAAGCTTGCCTTCCGCAAATTTACTTTGTGGGAACGCGCCTTGCGGGTGCCGCTGATCGTCGCCGGCCCCGGCGTCGCGAGAGGAAGCTGCGCGGAGCCTGTCTCGCTGCTCGATCTTTTTCCGACGTTGTGCAATCTGTCAGGCGCTTCCGCCAAACACCGCCTTGCTGGAGAAGACCTTTCGCCGGTTCTGGCGGGCGAGCCGTGGCAACGCCGAGATCCGGTGATCTCGATCTGGGGTAAATGGGAAAAGGAGACGCCGGATGGCGGCCGCATCGCCTTTTCCTTGCGGAGCAAGACGCATCGCTATTCCTGTTACTGGAACGGCGGAGAAGAGCTTTATGAAAGTGAGAGCGATCCTTTCGAGCATATCAACCTGCTCGCCCATGGCGACGCGGGCGGCAACCTGAGGTCGCTCGCGGATGGCTATCAGGCGCAGATCAACAGGCTGGTGCCCAAACTAGCCGATGTGGCGGGGTGGAATCGCTGAAAAGGAAATGCCCGGCGCAGGTCCAGCCGGGCATTCCAGATACTTGATCTGACCTGATCAGCCGCGACGGCGGCCTCCGCCACGACGGCCACGGCCTTCTTCGCCTTCCTTGGCGGGCGCGCGGTTGAAACGGATCCATTCGCCGCCCGAAGGATCGTTGTTGGTCAGGAAGTTGGCGGCGCGGATCGCCTCCATTTCCTTGCCAGCGCGCGGCTTGGTCGAGCCGAGGCCAAAGAGAATGCAGAAGGTCTCGTCGTCCATGCCCTCGGGCAAGAAGATGCCGGCGGCTTCGACCTCGGCGCGCTTCTCGGCGATTTTCGAGGCGGGAACGGGCAGGGCGATCGGGTTCATGATGGCGCTGGTCATGCCGGCGGTCATCGCCATCGGCAGGAAAGCGTTGTTGATCCCGTGGCGGTTCGGCAGGCCGAACGAGATGTTGGACGCGCCGCAGGTGGTGTTGACGCCCAGCTCTTCGCGCAGGCGGCGGACGAGGGTGAAAACCTGAAGGCCCGCAGTGCCCATCGCGCCGATCGGCATGACCAGAGGATCGACCACGATGTCATGGGCGGGGATGCCGAAATCGGCGGCGCGCTCGACGATCTTCTTGGCCACGGCAAAGCGTACGTCGGGATCTTCGGAAATGCCGGTATCGTCGTTCGAAATGGCCACGACAGGCACGTTGTATTTCTTCACCAGCGGCAGAACGAGATCAAGGCGTTCTTCCTCGCCGGTGACCGAGTTGAGGAGCGGGCGGCCCTTGGCGGCGGCGAGGCCGGCCTCGAGTGCTGCGGGAACCGAGCTGTCGATGCACAGGGGCGCATCGGTGATCGCCTGCACGCGCTCGACGAGCTCTTTCATCAGGG
Organism: Marivivens sp.; assembly: GCA_030827165.1. Classification (GTDB taxonomy): domain Bacteria; phylum Pseudomonadota; class Alphaproteobacteria; order Rhodobacterales; family Rhodobacteraceae; genus RFZI01. The sequence goes on from JAURFB010000100.1 coordinate 3,901, forward strand.
GCGGTTCGACAAAGTTGTTGTCGGCATAGCGTGGATCGTCGGCCATCTTGTTGGAGAAGACAGCGCCCGAGTTGATATCGAGCACGGTCGCGCCAGCGGCGACCTGTGCAAGGGCATCGGCCTCGACGGTCGAGAAATCGCCCATCTCAAGCTCGGCGGCGAGCTTCTTGCGGCCCGTGGGGTTGATACGTTCGCCAATCACGCAGAACGGCTGGTCAAAGCCGATGATGGCGGTCTTGGTCGCGGATTCGACGATCGTGCGGGTCATTTGTCTTCCTTAGGATTGAGAGGCGGGGACGGCAGAAGCGCCGCCATTTTCGATGGCCCAGGTGGCGTTGGTCTTGATCCCGCCGAGCGGGAAGAAGTGCACCTGTTCGATGTTGAAGTCGGGTGTCTTGGCCGCGTGCTCGGCAAGCTCGTTCAGGAACTCGTCTGGCTCGTAGGGCAGGAGCAGCTTGGAAACATCCATCGCCCGCTTTTGCAAAACGCGCAGCGAAGGGCCGACGCCGCAGGCCATGGCGTACTTGATCAGCGTCTGGAGCTTTGCCGGGCCAGCCACGCCGATGTGGATCGGCAGGTCGATGCCCGCATCCTTCAGGGCCTTGGCCCAAGCGATGACCGGCTTGGCCTCGAAACAGAATTGGGTGGCGAGCGCCATCTTGGCGTCGGTGGTCTCGTTGAACTTCTGTTTCCAGCGCAGCGCGTCCATCACGTTCTTGTCCGAGCCATCGGGATCAATGTCCTTGTTGCCCTCGGGATGGCCGGCGATGTGGAGGCGCTTGAAGCCCGCCTTGTCGAAAAGGCCGGTTTCGAGAAGCTGCATCGACGAGTCGAACTCGCCAAGTTGCTGCGCCGGATTACCGGCGATGATCAGGCCCTCGCAAACGCCTGCCTCGCCTTGATACCGGGCAAGCCAGTCGGCCAGCATCGCCTTGTCCTTGATGATCCGCGCCGGAAAATGCGGCATCGGCTCGAAGCCCTCGTCGCGCAGGCGCTTGGCGGTGGCGACCATGTCCTCGATCGGGAACTCGATATTGGCGATATAGACGCGCGTGCCCTTGGGCAGAAGCTCGCGGAAATCCTCGACCTTCTCGGCGGTGCGCGGCATGACCTCGATCGAATAGCCCTTGAGAAAGGCTTCGAGCGCGGGCGAACCGGTCGACGGGGCGGCGGTTTCCTTTTTCTTCAGAAAGGGGAGAAGCGACACGATGGCCTCCTTGATGCGATCAGTCATGGCGGGGCGATCAGGCCCGGCCGTCATTTGCGATAAGCGCGATCAGGCGCTCCTTGTCATATTCCTTGTCGATCCGCGCGGCCTCGGCAGCGGCGATCTCGGCAGCGTCACCCTCCATGGGATAGGGTTCACCCTTGCGCCATTCGGCCAGATAGGCGTCGGTTCCGGCCGCGCCGGTCTTCATCGCGGCACGGTCGATCGCTTGCTCGAAGCGCTCGGGCAGGGGGGCTTTGGCGCCGCGGCGACCGGGGCCGACGATGACTTGGGCCGGGATATCGCGCCAGTAAACGATGGTGACGTCGGGCATGGTGATTCCTTTGTTCCTGCACGCTTCTATCTCGGCTCAAAAGCGACACAGGGTCGATTTTCGACATGGTGCGTTTTTGGAGCGACCGACGAGATAGCAGCATCTTCGCGCTGGCGACAGCCTGCGGGCCGTTTTGGGCAATTCTGTCGCGGTGGGATCGCCAGCAGCCCTTGCGCCGAATGGTCGCGGGACATAGGTTGAACTCAACACGAAAATGGAGGGCGTGACTGATGGCGCCCATGCGTCCCGAAGGTGCGGGCGCGTTCCCGGAAGCGGTCGAGAGCCCCGCGCCTCAAACGTCCGATCATGGGCCGCTTTATGCGGCTCTGGATTTGGGCACGAATAGTTGCCGGATGCTGATTGCCCAACCAAGGGGCAGCCAGTTTCAGGTGATCGACAG
>JAURFB010000117.1 GCA_030827165.1 Marivivens sp.
AAGACCTCGACCGCTTCGAGCCAGATCCGGATGAAATCCGCGACGGCGCGGGTCAGCCAGCGGAAATTGGCTTCGAGCCAATTCTCGGCATCGTTGATCCAGGCGGCAAAATGGAACTTGTCGGAAATCGCCTTCGGGAAGGAATATTGGTCATGGGTCACGGTCCAGACCATCAACGAGATCACAAGTGCCACGACAGCAAACCAGCCGCCACTCGCCAAAACCGGGTGCGCTGTCAGATTTTTTTTGACAGATGCCAAAGCTGGTTGGGCGGCCATCAGGACTTCCGCGCTGTTTCTTCAATAGACTTCCCGAAATTTGGGTGGGGGGTAAAGCGATTTTTTTTTAAATATTCTTCTTGATACTCGTGAGGTCTGCGAAACAGTATGGCCGGAGACCTGCCAAGAGAGACAAAACCGCAATGACAGCGCAGACCAAGATATCGTGCCGCAACATCTGGAAGGTCTTTGGCCCGCACGCCAAACAGATTCTGGCGAATATCGATCCGGCCAAGTCTCGCGCCGAAGTTCAGAAAGAAACCGGTCATGTTGTTGCGGTGAAGGATGTTTCCTTCGACATCCGCAAGGGCGAGTGTTTCGTTGTCATGGGCCTGTCCGGCTCGGGCAAATCGACGCTCGCGCGCTGTATCTCTCGGCTGATCGAACCGACCGGTGGGCAGGTCCTGATCGATGGTCAGGACGTAACCGCGATGAACAAGACCGATCTGCGCGAGCTGCGACGGCACAAGATGTCGATGGTGTTCCAGCACTTCGGCCTCTTTCCGCACCGCAAGGTGATCGACAACATCTCCTATGGGCTTGAAGTGCAGGGTGTCAAAAAAGCTGAACGCACTGCCAAGGCGATGGAGGTTCTGGAGCTTGTCGGCCTCAAGGGCTGGGAAGACAGATACCCGCGCGAACTGTCGGGCGGGATGCAGCAGCGGGTCGGCCTTGCACGGGCCATGGCTGTGGACCCCGAGATCCTGATTTTCGACGAACCGTTCTCGGCGCTCGATCCGTTGATCCGGCGCGAGATGCAAGACGAGCTTCTGAGCCTTCAGGCCAAGCTCCAGAAAACGATGGTGTTTATCACCCACGATTTCCTCGAAGCGATCAAGATGGGTGATCACATCGCCATCATGAAAGACGGCGAGATCAGCCAGATCGGCACGGCCGAAGAGATCGTCGCCGATCCGGTCAATAAATATGTCAGCGATTTCACCGAGGATGTGCCGCGGTACAAGGTTCTCTCGGCGGGCAAGATCATGCGCGCGCCCAGCGCCAAGGCCAAGGGCGATCCGGTCAAGGTGACTGCCAAGATCGAAAAGCTGATCGATCGGGTGGCCGAAAGCGATATGCCAGTTCCAGTGGCGAATGCCGAGGGGCAGATTGTCGGCGAGATCGACCGGACGATGATCATCCGGGCGATGCAGTCAAGGAGCTGAGATGGGCCAGTCGGCACGCCAGCAGCGACGGGTAGCGGTTGTCACCGGAGGGCTGACCGGGATCGGACTGGCGGCGGCGAAAGCGTTGGCTGATCAGGGGCACCATGTCGCGGTCGGCTCGCGGCAGGCAGACAACGTGCACGCTATTGAAGACGCCCGCGCAGTCTTGGGCGCGCAGGCGCATATCAGTCGGCTCGACGTCGCGTCCCAGCCTTCGGTCGACGCCTTCACCGCCATGGTCCGCCACCACTTTGGCCCGCCGACGATCCTTGTCAACGCCGCCGGTATCTATCGCGAGGCCTTCTTCCCCGATCATTCCGATCGCGACTGGCTGGATCAGATCGAGATCAACCTCAACGGTCCGTTCCGCATGATTCGCGCTCTTTGGGGCGATATGCTGGAGGCTGGCTGGGGCCGGATCGCCAACGTTGCCTCGACCGCAGGCAGCGTTGGCGCCGCGGGCTATGCCGCCTATTGTGCCTCCAAGGCGGGGGTGATCGGGCTGACGAAATCGGTGGGTGTCGAAGGGGCGCCACACGGGATCAACTGTATCTCGGTCTCGCCCACTTGGGTTGAGACACCGATGATGGACAATGCCATCGGCCGTATCGCCAAGGACAAGGGGATCACGCCTGATGCGGCCCGCGAGAGGCTGACCCGCTCGAACCCGCAAGGCCGGCTTGTTCAGCCCGAAGAGATCGCCAGCCTCATCGGCTTTTTCTGCACCGACGCCTCGCTTGGCCTGACCAATGTCGATATCCAGATCAACGCCGGCGCGGACTGGTAACCGGGGATGCCCTTCGCCACCTTGCGTCTGAGCGACCGGATCAGCCTTATCCAGGAGACCGGCGTCGCCAATTTCCTGCGCTGCAATATCTGGCATGTCCGGGGCCGCGATTTCGATCTGGTGATTGATACCGGCATGGGCCTCAGCCCGCTGAAAGAGTGGATCAGGCGCGAAAGCGACAGACCGATCAAGGCCATCGTGACCCACTGTCATTTTGATCACTCGGCGGGTTTGCATGAATTCGACTGCCGCCTCGGCCACCCCGCCGAGGCCCATATCCTTGCGCATCCAACCAATCCCGACGTGGTCTATTCCGGTGCCTGGGCCGAGATCGAGGTGATCGACCCGCGGCAGCATCCCGAGTTCCGGCGCGAGCATTTCCATGTCACACCTGCGCCGCTGACCGGCCATCTCGATGAGGGCGACGTGATCGATCTTGGCGATGCCGCCTATCGGATCCTGCATCTGCCTGGCCATTCGCCGGGGTCGATCGGGCTTTGGGATGTGAAGACAAGAACGCTGTTCTCGGGCGATGCGCTTTATGATGGCGAGCTTCTGGATTCTCTCTATCACTCGCAGAAAGACACCTACCGGCAAACGCTTTCACGGATCGCGGGCCTCGGCGCCGAGACCTTCCATGCCGGCCATTACCCCTCGTTCGGCAAAGAGCGGATGCAGAAGATTATCGACAGCTATCTCGACGGCCGCATGGCAATCACCGATGTGAAAAGCTGGTATGAGGCGGAATGTGCGGCGTCAGGCGACATCTATGCGCCGCAAGATTGGAGCGGGGCAAAACATGTTTAGGATGGGCCGCGAAAACGGTGCCTCGCTCGCGCTTTTCCTCGCCGCTTCGGCCTGGGGGCTGTACTGGTTTCCGCTGCGCGAGATGGAGAAGGTGGG
>JAURFB010000026.1 GCA_030827165.1 Marivivens sp.
CGACCTTGAGGACGACCGCGGGATACCACTGCCCGTCGAGCGTCACATCGCGGGGCACGTTCACGCCCGCAAGCGCCTCGCGCCAGCTTGCTTCGTCGGCGAGAGCCTCGGCGGGGATGATTTCACCTGTGCCGCGCCAAATCTGCGCCTCGCGGTCATAGCTTTCGAGCGCACGTTGCAGCGCATGGGCGGCGTTGATCTGTAGGCTCGGGTCGATGGTGGCGCGGATCGACAGGCCGCCCGAGAAGAATTCCTCTTCTCCAAAGTTGCGGCTCAGCTGGCGGCGGATTTCATCGGTGAAATAGTCGCGCGGCGGAAGGGCGGCGCGGAAGCTCTCGAAATCGCCCGCCTGCACAGTCAGAAGCGGTTGACCCTGCTCGGTCGCGAGTTGATCCTCGGGAAGCCAGCCATCTTCGGACAAACGCCGCAGCACATAGTTTCGGCGCGAAATCGCGTCATCCTGCTGGCGAACCGGATGCAGGTTTCCGGGGCGCTGCGCCAGCGCCGCGAGATAGGCCGCCTCGGCGGGGCGCAGCTCGGTCAGGGGTTTGTTGAAATAGGTCTGGGCAGCAGCGGCGACGCCATAGGAATTTTGCCCAAGGAATATCTCGTTGAGATAGAGCTCGAGGATCTTGTCCTTGCTCATCGCCTTTTCGATCCGCACCGCGAGGATCAACTCGCGGATCTTGCGTTCGGCGGTGCGCGAGCCGTCGAGGAGGAAGTTCTTCATCACCTGTTGGGTGATGGTCGAGGCGCCGCGCACGTCCTGCCCGCGCGAGACGACCGCCTCGACAAAGGCGGCCGCCATGCCGCGAATGTCATAGCCGGGGTGGGTATAGAAATTCTGGTCTTCCGCCGAGACAAAGGCGTGCTTCACAATCTCGGGGATTTCCTCGATCGGCGTGAACAGACGGCGCTCGACAGCGAACTCGTCGATGATCTGCCCCTCTCCCGAATAGATCCGGCTGATCGTCTTTGGGGCATATTGCGCGAGAGTCTCATAGCTTGGCAGATCGTGGCCATAGATCGTGAACACCGCGCTCAGCGAGAGCGCGCCCATAGCCATGCCCAGCGTGAGCATCGAGAAGATGCCGCCGAAGAAGGACAGGACAAAGCGAAACACGTCAGATAGGCCCTCGGGTCAAAGTCCTCCGCTTATAGGATCAGCGGAAGGGATGGTCAAAAGCCGATCGCGCCTGATGGGCGCGAAAATGCCAATACTTTGATCGCCTCCTACCGGCGCAGAAGCTGCGCACGCGCCGCCTCGTCCACGGCCCACCTCTGAAGCGCCAGAACCAGGCCGCGGATGATCGTCGCCCGCCCCGGCTGAACCGAAAGCGCGGCGCGGTCGTCGGCGTTTGAGAGAAAGCCCACCTCGACCAGAACCGAGGCGAAATCGGCGGCGTTCAGGACGGCAAGCGCGGCGTGCCGGCGCGGACGCGAATTGAGTTCAGCGCCTGTCTCTTCAAGCGCAGCGACGATTGCATCTGCGAGGCGTTCCGATTGCGGCGCGGTTTCTTGCCGGGCAAGATCCATCAGAACGGTCGCGACGGTATCGTCCTGCCCCTTGAGATCAAGCCCGGCGACCAGATCGCCCCTGTCGTGACGTTCGGCCATGCGCGCCGAGGCAGCATCTCGCGCGTCCGCATCCAGGGTATAGATCGATGCGCCGTGGGTCTCGTCTTCGTCAAGCGCATCGGCATGCAGCGAGATCATCACATCGGCACCGGCCAACCGCGCCTGGGTCATCCGTTCGTCCAGCGCGACGAAGACATCCGAGCCACGCGTCAGGACCGACCGCATGCCTTCGGTTCGATTGATTGCCTCGGCCAGTTCGCGCGCCAAGATCAGCATCAACTCGGCCTCGAACACGCCATCCCGTTCCGCTCCTGGATCGACGCCGCCGTGGCCGGGATCGATCGCGACGACGACGATGCCATCATCACGTGGCGGAAGGGCGCTTTGTGTAACGTCTGTCGCCACAAGGCTATCCCAGCCCGGATCGGGTGGCGCGCCCGAGGCCTCGGCAAAGCCGTCTTCGCTGGCAGGGATCAGGCGGACGGTAAGGCGGGCCTTTCCGTCGCTGTCGGTCGTGGCCATGCCGGCGGTCTCGATGACCAGAGGCTGAGCCAGATCGACAACCATCCGCGACCATCCCGGCCGCAAGGCACCGAACCGCAGGGCGGAAATCCGGCTGTCCGGTCCGTCCCAGATGGCATCGCGGGCGAGGCCGGTCCAATCCACTTCGCGGAAATCGATGACAAGCCGCCGCGGGGCATCGAGGGTGAAGACCCGGAAGGGCACAGGCTGGGAAATATCGAGGACAATCTCTGCCCCTTGCCGCCAGGCGCGGATCTGGCTCTGGCTGGCATCAACTCGAGCCAAAGCGGAAAAATCCTGCGCCGCGGCGGGCGCGGCCAGCAAGAGGGCCGCAAGACAGACCGCGAGCCCATAGCTTTTCACAATCCCGGCACCGGCCCGATCGCGCCTTGAGTTTCTCATTCCGCACCCTCTAGTCTTGCACCCTTGTTTGCCGCTCCGGCGGTGGCCTCGTCAATCCTTTCCGCCGCCCCGCCAAGGTCTTGGCTTCGCCGGCTGGATATGCACAGTGCACCGAAACGACCCTGGAGAGACCATGCTAAAGCGCCTTGTTCTGATCGCCATGACCATTTTCCTTGCCGCACCGGCAGCCGCTCTCGATCTGGGCGCGATGACCGACGCCGAGCGTCAGGCCTTCAGGGCTGAAATCCGGGCCTATCTTCTGGACAATCCCGAAGTGCTCATGGAGGCCATCGCCGTCCTGGAGCAACGCCAAACCGAGCTTTCGGCCAACAACGACAAGGCCACGGTGCGCGCCAATGCGAAAGCGATATTCGATGACGGGTATTCCTGGGTCGGCGGCAATCCCGAGGGCGATGTGACCCTTGTGGAATTCATGGATTATCGCTGCGGTTATTGCCGGCGCGCCTATGACGAGGTGAACCAGTTGCTCGAGACCGACGGCAATATCCGCTTTATCGTCAAGGAATTCCCGATCCTTGGCGAACAATCGACGCTATCGTCACAGTTCGCCATCGCTGTCCTTCAGCTATATGGCGACGACGCCTACATGCAGGTGCATGATGCCTTGATGACCTTGCGCAGCGATGTCACGGTCGACGTTCTGTCACAGCTTGCCGGGTCTTTCGGCTACGATTTTGCCGCGATCGCTGGCCGGATGCAGAGCAAAGAGGTTGCCGACGTGATCACGCAAAACGCCCTTCTGGCGCAGCGCCTGCAGATCACCGGAACGCCAACATTCATCCTCGAGGAAGAGATGCTGCGCGGCTATGTCCCGCTTGAGCAGATGCTGCAATTCGTCGACGCGGTGCGCGAGGGCAGCTAGGCCGCGCCTGCCGCGTCGATCTCGGCGGCTTTCTTCTCGACCTGCTCGACGATGTGGTCGATCATCTTCTCGTTCGAAAGCTTGTGGCTTTGCTTGCCCGCCAGATAGACCATGCCTGAACCGGCCCCGCCGCCGGTAAAGCCGACATCGGTCATCAGCGCCTCGCCCGGCCCGTTCACCACGCAGCCGATGATCGACAGGCTCATCGGCGTCTTGATGTGCTCAAGCCGCTTTTCGAGGACTTCGACGGTCTTGATCACGTCGAACCCCTGACGGGCGCAAGACGGGCACGAGATGATATTGACGCCCCGGTGGCGCAGGCCGAGGCTTTTCAGGATCTCGTAGCCGACCCTGACCTCTTCAACGGGATCGGCCGAAAGGCTCACGCGGATCGTATCGCCGATACCCGACCACAGAAGGTTGCCAAGGCCGATGGCCGATTTGATCGTGCCTGACATCAGGCCGCCCGCCTCGGTGATCCCCAGATGGATCGGCGCGTCGGTCGCCTCGGCCAGCTGCTGATAGGCAGCGGCGGCGAGAAACACGTCCGAGGCTTTGCAGCTGATCTTGAACTCGTGGAAATCATTGTCTTGCAGAATCTTGATATGATCGAGCCCGCTTTCCACCATCGCATCGGGGCAAGGCTCGCCGTATTTTTCCAAGAGGTGTCTTTCGAGCGAACCCGCGTTGACACCGATCCGGATCGAACAACCGTGATCCTTGGCCGCCTTGATGACTTCCTTCACGCGCTTTGCATCGCCGATATTGCCGGGATTGATCCGCAGGCAGGCCGCGCCCGCCTCGGCCGCTTCGATCGCGCGTTTGTAGTGGAAATGGATGTCGGCGACGATCGGCACCGGGCTTTCGCGCACGATCTCCTTGAGCGCCTTGGTCGAAGCCTCGTCCGGCGCCGAGACGCGAACAATGTCGGCCCCCGCCTCTGCCGCCCGCAGAACCTGTTCCAGCGTCGCCTTCACGTCATGGGTAAGCGTATTGGTCATGGTCTGCACCGTGATCGGCGCATCGCCCCCGACCGGCACGTTCCCGACCATGATCTGGCGGGACTTGCGGCGCTCGATATTGCGCCAGGGACGGATGGGATTATGGCTCATCGGGAGGATCCTGAACGGCTTGACCTTGGCGCGTTACCTATGACGCGCCGGGCCGCATGGCAACGGGAGAAGGGCCTATTGGCCGGTCTGGGCCTCAGCGACGGCAACCATGGCAGCCAGATCGCTGTCGGCGTCGAGATTGGCAACCGCATACTCGGCTGTCACTTGGTCGGCCGAGAGGATCACGCCCGACGTGACCGTGCCCGCCTGCCCGACCGGGCCGTAGTGGGTTCCGTTCAGCGCGAAATAGACGGCGCCGGATTCGCCCACGCGGATCTGGGCCGGCGTTTCGGTCTGCGGCGCTGCGTAGCTGTCGCCGGCATTCATGATCCCCTCGTAGATCACGGTGCCATCGGCAGATGTCACCCGGACCCAGCTGGGCCGCACAGCAACCACTTCCAGACCCAGCGACACGGCCTCAGTTACCTGGATCGCGCCCGGCTCTGCCGCCGCTTCGGCCACGGCGGCGGCAACAGCGTCTGCTGCCCCTTCCGCGACCAGCGCGCCAAGGGAATCGGGATCAATAATTGAAATCGGACCGTCGCGAGCGATCATCACCGGCGTATCAAGCGCCTGCGGACGATAAAGCCGGTCAAGGGCTTCGACAGAGGGGGCGGCAAAAAGCGCCGCGTCGTCGATGGCGCCGAGAGAAGACACATTGCCAGCCAGCGGATCCAGATCGCTCACCACGAACGGGGTCTGATCGACAGGAGCAAGCCGGACTTTCTGGACCTCTTGCAAGACGGTCCAGCCGCCATAGCCAAGACCACCGATCAGGGCGACAAGGACAAGGATCGAACCGATGGCGCTCGGCTCGACCTGCGCCCACACGGATTCTCCCGCAGGGACAAACGGGGTCGCCGGTCTTGCGAACATATCGTCCGGGTCGCGCCGCGAACCGGTCTCGCGCACCGTGCGTTTGGGAGAGGCGTCTTTGGACATCCCGTGCGCCGTCTGGAACCCGCTTTCGCGGCAGAAGGTTTCAAAGGCCCAATCAGGGTCCATGGCGAGATAGCGCGCATATGACCGCACATAGCCGGCAATAAACCCGGGCGTATCGAAAGCTGTTGGATCGCAATTCTCGATCGCGGCGATATAGGCCGCCTTGATCTTCAGCTCACGCTGCACATCGAGAAGGGATTTTCCGAGCGTCGCCCGTTCACCGCGCATCAGATCGCCAAGGCGCAGCTCGAAAGCGTCAAAGCCCCTGGCTTCGACCTCTTTCGCGGCTTTCCCCCGCCTCAGAGTCTTCGCGATCATCCGGCTATCCCAACTGCCCGAAATGCCCCCAGACGCAGGAATCGATTCGTCTTCGCCCAACGCCGTTATCTGCGCCTAACATACACGATTTGGTGATGCACTCGGAGAAAACTTCAGCCGGCGAGTTCGGCGCGATTCAGCGCACAGTGGGCCCAGAGCCGGTCCATTGCCTTGACGAGCCTGTCAATTTCCTCCGGCCCGTGCACCGGCGACGGGGTAAACCGCAGCCGCTCTGTTCCGCGCGGAACGGTCGGAAAGTTGATCGGCTGGACATAGATCCCATGCTCCTTGAGGAGCATATCCGACAACAGCTTGGTGTGTTTGGGATCGCCGACGATCACCGGCACGATATGGCTGCCGTGATCGATGATCGGCAGGCCGAGACCCTTGAGCCGCAACTTCAGAACCTTCGCCGCGTCTTGATGCTTGTCGCGCAGCGCCTGGTCGCCCTTGAGGTGACGCACCGAAGCGGCGGCACCCGCGGCCACAACCGGCGACAGCGAGGTCGTAAAGATAAAGCCCGGCGCATAAGACCGCACGGCATCGCACATTTTCGCGCTGGCCGCGATATAACCGCCGTGCACGCCAAAGGCCTTGCCGAGCGTTCCGTTGACGATGTCGATCCGGTCCAGAAGCCCGTCGCGCTCGGCCAGGCCGCCGCCCCGAGGGCCATACATGCCAACCGCATGAACCTCGTCGAGGTAGGTCAGCGCGCCGAATTCCTCGGCGACATCACAGATCTCGGCGATGGGGCCGAAATCGCCGTCCATCGAATAGACGGACTCGAATGCGACAAGCTTGGGCGCCGCCGGATCATCAGCGGCCAGAAGCTCGCGCAGATGCGCGACGTCATTGTGCCGGAAGATCCGCTTGGCCCCGCCATTGCGGCGCACCCCTTCGATCATCGAGGCGTGGTTGAGCGCATCGGAATAGATGATGAAGCCCGGGAACAGCTTGGGCAGGGTCGAAAGGGTCGCGTCATTGGCGATATAGGCGCTGGTGAAGAGAAGCGCTGCCTCTTTCTGGTGCAGATCGGCCAGTTCGGCCTCAAGGGCCTTGTGATAGACGGTCGTGCCGGAAATGTTACGCGTCCCGCCCGAACCTGCGCCCGTTGCGTCCAGCGCCGCGTGCATCGCGGCAAGAACGGCCGGGTGTTGGCCCATGCCCAGATAATCGTTGCCACACCAGACGGTAATCGGTTGCTCGGTGCCATCGGGCTTGCGCCAGATGGCGTGCGGGAAATGACCACGCTCGCGCTCGATATCAATGAAGGTCCGATAGCGGCCTTCCTGATGCAGCCGGTCGAGGGCTGCGTCGAGCTGGTCTTCGTAGGTCATCTGCGTCCTTTGAGCGGCGAGAGGTCGGTGCTGACCTTCACGGTCATATAACCACGGGGGACATGGGGCAATACGCTACAAATTGACGCCCCGTTTCACATTTTTGCAGGGGCCCCTGCTGGACACCGCCTGGCACGGAGCTAGTGTCGCGCGCAAAGGAAAGGAATTCCCATGACACTCGATCTTGTTCTCGCCCGCATCGACGCAGACCTGCCGGTGGCGATCGACCGCCTCTTCGGCCTTTTGCGTATTCCCTCGATCTCGACCGATCCCGCCTTCAAGGCCGACTGCGACCGCGCCGCAGACTGGCTGGTGGATGATTTGCGGGCGCTGGGCGTCAACGCCTCGAAGCGCCCCACCCCCGGCCATCCGATGGTGGTCGGCCATGTCGAGGGCGAAGGTCCGCACCTTCTGTTCTATGGCCACTACGATGTGCAGCCGGTCGACCCGCTCGATCTGTGGGATACCCCGCCTTTCGAGCCCCGCCTCGAAGACACACCGAACGGCAAGGTCATGCGCGGGCGCGGCACTTCGGACGACAAAGGCCAGCTGATGACCTTCGTCGAAGCCTGCCGCGCCTGGAAAGCGGTGCATGGCAAGCTTCCCTGCAAGATCACCTTCTTCCTTGAAGGCGAAGAGGAAAGCGGCTCGCCCTCGCTCATCCCCTTCATGGAAGAAAACGCCACGGAATTGAAAAGCGATATCGCGCTCATTTGCGATACTTCGATGGTCTCGCCCGGCGTGCCGTCGATCGCCAGCCAGCTGCGCGGGATGCTGAAGGACGAGTTCACCCTCACCGGTCCGCGGATCGACCTGCACTCGGGCCACTACGGCGGCCCCGCCCTCAACCCGCTGGCCGAGATCGCCCGCATCGTCGCCGCCCTGCACGACGATCAGGGCCGCGTGACCGTCCCCGGCTTCTATGAAGGCGTCTACGAGATCAGCAACAACCTGCGCGCCCAGTGGAATGCCTGCGGCTTTGACGAGGAGTCCTACCTTTGTTCCGTGGGCTTCACCCAGTCGCACGGCGAGGCAGGCTATTCGACCCTCGAGCTGCAATGGGCCCGCCCGACGCTTGAAATCAACGGCCTCTGGGGCGGCTATCAGGGCGCGGGATCAAAAACGGTGATCCCCTCGAAGGCGCATTGCAAGTTCACCTGCCGCCTTGTCGGCGACCAGGACCCTGATGTCCTGCGCGACCGGATCCGTGGCCATGTGGAATCTCTCCTGCGCCCCGATTGCAAGATCAAGTGGGACACCGATCTCGAAGGCTCGCCCGCGCCGGTCATGAACACCGAACGCCCCGAATTCGAACGCGCCCGCAAGGCGCTCTCGGACGAATGGAACCGCGAGGCGGTTCTCGTCGGCATGGGTGGCTCGATCCCGATCGCGGGATTCTTCAAATCGGTCCTCGGCATGGACGCGATGCTCATAGGCTTTGCCAACGACGACGACGCCATTCACAGCCCGAACGAGAAATATGACGTGGAGAGCTTTCACAAGGGCATCCGCAGCTGGGCGCGGATCCTTGCGGCGCTGTCGGCCTGAACGAGAGGGGGGCTCTGCCCCCCTCATACCCCCCGGAATATTTGGGGGCCTCTGAGAAGATGAAACGGGCGGCCCATGAAGCCGCCCGTAAACACGAGTGGAAGCCCCTCTCGTCGGCCACGGTCATCGGCGTCCCCGCCTGTACCGTACCCCAAGACAACTCGAGCATGGTTAATATTATCTAAACGCCTCTCTCCGAGGCCTCTAAATATCCTCGGGGGGAGCCGGGCCGGAACGTGCCGGCGGGGGGCAGACAGCCCCCTACTTGAGAACAAACTCGCGCAGGGCTTTGAGCAGCAGAAGCAGCCAAGGGGCCGCGTGGAGCAGAAGATCAAACATGTCGATCGGCTTGGCCAACTCGCCCGCCACCAGCATCTTCAGCTTCTCCCAGATATGCGGCTCGGGGACGAAGGGTGCCAGGCCAAGCGTCACAGCGGCGATGATCGCCAGGCTCCACGGGATCTGATCGAGAATGTCCATAGTCTTTCCCTCGGATAAAGTCTGGCGAGACCCTATACGGTCCTGAACGGACAATCCATGACAAAAATGAAATGTGTTGAGAAGTGGCGCGGTTGACGGGGCTCGAACCCGCGACCCCCGGCGTGACAGGCCGGTACTCTAACCGACTGAGCTACAACCGCGCTTGGGGCTTGGTCGGATCGGAACAGTGGCGCGGTTGACGGGGCTCGAACCCGCGACCCCCGGCGTGACAGGCCGGTACTCTAACCGACTGAGCTACAACCGCGCATCTGATCCGGTCTTGCGACCTAACGTGAGCGGCGTTCTATGCGCGACATACGGTGCCGTCAAGCGGTCTAAGACGGGTTTTTCCGGGTTTTTCCCTTGGCGCGGTCTTTCACCAAGGTTGGGCAGGTATCTCGTGGAAAATCCTAAATATTTGTGGCACGCGGCAAGGTGACGACTTTCCGGCCGTCGATCATCTGGTCTATTTCCGCCGCCATGCGGATCAAATGCGCTACGCGCCCGGGATCTTACACCGGAGCAATCTCATAGGCCGAAAACTCGAGAATCCGGGCATTGACGCCCAATAGAAACCTTGCGCGTTCGGTCGGCGACATTGTTGCAAGCCTGATCTGCAGCAATTCACTGCACGCCCGAAACCAGATATCAACCGAAGCCCCTGACACTTCGTCGTCCATGCGTTCCCCACTTGTACCCGGCCCGCCGAACCCGCGAGGGTCGGCATTGGCAGAACATGGAATAAACCACAGGTAGAGACACGTTGACCCAAGGTCAACCAAGGCGTTTTCACGCTCTCGTGTTCGCGGCCGCAGTCGATACACCACGCCCGCGACCTTTCGGCCTAGATCTGGCGAAGAATCTTTGCCATCGGGCGCCCTTTGGCAAGTTCGTCCACCAGTTTGTCGAGATAGCGGACCTCGCGCATCAGGGGATCCTCGATCTCCTCGATCCGAACACCGCAGATGACCCCCTTGATATTGGCCCGCACAGGATTGAGCGCCGGAGCCTGGCCAAAGAAGGTCTGGAAGTCGGTCTTGGCGTCCAGATGCGCGTTGAGCGCCTCCTGACCATAGCCGGTCAGCCAGCGGATGACCTCATCAACCTCGGCCTGCGTCCGGCCCTTGCGCTGCGCTTTGTTGACATAGTGCACATAGACGCTGGCGACGCTTGTCGTATAGATTCTGTGATTTTCCAAATGACCCTCCCCAAAGGATGCCGATACGGCCCGAGCCAAGCATATGCGGCGATTGATCGCTAAGAGATGGTGGGTTGTGAGGGACTCGAACCCCCGACATCTTCGGTGTAAACGAAGCGCTCTACCAACTGAGCTAACAACCCGTCGGGCAGGCATCTAGCGGTTTAGGGGCCGGGCTGCAAGCCGCTCGTGCCGATAATTTCGTGCCTGCCTTGGTGGATGCGGAAGATGACCCCCTGCCCGCCCGGCAGTTCGTCAAGATCGGCCTGCGTCATCCCCATCGCCCGCGTCCGCAAGAAGCGCGATGTGATCCCATGGGTGACGATCACGGTCGGACGGCTGAGGCCTGCCAGCACCGCGCCGACGCGCTCCCAAAGCTGGTCAAACGGTTCGCCATCCGGAGCGCGCGCGTAGCGGTCGAGAAACCCTTCGTCCTCAGGTCCGGGCCAGCGGGCGTCGATCTCGTCGGCGGTCAGGCCCGCCCAATCGCCGACCGATATTTCCCGCAAGAGCGGCTCGGCGGTGATCGCGGCGCCAAGCCCGCCGAAAGCAATCCGCGCCGTCTCCATCGCCCGGCCTTGCGGGCTCGACAGGATCCGATGGCTTGTCGCGGTCACGCCTGCGGTGCGAAGCATTTCGCCCATCGCCACGGCCTGCGCCCTGCCTTTGTCGGTCAGAGGCGAATCCAGAACGCCCTGCCAGCGGCGGGCGCGGTTCCATTCGGTCTCGCCGTGGCGCAGGACGAAGAGCTCGGGAAGGGTCTGCATCACAATCCCTCAAACGAGAAAGGCGCGGCCTTGGGCTGCGCCTTTCGGAAATCTGGTGGGTGATAAGAGATTCGAACTCCTGACATCTTCGATGTGAACGAAGCGCTCTACCACTGAGCTAATCACCCGCAGGGGGGCGTTTAGCCCTACTCCTCGGTCTCTGCAAGAGGGACATCGGCAGGAATCTTGGCGGCGCCGGTGGTGACGCGGATTTTGGCGGTAATCATCTTGCCGCCGGGAACATCCTTGTCCTTCACGATACGGATTTTGCCGTGCGGGGGGAGATTGATCTCGTTGCCTTCGGCGAGCGCCGCAAAGACGACCCGTATCGCAGCCTCTACGGCGGGTCGCGCGTCTTTCTTCTTGACGCCGGATATCCCGACCGCGCGGTCGACGATGTCCTTCTTCTTCAAGACATCGCGCGCTGCGATGACCTCGGCCACGACCTCGGCTTTCGCCGCGGCAGGCACCTTCGCGGCGGTCGATTTCTTGGGGGTCGTCTTGACGGCCATTCTTTGGTGCTCACTGATTCCGAGGGCAGCTTACCGTGCTTTTCCCATGCAACGGAAAGAAAAAGGGCGCGCCCGAAAGCGCGCCCCTGCAATTCATTTGGCTGGATCAATGTGCGAGCGCGCCCGCCCCGTCGCCGGTGCTGTCAGACGCGCCCGAAAGCGCCTTGGCGGCGGCCTCTTCGGCCTCTTCGTCCCATTCGATCCCTTCGGGCTGGCGCACGAGCGCGTGCTTGAGCACTTCTGAGACATGCGAAACCGGAATGATCTGGAGCCCCTCTTTCACGTTGTCGGGGATCTCGGGCAGATCCTTCTCGTTCTCGGAAGGTATCAAGACCGTTTTCACCCCGGCCCGCAGCGCAGCGAGGAGCTTTTCCTTCAGTCCCCCAATGGCGCTGGCATTGCCGCGCAGCGTCACCTCGCCGGTCATGGCGATGTCCTTGCGGACGGGGATCTGGGTCAGGACCGAGACGATCGCCGTGACCATCGCAAGGCCGGCGGAGGGGCCATCCTTGGGCGTGGCGCCATCGGGGACGTGGACGTGGATATCCCAGCGGTCAAGGCGTGGCGGCTTGACGCCGATCTGCGGCGCGATCGAGCGGACATAGCTCGAGGCGGCCTCGATCGATTCCTTCATCACATCGCCGAGCTTGCCGGTGGTTTTCATCCGGCCCTTGCCGGGCAGGCGCAGGGCTTCGATCGACAGGATTTCGCCGCCGACGCTGGTCCAGGCCAGGCCCGTAACCACGCCCACCTGATCCTCGTTCTCGGCAAGCCCGTACCGGAACTTGGCCACGCCGAGGAAATCATGGATGTTCTCGTCGGTGACGACGACCTTCTGGGTTTCCTTGCGGACGATCTTGGTCACAGCCTTGCGGGCGACCTTGGCGATCTCGCGCTCGAGGTTCCGCACGCCGGCCTCGCGGGTATAGACGCGGACCATAGCGGTCAGGGCGCTGTCTTCGACGGCGAATTCCCTGGCCTTCAGCCCGTGGTTCTTCATCACCTTGGGCAGAAGGTGCTGCTTGGCGATCTCGCGCTTTTCATCTTCTGTATAACCCGAGAGCGGGATGATCTCCATCCGGTCCATCAGGGGCCCGGGCATGTTATAGCTGTTGGCAGTCGTCAGGAACATCACGTTCGAGAGGTCGTATTCGACCTCGAGGTAGTGATCCATGAAGGTGTTGTTCTGCTCGGGGTCCAGCACCTCGAGCATGGCCGAGGCCGGATCGCCGCGGAAATCCTGACCCATCTTGTCGATCTCGTCGAGCAAGATGAGCGGGTTCGTGGTTTTCGCCTTCTTCAGCGCCTGGATGATCTTGCCCGGCATCGATCCGATATAGGTCCGACGATGGCCGCGGATCTCGCTCTCGTCGCGCACGCCGCCCAGCGAGATGCGGATGAACTCGCGCCCCGTGGCCTTGGCCACCGACTTTCCAAGTGATGTCTTGCCGACGCCCGGAGGGCCGACGAGGCACATGATCGGGCCTTTGAGCTTGGCCGACCGCTGCTGAACCGCAAGATATTCGACGATCCGCTCCTTGACCTTCTCAAGCCCGTAGTGATCGGCTTCGAGCACCTTCTCGGCATTGACCAGATCTTTCTTGGTCCGGCTCTTGACACCCCACGGGATCGACAAGAGCCAATCGAGATAGTTGCGCACAACCGTCGCCTCGGCGCTCATCGGGCTCATCGACTTGAGCTTTTTCAGCTCAGCCTCGGCCTTTTCACGGGCCTCTTTCGAGAACTTGGTCTCTTGGATTCGCCGTTCAAGCTCGGCGATCTCGTTCTGGCCTTCCTCACCCTCGCCAAGCTCCTTCTGAATGGCCTTCATCTGCTCGTTCAGATAATACTCGCGCTGGGTCCGCTCCATCTGGCTCTTGACGCGGGTCTTGATCTTTTTCTCGACCTGCAGGACCGACATTTCGCCCTGCATGTGGCCATAGATCTTTTCCAGCCTTTCGCTGATCGAAAGGGTCTCCAGAAGTTCCTGCTTGTGGCCGACCTCGATCCCGAGATGTCCTGACACCAGGTCGGCCAATTTGGCAGGCTCTGTCGCGTCGCTTACTGCGGCCAGGGCCTCTTCGGGGATGTTCTTCTTGATCTTGGCGTAGCGCTCGAATTCCTCGGCGACAGACCGCACCAGCGCCAGAAGTTCGTTTTCGGCCCCAGGGTGCTCGTGCAAGACTTCGGCGCGGGCTTCAAAGAAGCTCGGGTTATCGACAAACTCGGTGATCCTCACGCGAGCCTTGCCCTCGACCAGCACCTTCACCGTGCCATCCGGCAGCTTCAGCAGCTGAAGCACATTGGCCAAAACCCCGGTCCGGTAGATGCCGGCCTCGTCGGGATCGTCCTGTCCGGGGTCGATCTGGCTCGACAGCAGGATCTGCTTGTCTTCGCCCATCACCTCTTCGAGCGCCCGCACCGATTTCTCGCGGCCGACAAAGAGCGGCACGATCATGTGCGGAAACACGACGATGTCGCGCAGCGGCAGGACCGGGTAGGAGGTGGTTTGAGGGGTATCCATGCTCGTTTCCTTTTATTGGCAAGACGGCCAGCCCCATGTCGGCAACAGACCATCTCCGCGTTGACGTTTGAAATGGGTCCGGACGGGCCCGGTTTCAAGCGCCTCTTTTTCGTCAATGTGAACCTCGCATGCGGCAGGAGCAAGGCGGATGTGCATGAAAAATGCCGCGCCGTAGCCCTTCACAGGTCATATTTTGATGGGACCTTGCCTTGAACGAATATCGCAGACCCGTCGCTTGATAGTTCGAGGCACTGGATGAAGACACTCTTGGAAAGAATTATCCGCCAACGCCGGCGCATCATCTTCTCGGTCGTTTGCGTGATGCTCGCAACGTCGATGGTCGTCGGCGCTGGGCCGATGTCACTTGCGGCCGGTGGCATCTCGGCGGCTTTGTGTATTCACATCATCTTGATGTTTCCCGGCCAGAGGCGGCTTTGCGAAACCTCTGCTCTTGGCCTTTGGTTTGCCACCCTGCTTCCGCTGCCCGTCGAAAGCCTGCCGATGCTGACTGCCGCCGGTGCGGCCCTTTTCTGGACCTTTCTCTACGGATCCTGGACCGAACGCGCCGGTTGGCATCTTGCCCAGTCGAGCCACAGCAAGGTCAATATCGAACAGCCTGCCAACGAGGTCTGGAAATCGCTCATTCCAGGCGAGTCTCATCCGGATGATTATTGGGCCGGCAACCTTGTCGACTTCGATCACGACGCCGAAGAGCAGGACACAGTCTATCTGCGCTTCGACAACAAGGGCGCAATGCCCGAGGAAATGACGCTCACCTACCTCGAACGGGATCCCGGCAAGTTCTGCCGCTATTACCTTGAGCGCGACGGGCGCAGCGGCTTCGAGGACATGACCGTCACCGTGCAATTGTCCGAGCCAATACCCGGAACATGCCATGTCGAAACCTCGATGGAGCAGCATGGCGTTTCGGTCGGAAGCGCGCTCTTGTACTGGTTTGACGACAGCTACGGCGACGAGCTTGGCGCTTTTGCCGAAACCGTCAGCCGCCGCCGGAAGTGGGCCATCGACAGCAAAGGGCTGGCTGGCGCGTCTCGCGCGGCGGCCTGAGGCTAGAGCGGCTCGATATCGCCTTCCGCCCGCTGCGCGTGGAAGGCGGCCTCAAAAGCGGCAAACTGGCCCCGCGCGATCGCATCGCGCATCCCCTGCATCAGCTCTTGATAGTAATGCAGGTTGTGCCAGGTCAGAAGCATCCCCGAAATCATCTCGCCTGCCCGCATCACGTGGTGCAGGTAGGCGCGGGAATAACTGCGGCAGGCCGGGCAAGAGCAATGTTCATCCAAGGGGCGCGGATCGTCCTGATGGCGGGCGTTCTTGATGTTGACCTGCCCGCGCCGCGTCCAGGCCTGCCCGGTGCGGCCCGAGCGTGAGGGCAACACGCAGTCCATCATATCAATGCCACGTGCCACGGCGCCGACGATATCGTCGGGCTTGCCCACGCCCATGAGATAGCGCGGCTTGTCCTTGGGCAGCATATCGGGCGCGTAATCGAGCACCTCGAACATGGTTTCCTGGCCCTCGCCCACCGCAAGGCCGCCCACCGCATAGCCATCAAACCCGATCTTGGTCAGCGCCTCGGCGCTTTCGCCGCGCAGGCTCTCGGTCACGCCACCCTGCTGGATGCCGAACAGCGCATGTCCCGGCCGGTCGCCAAAGGTATCGCGCGACCGCTGCGCCCAGCGCATCGACAGCCGCATCGACTCGGCCACCCGTGCCTCGTCGGCCGGGAGCGCGGGGCATTCGTCGAAACACATGACGATGTCGGACCCGAGGAGTTTCTGAATCTCCATCGACCGTTCCGGTGTCAGCTCGTGCTTGGAGCCGTCGATATGGCTCTTGAAGGTCACGCCCCGCTCCGTGAGCTTGCGAAGGTCCGCCAGTGACATGACCTGAAAGCCACCCGAGTCGGTCAGGATCGGCTTGTCCCAGTTCATGAACCGATGCAGGCCACCCAGCCGCGCGATCCGCTCGGCGGTCGGGCGCAGCATCAGGTGATAGGTATTGCCAAGAAGGATATCGGCGCCCGTAGCGGCGACGCTTTCGGGCAGCATCGCCTTCACGGTGGCGGCGGTGCCGACGGGCATGAAGGCCGGCGTGCGAATCTCGCCGCGCGGGGTCTCGATGACGCCCGTGCGCGCCTTGCCGTCGGTGGCCTTGAGATGGAACTGGAACTTTGCGGTCATGGCCCGCCCTCTGTCGGTTGCGGGGCAGGCTATAGGCCGATTGCGCCCGCGCGCCAAGGGGGCCCTCAGGCCGTGGCGGCGTCGAACTTGGCGGCGCAGATGAAATCGTTTTCCGAAAGTCCGCCAATGGCGTGGGTGGTGAAGGTCACCGTGCAATAGCCCCAGCCGAAGGCGATATCGGGGTGATGCCCCTCGCGGTCGCCGATGAAGGCCGCAAGGTTGGCATGCATCAAAGGCTTGGCAAAGCCCTTGAACGACAGCCGCCGCAAGAGCGTGTTATTCTCAAGCCGCCAACCGGGATCGAGGTTTTCCTTCATCGCCTGCGCCTCGGCCTCGGTCATGGCCGGAATGCCCCCTTCGCAGGGAACACAGTTCTTTTGCGTCAGATCACAGACAGTCATGGCTTGAACCTCACTTCAAAACGCCCAATGCGCCGAGCCTGCGCGATTCTTGCCGGTTTTGCCATAAACAAGCGCCGCTCTGGACCTTGGATCGCACAAACCTTATATGAATTTCAGAATTACCTTATATGATCAGTCAGGATTACCGAGGAAGACCCATGAGCATCGAGACCGGCGAGCCTATGGAAGGCACCCCCCTGATCAAGCCCTCCAGCACCGACCATCCCCTCTACGACGATGTGGTCGCTGCCTGCCGCAGCGTGTTTGACCCCGAGATCCCGGTAAATATCTTCGATCTCGGCCTGATCTACACGATTGCCATCAATGACGACAACGAGGTCGACATCACCATGACGCTTACCGCCCCCGGTTGCCCCGTGGCCGGCGATATGCCCGGCTGGCTGGCTGACGCGATCGAGCCTCTTCCCGGTGTCAAGCAGGTTGACGTGAGCCTCACCTGGGAGCCCCAGTGGGGCATGGAAATGATGTCTGACGAAGCCCGTCTCGAACTTGGCTTTATGTAGGAGCCCACGATGTTCGGTATCCCCGGGAAACAGGCCGTTTCGATCACCCCTCGCGCAGCGGCGCAGATCGCGAAGCTGATGGACAAGGCCGGTCACAAAGGCCTTCGGATCGGCATCAAGAAAGGCGGCTGCGCGGGCATGGAATACACCATGGACTATGTGGCCGAGGTCGATCCGCTTGACGAGGTTGTCGAGCAGGGCGGCGCCCGCGTGATGATCGCGCCGATGGCGCAGATGTTCCTTTTCGGCACCGAGATCGACTATGAAACCAGCCTTCTGGAAAGCGGGTTCAAGTTTCGCAATCCCAATGTCGTCGAGGCATGCGGCTGCGGCGAGTCGATCAAGTTTGACGAGACAATCGGCAAGGCCTGAAGCCCTGCCCTATGTTTTCAAATGCAAGTAGGTCTCGTTGAACCGCTTTTGCAGGTGATCCACCGCGCGGATCACCTTGCCTGATCCCACAGGCGCCACGTTGGCATCGTGATTGGGGTTGAAAAAGAGCGGCACGGAAATCCGCTCCTGATCGCTCCCCTTGACGCGATGCGGCGTCGCTACGATCCGCCCGCCGGTCCACATCTCGAGCATCTCGCCGAAGTTGATGACGAACGTCCCCGGCTCGGCCACCACCGGCAACCAGCCACCGCCGCGCAAACGAACCTCAAGGCCGGGCACGCCATCGGTCGCCAGAAGCGTGACGCAGCCATAATCGGTATGGGTGGCAATGCCGAAATCGCGCTCGGTCGCCCATGCGGGACGCTCAGGATAGTAATTTCCGCGCAAGAGGGCCATCGGGCGGGTGAACTTGTCGGCGAAATAGGCACCGTCCTCGCCCGCCGCGTTGGCAATGGCTTCAAGGAGTTTCAACGCAAGGCCCGTGGCGCGGGCGTAATAGGCCCGCATCACCTCGGCAAAGCCTTCGGGATAGTTGGGCCAGAGGTTGGGCGCATAGGCCGGAAGGCCAAGAGCAGCAACGGGATCGGCCGGATCAAGTTCGAAGCCGCAATCATAGACCTGCTTGTAGTCAGGGTTGGCCTCGGGATCGACCTGTTCGCCGCCAGACGCCCCCCAGCCCCGATTGGAACCGGTGCGGGCCATATCGTAGGCTTGCTTTTCCGCTGCAGGCAGATGGAAGAACGCGCGCAAAGCGGCGATCACCTCCAAGACCTCGGCGGCACCGATCTCGGAGTTCCGCAGCGTCAGAAACCCGATCTCTGTGGCCCCGCGCCGCACCTCGGCAACAGCCTCGGCATGGGCTGGATGGGCGGCGTTGAAAAGGGCTTCGGCGTCGATAGAGGGGATCATGGCGGCTCCTTTTGGCGCGTCATGAGGCGAGATGCCACCCTGCGCAAGGCCTTCCCCCATGGAAAACCGGCTGTTAGACAATTCATCGCAGGAGAGGAGAGCCGATGAGACACAAACTTGCCGCAGGCAACTGGAAAATGAACGGGCTGTCAGGGGATCTGGCCGAGATCGAAGAGCTGATCGCAGCGCATCCGGCGCCGAAGGTCGAGATGCTGATTTGCCCGCCTGCCACACTCCTGTCGCGCATGGCCGATACTGTAGGCCACCACCCGTTGCACCTAGGCGGGCAGGATTGCCATGCGGCTCCAGGTGGCGCCAATACCGGCGACATCTCGGCGGCAATGCTGGTCGATGCCGGTGCGCGCTATGTGATCGTTGGCCATTCCGAGCGCCGCACCGATCATGACGAGACCGATGCGATGGTGAAGGCCAAGGCCGAAGCCGCGCGGACCGAGGGGCTGGTGTCTGTAATCTGTGTTGGCGAAACCCTTGCGGAACGGGAAGCGGGCAACACCCTGTCGATCGTTGGCCGCCAGATCGAAGGCTCGCTGCCCCAAGACGCGATCGCCGCCGATATCGTGATTGCTTACGAGCCGGTCTGGGCCATCGGCACCGGAAAGGTTCCGACCACAGACCAGATCGCCGAGGTGCACGGGTTCGTGCGCGCCGAACTCAATCGCCACATTGGCGTTGAAGGCGATGGCGTGCGCATCCTCTATGGCGGCTCGGTCAAGGCGGCCAACGCCGCCGAGATCTTTGCCATTCCTGACGTCGACGGCGCCCTCGTCGGCGGCGCGAGCCTGACGGCGGGCGATTTCTCGCCCATCGTCACCGCCTTGGAAAACGCCTGAGCCCTAGTTCGTTATCAACTCCGGCCCCATCACCGCTGTCGGCAGGACCGTCGAGATCCACGGCACATAGGTGATGATGATCAGGAAGATGAACAGAACGCCTAGGAACGGCAGCGCCGCGCGCACGACGGCCATCATCGGCATTCCGGCCACGCCGGAGGTGACGAAGAGGTTAAGGCCGACCGGCGGCGTGATCATGCCAATCTCCATGTTCACCACCATGATGATGCCAAGGTGGATCGGGTCGATCCCTAGTTGAATGGCGATCGGGAAGACAAGCGGCGCGACGATCACGATCAGGCCCGAGGGTTCCATGAACTGACCGCCGATCAACAGGATCACGTTCACCACGATCAGGAACATCACCGGCCCAAGGCCCGCCTCGAGCATCGCGCCCGCGATATGCTGAGGGATCTGCTCGTCGGTCAGGACATGCTTGAGGATCAGGGCGTTGGCAATGATGAACATCAGCGTGATGGTCAGCTTGCCGCCCTCAAACAGGGTTTTGCGCGTGTCTTCGTGGAAGAAGGCCGTCACCAGGGCCTGCGGCCGCCGCAACAGGCTTGTCGGGCGCGCGCCGTTGGCGCCGGCAAGCGGCCCCATGTCGCGGTAGATGAACGTCGCCACGATGAAGGCATAAACGGCGGCAACAGCAGCGGCTTCGGTCGGGGTAAAGGCCCCGCCCTTCCAGTAGAAAAGGCTCAGACCGTCCTCGAAACGGATCCACGGGTGGCCATAGATGCCGCCCATGATGATGATGATCAGGAGCAGCCCCCAAAGCGCGTCGCGAAAGCTGGAGAAGATCTCGCCCCAACCCTGCCATTCGCCTTTCGGCATATTCTTGATCCGGGCCATGATATAGATCGCGGCCATGAGCATCACACCGGCCAGAATGCCAGGGAACACGCCCGCCAGAAACATCCGGCCGACCGAGACATCGGTGGCGCTGGCATAGACGACCATGACGATCGAGGGCGGGATCAGGATGCCAAGCGTGCCCGCGTTGCAGATCACGCCCGCGGCGAATTCCTTGGTATAGCCCACCTGCCGCATGGCCGCGATGACGATCGAGCCGATGGCGACCACGGTGGCCGGCGAAGAGCCAGAGAGCGCGGCGAACATCATGCAGGCCAGCACGCCCGCGATGGCCAGGCCGCCCTGCAGATGGCCGACGCAGGCGATGGCGAAACGGATGATCCGCTTGGCCACGCCGCCGGTCGACATGAAGGACGAGGCCAGAACGAAGAACGGGATCGCCAGAAGGGTATAGTGTCCGGCCATCGCCTGATACATCGACTGGGCCACCGACCCGAGCGAGGTGTCCGAAAACAGCAGCAAGAATATGATCGACGACAAGCCGAGCGAGACGGCAATCGGCACGCCGATCAGCAAGAGGCCGATGATGAGCACAAAGAGAAAGACGACTTCCATGGGTCAACCCTCGCGGTTCAGGGCGGCGACTTCCTCGACCGCGTCTTCGGCTTCATGGCTGACGATCAGGCTTTCCTGTTCGCCCTTGAAAATGCGGGTGGTGGCCTGCACGATCCGAAAGAGGATCAGAGCGGCCGAAATCGGCAAGATTACATACGGAATGGTGCGCGGCATCTTGGAATAGTGTTCGCCGTAGTTGATCCAGTCCTCAAGGAAACGCAGGAACTGGGGCATCGGGATCTGGTCGGTCTCGAAATAGGACGTGCCGCGGGTCTTCCAGTCGATCCCGGTCGGAAACCATCGCCCCGTGGTGCGCGGTAGATCCGCGAAAGGGGCCCAGTAATCCCAGGCACCCTTCAGCAACAGAACCGCATAGAACAGACAGATGAATGCCGAAAGAATTCCCGTCGCGCGGCGCATGGGGCGCGAGAGCATGCTTGTCACAGCATCGACGCCAAGGTGGGCGGTCACTTTGAAACCGTAGGCTATCCCGAACAGCACAAGCCAGGCAAATAGAACGAGAACGACCTCGAGGCTCCAGATCAGGCTGGCGTTGAAGACATATCTTCGGACCACGTTGAGGAAGGTCAAGATCGTCATGGCGCCAAGCGTGATGGCGATGGCGTTTTCCTCGAATTCATGGACGAACCGGCCAAGGCGGTTCTTCGGTTGGTATTTCCACCCGCTCATCGTCTTCCCCCCGATATCCGATGAATGTCCCGGCGCCGTTTGGCACCGGGACGCATCATATGACGCGATCAGTATTGCGCGTTGATTGCCTGCGCAGCGTCGATGTTTTCCTGGCCGACTTCTTCGGCGAACTGGGCCCAAACGGGCATCATGACATCGACCCAAGCCTGGCGTTGCTCGGCAGTCAGTTCGCGGATCACACCGCCCGCATCGAGGACCGCTTGACGCGCATTGGCGTCAACCTCGGCCACCGCCGCGTTCCGCGCAGTGGTCACCTCGTCCAGAATGGTCAGAAACTGCTCGCGCACACCGGCGTCGAGGCTGTCGAGGAAATCAACCGACGACACGACCATATAGTCGATGATGCCGTGGTTGGTTTCGGTGATGCCATCCTGAACTTCGAAGAACTTCTGTCCGTAGATGTTGGACCAGGTGTTTTCCTGCCCGTCGACAACGCCGGTCTGAAGGGCGCCGTAAACCTCGGCAAAGGCCATCGGTTGCGGCGAGGCGCCGAGCGCCTGCATCTGGGCGACCAGAACGTCCGACGGCTGAACGCGGAACTTGAGGCCATTGGCGTCGGAAGGCAGCTGAAGCGGCTTGTTGGCCGAGATCTGCTTCATGCCGTTGTGCCAGAAGCCAAGGCCCTGCACGCCGCGGCGCTGCATGGCATCGAGCATGTTCTGACCGGTCTCGGAAGCCTGGAACGTATCGACGGCTTCGATGTTCTTGAACATGAACGGCAGGTCGAACAGGCGATAGGCTTTGGTGATCGACTCAAAGAGCGACAGCGACGGAGCCGCCATCTGAACATCGCCGCGGAGCATGGCCTCTATCACCTGCTCGTCGGTGTAAAGCGTCGAATTCGGGAAGACTTCCATGCACATGGTGCCTTCCATCTCGGCGTTCACGCGCTCCATCAGAAGGCTCGCAGCGATACCTTTGGGGTGCTTGTCAGTGTTGGTGACGTGGCTGAACTTGACGACGATCTCGCCGTCGTCACAGGCAGCGGGATCGGCCTGAGCCACGCCCGCCACGAAGGCGATAGCGGCGGCTGAGGCGGCAATCTTTGTGAATTTCATCTCGGTTTCCTCCCATTGAGACAGTTGCCCACCCGGTTGAGGTGCACACGCTCAGTCAATGCCGGAAGTGATTCTCGCACAACGATCAGATTCGCAGGCACCCGAATCCAAGCCAATGTTCATGAAATCATATAGTTAGGCGGCAATCCTCAGATCACATCGACTGGCGCGAAGCCAGAACTGGCGGAATCCCACACAACAGAGACCCCGCATTGTGCGGTTTTCCGCACAGTCAGGATCGATAGTCTTCCGGACGAATCCCGTGGCGGGCAAGTTTGTCATAGAAGGTCTTGCGCGGCAGCTTGAGCGCCCTGGCCGCCGCAGTGGCGCTGCCTGCCGCCTTGCCCAACGCCTCAATGAGAAGCTGCCGCTCGACCCTTGCCATCTGTTCGGCAAGGCCGAGGCCGGCCGCCTCATCGGTATCGCCCAACCCCATCACGAACCGCATCGCCGCATTCATCAGGGCCCGAGCATTGCCGGGCCAGTCCTGCGCCATCAAGCGGGCGATATGATCTGAGGTGATGTCGGGATGCGGCAGGTTTGCCTGCTCGCAGGCCTGCGCAACATAGTGGCGAAACAGGATGGGGATATCCTCGGTCCTCTCGCGGATCGCCGGAATCCTCACACGCATGAGATCGAGCCGATAGAACAGATCGGGGCTGAACCGGCCTGCATCGACCGCGGCGGCAAGATCGTGGGTCGAGCCGGCGATGATCCGCGCCCCGCCCCCGGCCTCAAGCCGATCCAGCAAGGCAAACTGGACCGGTCCGCCAAGCTGCGCGACCTCGTCGATATAGAAAGTGCCGGCTCCGGCCACCGAAAAAGCCTCGGCCAGGCTTTGCACGTCGAGACCGGCGGCGGATCGTTTGACAAACGGATGCCGTGCGGCCGCAGACAGGAGGTGGATCACTTCGGCCACCTTTGGCGTGCCCGAGCCCGGCTCGCCCAGAACCAGAACCTCGGCCCCGGCCCTCGCGACCGCCCTGACCCGCTCGCGCAGATCAGACGCGAGATGCGACGTGCCATGCAGCATCCGCGAGGCGGCATCGCCGCTTTCCAGTTGAAGCCTTTGCTGGCGGGCGGCCAGTATCTCGGCCCTGAGCCCTAGCGCACTCTGGACCGTCGCCAGAAGGTCCGACGGGGCGCAGGGCTTTTCGAGAAAGGAATGGGCGCCCGCGTCCATCGCCTTGACCGCCATCGGGATATCGCCCTCGCCCGTCAGAAGGATGACCGGAAGCTCGGGATCGACGGTGCGGGCATGATCCAGAAGATGAAACCCGTCCCGCCCCGGCATCCTGATATCGGTGACGATGACGCCGTCGAAATCGCGCCGGATCAGATCCTTGGCCGCAACGAACGAGCCGGCGAGCGTTGGCTCCAGTTCGGCAAGCTCGAGCATCTGGCCCAGCGCCTCGCGCACCTCGATATCGTCGTCCACAAGAAGAACCCGTCGCGTCATGCTGCCTTCACCCCATTAACGGCCGCAAGTTCCACCGTGAAGATGGCCCCCCGGTCCGGATGATTGCGCCCCCGGATCTGGCCGCCGAAGCTTTGCACAAGACCATAGGAAATGGACAGGCCCAGCCCCATCCCTTCGGCCGCGCCGATCTGTTTTGTGGTATAGAACGGATCGAAGATCTTTTCCGGCTCGGCGATGCCCGGCCCCGTGTCGCGCACCGAAAGCAAGACCCGCCCGCTTTCGCGCGCAAGCGTGATTTCGATGCGGCGGTCAACGGCCCCCTCCATCGCATCGACTGCATTGGAAATCAGGTTCAGGATAACCTGCTGAAGCCGGACTTCGCCGCCGCGCACCATGACTTCGCCCGAAGGGGCCGCCCAGTCGAGGCCAACGCCCGCGTGGCTTATCTTTGACGCGCCCATCTCGATCGCGGCATCGACTACGGCGACGAGATCAACATCGGTAAGAGGCTCGCTCTCCTGTTTGGCGAAGGCGCGCAGGTTCTTGATGATCCTCCCCATCCGGCGGGCCAGTTCCGAGATGCGATACAGGTTCTGGGCAGCCACCTCGGGTTTGCCACGCTCGAGGAAGGCTTCGGCATTTTCGGCGAAGGACCGGATCGCCATCAGCGGCTGGTTCAATTCGTGACTGATCCCCGCCGACATCTGACCCAGCGCCGAAAGCTTGCCGGCCTGAACCAGATCGGCCTGCGCCTTCTTCAGCCGTGCTTCGGCATCGGTGCGCTCGGCGACCTCGTGGCGCAAGTCCCGGTTGGCGCGCTCGAGCTCCTGGGTGCGTCGCGTCACGCGGGCTTCCAGCTCCAGATTGGCCTCGGCAAGGCTACGCCGCCGCTCGGTGACATGGAAGAGGATCGCCCCGAAGGCAAGGCACAGCGCGACTGTGGCCGCCGCCTGAAGAAATGCCAACTGGCGCGCCGGAGACACATCGAGCAGCACTTCGCCGTTCAGGCCAATAACGGGAAGCGCCTGTTCCAGATGCAGCGCCTCCGCCGGCAGATAGCGCCCGCCGTCTACCTGCCAAAGGGTCAGCCCTTGCGTTTGGGTCTCGCGATAGCTGACAAACGGGGCAAGCTGGCCGCCCGACGCGCCGGTGCGGGTGCTGAATACAAGCTCTGAGCGATTGGACACGAAGACGACGCCGCGGTCGTCTGTGAAGAAAACGGCCGGACGGTCGCCGCGCAGCGCCGCCTCGACTTCCTCGACATCGGCCATGACGATGACGGCACCCACCACCGGCCCGTCGGGCGCAAAGACCGGCGCAGCAAAGGTGAAGGCGCGGCGGCGGAATGTCTCGCTGAAGAGATGCTCGACGCCCAGCGCCCCGTCCATCGCCCGTTCAAAATCGGTCTGGCCCGCGTGGTTGCCCGGGGCGACCTCCTGGGCCCGCGCCAGATCGCGCCCCGAAGGGTGAACCACGGCGATATCGAGCGCTCCGGTCTTGTCGGCCACTGCAAGGAGAAGGCCCACCGCTTCCTCGGACCCGATCTCGCCGGCAAGAAGCCCCGCAACGACGGGGTGATCGGCCATCAGCACGGCCAGTTCGCGATAGCGCTGAAGCTCGCTCGTCAGTTGATCGGCGGCCAGCGCGAGGTCCGAGCGGCCGCGGCTTTCAAGCTGACCGAGCGCCGCGCCAAATCCATACCACCAGACCCCGCCCGCAAGCAGGGCCAAGGCGGCGGCATAGGTGGCCGTCCCGGCAATCAATCCTTTGGCCCGTGGTTTCATGGCACCGACTTTGCATCCCCGCGCGCGCGAAGGCCAGTTGCAATCTGGTGCGGCGGGCGGCAATGCTGGAGCCATGCTTCGCCTCAACCAATCCCCGACGGATCCTGCCTTCGTGCAGAACCCCTATCCTTTCTACGACCGCGCCCGCGCGGGCGGCGATCTGTTCTTTTGGGAGGAGTATGGACAGGTCTGCGTCGTCTCGCATCAGGCAGTCGCGGCTATCTTGCGCGACAGGCGCATGGGCCGCGAGATCCCGCCCGAATGCCAGCCCAGGATTCCCGATCGCCTCAAGCCCTTCTACGACATCGAGGCCCACTCGATGCTCGAACTCGAGCCGCCTACCCACACCCGCCTGCGCAGCCTGGTGCTGCGGGCTTTTACCAGCCGCCGCATTGCCGGCCTCGGCCCCGAAATCAGCCAGCTGTCTCACGACCTGATCGACAAGTTCCCGACCGACGAACCTTTCGACCTCCTCGACGCTTTTGCCCGACCTATACCCGTTCTGGTGATCTGCCGCCTGCTTGGTGTTCCCGCCGACCGCGCCGACGATCTGCTGGAGTGGTCAAATGCTATGGTGTCGATGTATCAGGCCCGGCGCACCCGCGAGATCGAGGATCGGGCCGTTGCCGCGACCCTGGCGTTCCGTGCCTATATCATCGAGGTGATCGAGCAAAAGCGCCGCGCCCCCGCCGACGATCTTCTGAGCCAGCTGACCGCCGCCGAGCAAGACGGCAGCAAACTTTCGACAGACGAGTTGATCACCACCTCGATACTTCTGCTCAATGCAGGCCACGAGGCGACGGTTCATACGATGGGCAATGGCATCAAGACGCTGCTCGAGACCGGCAACCGCGATATCCATGAGGCCTCGGTCGAGGAAATCCTGCGCTTTGACCCGCCACTGCATATGTTCACGCGCTGGGTCTATGAGGACGTGACCCTCTATGGCCATGACTTCAAGCGCGGCGATCAGGTGGCGCTCTTGCTGGCCGGGGCCAACCGCGATCCCGCTGCCTACCCCAAGCCCGATCTCTTCTCGCCCACCCGTGTCGGCCCCGCCAATGTCTCCTTCGGTGGCGGCATTCATTTTTGCGTCGGGGCGCCGCTGGCGCGGCTCGAGCTTGTTCTTGCCTTGGGCGCGCTCTTTGACCGGTGCCCAACGCTGCGCCTTTGCGAACAGCCGGAATATGCCAATGTCTATCATTTCCACGGGCTCAAGCTGCTGATGGTCCGGCAGGGCTGATTCACCCTCGCGGGCGGGGGCGATTGCCGTTATGGCAGGGCCATGAGCGCGCCTTTCGAAATCCTGCTGGTCACAGCCCCCGGCCTTGAATCTCCTCTTGCCGAGGAAGCGACGGCGCTTGGGCTTTCCGTGACCGGAACTCTGCCCGGTGGAGTGACCGTGCAGGGCGGCTGGCCCGAGGTTTGGCGCGCCAACTACCACTTGCGCGGCGCTGCGCGTGTTCTGGCGCGGATCGGCTCGTTCCGCGCGTTTCACCTGGCCCAGCTCGACAAGCGTTCGCGCAAGTTTCCTTGGGGCGAGGTGCTGCGCCCCGATGTGCCGGTGCGAATCGAGGTAACGACCAAGGCTTCGAAGATTTACCACGCCAAGGCGGCCGCCCAGCGCGTTGAGAAAGCCATCACCGAAGAGCTTGGCGCGCCGATCTCGGCGGAGGCGGAAATCGCGATCAAGCTTCGCATCGACGACAATCTCTGTGAATTCAGCGTCGATACCACTGGCGAGTCGCTGCACAAGCGCGGCCACAAGGAAGCGGTCGGCAAGGCGCCGATGCGGGAAAACCTTGCCGCGATGTTCCTGCGCCAGTGCGGCTATGAGGGAACCGAGCCGGTCGTCGATCCGATGTGTGGATCGGGCACCTTCGTGATCGAAGCCGCCGAGATCGCTGCCGGGCTAGCTCCGGGCCGCTCGCGCAGCTTTGCCTTCGAGAAGTTGGCGAGCTTTGATGCCGCGGCCTTTGCCAAGATCAAGGCCGAACCGGCACGGCCGCTCTCCTCCGGCCTGCGCTTTTATGGCTCTGACCGCGATTCCGGCGCGATCCGCATGGCGAAGGCCAACGCCGAGCGGGCGGGCGTGTCCGATGTGATCGATTTTGGCCTGCATGGTGTGAGCGAATTGAAGCGCCCTGATGGCGCGCCGGGCCTATTGATGATCAACCCGCCCTATGGCGCACGGATCGGCGAGCGGAAGCTGCTCTACGCCGTCTACGGCGCCTTGGGCAAGACATTGCTCGAGCGGTTCTCGGGCTGGCGGGTCGGGATCGTCACCTCGGACGCGGCCATGGCCCATACCACCGGCCTGCCCTTCCTGCCGACCGCCGCACCGGTTTCGCACAGCGGGCTCAGGATCACGCTCTACCTGACCGCGCCCCTGCCCTAGATCGGCCCTAGATCGGCCCCTAGATTGGTAGTGCGACCGTCGATTTGATCTCTTCCATGGAAAGAAGCGCGGTCACGTTGTGAATCCGAACTTCTGAAATCAACGCCTGATAGAACTTGTCATAGGCGCGGGCGTTCTTGACCTGAACCTTCAGGATATAGTCGATATCCCCCGCCAGCCGGTGTGCCTCGAGCACTTCGGGCCGCGAGCGCACCGCCTCAAGAAACTTGCCCTGCCAATCCGTTTCGTGGGCGGATGTGCGGATCAGGACGAAGAAGGTCGCCTCAAGGCCCAGCGCCTCGGCATCGAGAAGCACGGTCTGCTGCTTGATGACGCCGGCGTCCTTCATCTTGCGAATCCGGTTCCAGACGGGCGTTTTCGATGAGCCTACATTGCTGGCGATCTCGTCAAGCGACTGGCCTGAGTCGCGCTGCAACTCGATAAGAATTTTCCGGTCAAGTTCATCAATTCGATACATTGGTCGCCTAGTCCTTCGGATGTTGGAAGATTCTTCATAATTTCGATCATTTTGGAACATATGTTCCTTATGTTCAAAGAAGCGGTCTCCAATATGGAACATTGTTCCAATATCCCGTAGCACTCAACATGACAAGCGCAGTCGAGGTTTCCATGAGTTCGCATTTCATCCCCCAAGTTGTCGCCGCCCAGATCGACGGCGGGCGCCCAGTCTGGCTGACCGCCGATGATCGCTGGAGCGGCAACCCTCGCGAGGCGGAAATCCTCGACGAGGAAGCCCATGCCGCGATCCGCTTGATCGACGGCCGTCTCAGCCTGGGCCGTGGCCGGGAAGTGCGGCTTGTGCCTCTCGATCTGATCGACCCGCCGGGCTGATCGCGGCGAAGCGGCGCAACCATGTGCGCAAGCCTTTTCTTACAGGGTTCAACCACGTAAGAGGAGCGCGCCCACCAATCCAAATGACGCGAGCGAATTACGTGACCAAACCGATGATTGCCAAGACCCCCGCCCTGCCCGATGCGCAGACGGTGACGGAAGTGCGCCACTACACCGACCGGCTCTTTGCCTTTCGTGTGACGCGCCCGGCCTCCTTGCGGTTCCGCTCGGGCGAGTTCGTGATGATCGGCCTCATGGGCGACAACGGCAAGCCGCTTCTGCGCGCCTATTCCATCGCCTCGCCGGCGTGGGACGAAGAGCTTGAATTCTATTCGATCAAGGTGCCGGACGGCCCGCTGACTTCGAAGCTTCAGCACATCAAGGCAGGCGAAGAGATCATCTTGCGCCCCAAGCCCGTCGGCACGTTGGTGCATGATGCGCTCCTGCCCGGCAAGCGGATCTGGTTTTTCTCGACCGGCACCGGCTTTGCCCCCTTCGCCTCGCTCCTGCGTGATCCGCAGACCTATGAGGATTACGACGAGGTGATCATCACCCACACCTGCCGGACGGTGGCCGAGCTGACCTATGGCCGCGAGATCGTCGAGCAGATCCGCTCCGACGAGATGCTGGCCGAGCTGATCGGCACCGAGAACCTTGCCAAGCTGCGCTACTATCCGACGACAACCCGCGAAGAGAGCTCCAAGATGGGCCGGATCACGACGCTGATCGAAAACGGCGATCTTTTCGCCGATCTCGGCGTGCCGCCGCTCGATCCCGCGCTCGACCGCGCCATGGTTTGCGGCAGCCTCGCCTTCAACATCGACGTCAAGGCGCTTCTGGAAAAAGCCGGCCTGCGTGAGGGCGCCAATTCCGATCCGGCCGAGTTCGTTGTCGAAAAGGCCTTCGTCGGCGACGGGATCTGAGAGCTTTCTCTTGACCGACCGCAACGCTTGAGGCCCTTTTGGCCCATGATCAACCAACTCGACCTTACCGAAGATCACGTTGCCCGTGCCACGCGGGCGGTCGAGAAGGATTTGTCCCTTTCGAAATATACGCCGGCGACCGAGACGGACTTTGACCGGATGACAGAGCGGGTCTTGTCGGGCCGCCCTGCGGGGCCCATCAAGATTTTCGCCTATGGCTCGCTGATCTGGAAGCCAACTTTCGAGGCAACGGGACGACAGGTTGCCCGCGCCCAAGGCTGGCACCGGGAATTTTCAATGATCATGCGCGGATTTCGCGGAACCCCTGAGGCACCCGGCCTCATGATGACGATGATGTCGGGCGGCCAGTGTCGCGGGGTTTCCTTCGAGATTGACGAAAGAGAGGCCGAGGACACGGTACGAAACCTCGTCGAGCGCGAGCTTCCCTTTGTCGAGACCGGCGACGACTATCGCTGGATCGACCTCACCACAGAAAACGGCCGGGAAAAGGCATTGGTTTTCTGGGCCGGGCCCACGGGCGAAGGCATCGCCCGTGGACTGCCGCCAGCGGAGGCTGCGCAAATGATTGCGCGCGCCTGCGGCTGGCTTGGATCGAATGCCGAATATCTCCGGAACACGATTCTGTCCTTGGAAGAACATGACATCCACGATGCCCGCCTCTGGCAGCTTCAGCGGCTGGTGGCCGCCGAAATCGACAGGATCTTCCCAAAGAGTTGATCAGTTGCCGATTTTCTCGGCGATCTGATCCGCAGCACCTTGCAGCAGCTCGGGGCTGTTGCGCGCGGCTTCGACGATCGCCTTGAGAAGGTTTTTCTCGACGACGCTCAGGTTCGAGGCTTCGATCCGGGCGATCAGGGCGTCGGGATCGAGCAGGGCGGCAGCGGCGTCAAGCGCGGCCTGGGCAGCGGCGGCCGCTTCGGCGGCAGCGGCTTCGAGCGCGGCGGCGGCCTCGGCAGCGGCGGCTTCGGCGGCGGCAGCGGCGGCCTCAGCTTCGGCAGCGGCCTGGGCGGCGGCTTCGGCAGCGGCGGCTTCAGCAGCGGCCGCTTCGGCCTCGGCTGCGGCGATCGCGGCCTTCTCGTCTTGCTGGGTTTTATAATAGTCGTAGCCGAACCAGCCTGCGAGCAGGATGACAACGGCGGCAATTGCTCTACACTTTTCTACACCTTTGAAAGACCACGGGACCGCATGATGCCGCCCTCTTGGGGTCGTGCATTCTCTACAGTGTGCAGGGAAAGCACGCAACACTTGCCCAAAACCATGGAACAGCCTTGTTTTCGGGTTGCAGATAGGGCAGTGCATCACTAGTTTGCCGCCACATTTCCAACGGTACAAGGACCAAGACCATAGCCCGCAGACCTCACAACGCACCCCCGGTGCGTGATACCGGCCCCCGCG
>JAURFB010000099.1 GCA_030827165.1 Marivivens sp.
GCCAAAAGTCATCGTGCCAAGGCAAAGGTCCGGCACCCGGATATCTGTCCGGCCGAGAGTGAGGGTCTTCATGTGGGGAGGGTCCTTTGTCTTTGGCGTCGTCGGGCGCGGTCGCCGGCCAAGATGCGCATCGGCCGGCGACGTGGTCAAGTCGGGTTAGGGTCGGATATAGGACCAGCCCGCTTCCTGAAGTTTGATCAGGCGGACCACACCGGCCGGAACGACTCTGGCTTCCGGAAGCAGGGTGATCTCATGTCCGGCTTTCTCGGCCATCTTGGTCATGGTATTGCCACAGGCCGACAGGGTCATGGTCGGGATCGCAAGCGACATCTGAGCGATGCGGTCCTTCACCGGACTATCGGGCAGATAAATACTGAGCCCGGGTCCGTAGGCGACGATCTCGATTTCGACCTCGTCGCCGACCGACGCGTAATACTGGGACACGTTCTGCGCGTTGTTGAGGATGAGGTTCATCAGCGCCGGATCGTTTTCGTCGAGGTGAAACGCCACATGATGGGTCATGCCGGCGGCGAAGGCCCCCACCGGCGAAAGAATGAAGGCAAGTGCTAGCAACAGTCTTTTTACGGTCTTCTACCTGATTTTTGGTATCATTCAGTTCGATCATGCTATTCGATTACGTCGATATGACAATTTGTTTCTTCCTTTCTTTCCCGACGTCTCCTGCCGCAAACGGCCGATACGCACGGCTTTCGGCCTGCTAGAGAGGGTTCATGCGGATCATTCTGGCCTTCGCTTCCCTCTTTCTCTCGGTCGTTCTCTTGCAGATTTCGTCCGGCGCGGTCGGGCCTCTCGACGCGCTCACTGGCCTTGCGTCGGGCTTTTCCAAGCCCGAGGTCGGCTTTCTGGGATCCGCGCATTTTTTTGGGTTCTTCATCGGCTGCTGGTGGGCGCCCCGTCTTTTGGGCGACGTGGGACACGCGCGGTCCTACTCGATTTTCACCGCCATGGGCGCGATCGGACTGGCCGCCCATATCACCATAACCGATCCCAATTGGTGGGCGGCCTTTCGCGTGTTGCAGGGTGTCTGCGTCGCGGGCTGCTACACGGTGATCGAATCCTGGTTGCAGGCCAAAGTCACCAACGAGACCCGCGGGCGAACCATGGGCGTCTATCGCATCCTCGACGTTGGCGCTTCGCTCATCGCCCAGGGGATGATCGGTTACCTGGCGGATATGCAGACCTATCTCGCCTACAACCTCCTGACGATGATCTGCTGCGCCTCGCTCTTGCCGATGGCGATCAGCCGCGCAGAACAGCCGCTTACCCCCGCTGCCACACGCTTGCGCCCCTCGATTGCTTGGGCGCGGTCCCCCTTGGCGACTGCGGGCGTGATCGTCGCCGCCCTGTCGGCCGCATCCTTTCGCATGGTCGGCCCGATCTACGGGCAAGAGGTCGGCCTGACGGCCGACCAGATCGGCATCTTTCTCGCCAGCTTCGTCGCGGGCGGGGCCATCGCCCAATATCCGATTGGCTGGCTCGCCGACAAGTTCGACAGGCGCTGGGTTCTGATCTGGCTCTCGGTCGCCGCTGTCTCGGCCTGCGCGCTTACGGTCCTTATTGCCGGAAACGGCACGACAGCGATCCTGACCTCGGCGGCAATCTTCGGCTTTACCACATTTCCGATCTATTCGGTCTCGGCGGCACATGCGCATGACTTTGCCACCGACGAGGAGCGGGTCGAGCTTTCGGCGGCGTTGATGTTCTTCTACGCGGTAGGGGCGATCGGCGCGCCCTATACTGCCTCGGCGCTGATCGAGGGTTTCGGCCCCGGCGCCCTGTTC
The DNA here is from genome assembly GCA_030827165.1 of Marivivens sp. Classification (GTDB taxonomy): domain Bacteria; phylum Pseudomonadota; class Alphaproteobacteria; order Rhodobacterales; family Rhodobacteraceae; genus RFZI01. The sequence continues at coordinate 1,803 of JAURFB010000099.1, forward strand.
GGCCTGATCTCGTTCGGACACGTCGGCTTGGTGATCTTCGGCCTGGTCCGCATGCGCGCCCGCCCGACCAGCCCAAGCAAGACGCCCTATGTCTACGCGCCGCGAACATCTTTCGTCATCGGCCGCCTCCTGGGGCGGAGTCGCGATTCCGGCCGCTAGAACCCGAAAGCGATCCCCATGCGCAGCGAGGTCACGTCCGCACCATAATCGGGGACATGATCGACAATCATCTCGAACCTGAGCGAGGCGGCATCTGACAGGCCATAGTCGGCGCCAAAGCCCAGGTTGATCCCCTCGGCAGATCCGCCTTCGAGAATATCGAACTGCGACCAGCCAAAACTCCCGAACAGGCCAAAGTCGCCGATGTCTTGACGGACCACCCCGCGCAGACGGGTTGCCTCATAGGGGTCGCCGTCGCCAAGGCCGCGGCCAAGCTCGGCGCCAAAGCTTAGCGCCCCTTCCCCGAACCGAACGCCGACATAGGCCGCGATCCCGCCCTGCCCGTCGCCGAGAACGGAATAATCAAATACAACGCCGCCATAGAAATTCTGCGCCTCGCTCAGCGCGGGCAAGGCGGCCAGGCCGATTTCAAGCTGAAACAGAATGAGGGCAACCGCGCGACGCATCGCTCAACTCCTTGACCCCATGTCGGCCATGATAGACCGATTCCCGGCAAACGAGTCATCAAATCTCGAAATCTTCCGCGCAAACCTCATCTGGTCTTGGCGGTTCGATGCGTCTAAGAGTGCGCGAAACCCGAAGGAAGACCCATGGCCCGCCACCTCATCACCTCTGCGATCCCTTATATCAACGGGATCAAGCACCTCGGCAATCTCGTCGGATCGCAGCTTCCGGCCGACCTTTACGCCCGCTACCTGCGCGGCCGCGGCCATGAGGTCCTGTTCCTGTGCGCCACCGACGAGCACGGCACGCCTGCCGAACTGGCCGCGGCCAAGGCGAAAGTGCCGGTCGCTGAATATTGCGCCGAGATGCACGAGGTTCAGGCCGAGATCGCCAAGGGCTTTCGCCTCTCGTTCGATCATTTCGGCCGCTCCTCCTCGGCGCAAAACCACAAGCTGACCCAGCATTTCGCCGGTCGCCTGAAGGCCGCGGGCCTTATCCGCGAGGTCAGCGAAAAGCAGATGTTTTCCCACGCCGACGGCCGCTTTCTGCCAGACCGCTATATCGAGGGCACCTGCCCCAACTGCGGCTTTGAAAGTGCGCGGGGCGATCAGTGCGACAACTGCACCAAGCAGCTTGATCCGGTCGACCTTATCAATCCGCATTCCACCATTTCCGGCTCGACCGACCTCGAGATGCGCGAGACCAAGCATCTCTACCTGCGCCAGTCGACGCTGAAGGATCAGCTGGAGGCATGGATCGACAGCAAGAAGGATTGGCCGGTCCTGACCACCTCGATCGCCAAGAAATGGCTCAATGACGGCGGCGGCCTGCAAGACCGCGGCATCACCCGCGATCTTGATTGGGGCATTCCGGTCAAGGATGGCGACAAGGACTGGCCCGGCATGGAAGGCAAGGTCTTTTATGTCTGGTTCGACGCACCCATCGAATACATCGCCTGTTCGCAAGAATGGGTCGATGCGGGCAAGGGCGACGATTGGGAACGCTGGTGGCGCACCGACAAGGGCGCCGATGACGTGACATACACCCAGTTCATGGGCAAGGATAACGTGCCGTTCCACACCCTATCGTTCCCCGCGACGATCCTCGGCTCGGGCGAGCCGTGGAAGCTTGTCGATTACATCAAGTCGTTCAACTACCTCAACTATGACGGCGGCCAGTTCAGCACCTCGCGCGGGCGCGGCGTGTTCATGGATCAGGCGCTGGAAATCCTGCCCGCCGACTATTGGCGCTGGTGGCTCCTCAGCCACGCGCCCGAAAGCTCGGACGCGGAATTCACCTGGGAGAATTTCCAGGCCTCGGTGAACAAGGATCTCGCGGACGTTCTGGGCAATTTCGTCAGCCGCATCACCAAATTCTGCTGCTCCAAATTCGGCGAGGTCGTCCCCGAGGGTGGCGCCTATGGCGCGCAGGAAGAGGCGTTGATCACCGACCTTGCTGTCCGCGTCGCCACCTATCAAGGCATGATGGACGCGATGGAGGTCCGCAAATCTTCGGCCGAGCTTCGGGCGATCTGGGTGGCGGGCAATGAATACCTGCAATCGGCCGCTCCGTGGTCGACCTTCAAGGAAGACCCCGAGAAAGCCGCGATGCAGGTGCGCCTCGGCCTCAACCTGATCCGGCTATATGCGGTTCTGTCGGCCCCTTTCATCCCCGACGCCTCTGAAACGATGCTGGGTGCGATGAACGCCGCGGGCGCGGGCTGGCCCGACGATGTGGCGGGCTTCCTTGCCGGCCTGCCTGCCGGCCACGCCTTCACGGTGCCGGACGTGCTTTTCGCCAAGATCACCGACGAGCAGCGCGAAGACTGGCAGAGCCGCTTCGCCGGCGTGCGGACCTAAAGCCCCTTGGGGCGCTCGGCGGCGACGCCCAGCGCCTTTTCGAGCGCTTGCCCGACCTCCAAAAGCCGGTCCTCGCGATAGAGACTGGCCCAAAGCGAGACACCATGCGGCACCCGGAACTTGCCTTTGGCCGCGCCGGGGGCTTTGTTTCCGCCAACGCTCAGCGTCCCGCCCGCGCGGGTCTTTTCGTCAGTGAACCCTGCCCGCAGATGCAGGCAGGGATGGCCGGTGAAATTGCTGGCGATCAGCATCGGCCCGGCGAACGGCGGACCGACGAGCACGTCGATTTCCGAGAACAGCGCATCAAGCGCCTGCATCACGCGGGTGCGCAGGCGATCGAGCTGGACGTGATCGACCGCAGAGAGAAGATGCGCCGCACGGAAAAGGTTGGGCCAAGCGGCGTCATCTTGCCAGCCCAGCTCGTCGTCGCGGTCTGACAGCGTCAGCTCCTCGAACGCCGCTGCCGCCTCGGCCAGAACCACGTTGTTGAGCGACTCGTAGGGTAAATCGGGAAGAGTGACTTCTTTCGGCACGAGCCCCATCTCGGCAAACGCCGAGAGCGCCGCGCCGATCCCCGGCTGGGCCGCCTCCTCGGCGCTTTTCAGCCCCGGCCGGGCCGTTTCGATTGCGCCCTTCAGATACCCCACTCGCAGGCCCTTCGGCGCGCGAGCAAGGTTGGCGCCAAAGGGCGCACTCAGGCTGTCGCGATCGGCCGGATCGGCACCGACCAGCGCCTCGGCCACCAGCGCGCAATCGGCCACGCCGCGGGCAATCGGCCCGACCTTGTCGAGCGACCAGCAGAGCGCCATGCCCCCGGCCCGGCTGATCCGGCCAAAGGTCGGGCGCAGGCCGGTCGCGCCGCAGCGTTCCGAAGGCGAGACAATCGAGCCAAGCGTTTCGGTGCCGATGGCGAAGGCGCACAGGCCCGCCGCCACGGCCGAGGCCGAGCCCGCCGAAGAGCCGCTTGAGCCTTCCGCCGGGTTCCACGGGTTGCGGCTGACCCCGCCATACCACTTGTCGCCATAGGCCAAGGCGCCCACCGAAGTCTTGCCGATGAGCACGGCCCCGGCCTCGCGCAGGCGGGTGACAATACTGGCATCGCCCTCATGGACACGCCCCGCATAGGGCTCGGCACCCCAGCCGGTGCGAACGCCCTTGGTGTCGAACAGGTCTTTCAGCCCATAGGGCAGCCCGTGCAGCGGTCCGCGGTTCCGGCCCTTCGCCGTTTCGGCATCGCGGGCCTCGGCCTCGGCCAGCGCCGCCTCGGCCATGACAGTTGCAAAACAGAAAAGATCAGGCGCGAAGCGGGCGATTCGATCGAGGTATATCTCCGTCAGGCGGCGGCTGGTGATCTGACCGCTCGCGATCCACTGCGCCAGATGCGGCAGCGGGGCAAAGGCGATGTCGGCCTCGGCGTGCGGCAGCTTGGCCTTGCCTTTCGGGAGCGTGACCCCGTCCTTCACCTTCGGCATCTCAAACCCCGGCAGGCGCGGATCAAACCGCTGGGCGGGGGTCAGATCATTGGGAAACCGCACCTGCCGCAGCGCCTTGGCGGCCACGATCTGCTCGTCGAGCGCGGCAATCATCTGCCGCCGCTCGGGCCTGGTGAACTCAAGGCCAATGGTCTTGAGCGCGCTTTTGACGTTGCCCGCTTTGAGAGAGGATTTCTTGCCCATCAGCGCCCTGTTTCTTCTGATCCGGTGGTGCCCGCGGCCGGACTCGAACCGGCACGGCCTTTCGGCCAAGAGATTTTAAGTCTCCGATGTCTACCATTCCACCACGCGGGC
>JAURFB010000084.1 GCA_030827165.1 Marivivens sp.
AACGGAAGACCATCGAAACGCGGCGCTTGCTTCACCGCAAATCCGCCGCATAATCACATGAACCAGATGAGCCAGACCCTCTCTTAGCTCAGCCCGCCAACTGGCCCAAAAACTCTGACGACGGACACGTTGCGCGTGCGCATTCCGCATTTTGCCGTCATATACTTGCCGTCGGGCCGGGCACCTTTGGCGAGATCCGCGAGTCGCTCCGCAAACACTTCGCCGTTCCGTTGCCAAAGGGCGCACCGGATGAAACCTATGATGCCGCGTCGCACCGCGCGGCATTCTTGGCGTTCCTCAAATTCCTCAAGGCCAATCTTGGAGGGCAGACAGGCATTCGCGTCGACCCGTCCTGGGCGACCCAAACGGCGCTCGTTCAAGGTTTTGCCAGCTTTGGCTCGCCGGATGTGATCCTGAGGCGGGGGCGGGTGTCAGAAGGGTTCAACTTCCTCGCGGGTGAAGTTGGAACCGATCCGGAGCCATTTGCAGAGCACCTCGATCCAGAGCAAGAGCGCCTTCGCGCCATCTATGATGCTGAAATTGAAGCCGCGGCGCGCGATGCCTATCAGCGCGATTACATCGGTTTCGGGTTTGGCGATTGGGACGGTCAGGCCGCCTGAATCGTCTGCGCTTCGGTCAAGATGGCATGAAGCGTCGCGGCGTCGTGGTTGGCGCGCAGCTTGGCGCAGACAGACGGATCGCGGAGGGTTCTCGAGACAAGAGCAAGCGCCTTGAGGTGATCGACCCCGGCCGTCTCGGGAGCAAACAGGGCAAAGACGAGATCGACGGGCTGACGATCGACGGCATCAAAATCCATCGGCTTTTCCAGCTTGAGGAAGATGCCACAGATCTTTTCGATACCGGCGAGGCGTGCGTGAGGCAGCGCGACGCCCTGCCCCACTCCGGTCGGTCCCAGGTTCTCGCGTTCCAGCAGCGCATCGATGACGGTCTGCTCAGACAAGCCATAGTTCGCTTCAGCGATTTCACCGAGATCATGGAACAGCCTCTTCTTGCTGGAAGAGAACGCAATGACCTTAATCCCAGTGGGCTTTAAAATGTCCGAAAGCTGCATAGAACCTGCCTTCTGGCGCTTTGCCTCTGGATTGCCGCCTAGCGGGGATCAATCCAACCGATATTTCCGTCGTCCCGGCGGTAGACAACATTGATGCCGCCGTGCTTCTCGTTTTGGAAGACCTGCACCGCACCGTGAGCCAATTCCATCTGCATCACGGCCTCGCCGACTGAAAGCGAGGGAATCTTGGTTTCGGTCTCGGCAATGATCATGGCGCCGACTTCTTCGACGCTGGTATCATCTTCCGAATCTTCCGTCGGGGCGAGGATATAGGCTGAGCCCAGCGAAAGTTCAACCGGTTCGACTCGTTCCTTGTGATGGTCCTTGAGGCGGCGTTTGTAGCGGCGCAGCTGCTTTCCCATCTTCTCGTTGCAGCCATCGAAGGCGGCGTAGATCTCGGTAGCATGGTCTCGGGCCTGACACGTCAGACCTGTTGAGAGGTGCACGATGCATTCACAAACATATTCGTGCCCCGACTTGGAAAATATCACGCTCGCGTCGGTCGGGCGGCCGGCATATTTGCCAACAGTTTCTCCAAGCTCGGTTTTGACATGGGTTTGCAGCGCCTCACCAATATCAATCTGCTTTCCGCTGATCTGGTACCGCATCGTTTCTCCTTTTCGTAACTAACGCGCAAAGACGGCGCGCGGCCGAAAAGCCGGGCGTTTCCGTATCTGGCGCTTGCGGGATTCGATGAATTTTCCGGCTTGGCCCTGTTCGTCTGGCGGAAACGCCAGCGCGGAAACGCGAGGGTGGACCGGGACTTTCATCACCCCCATTTGGCGACAGGCACCGGTCATTTGTCAATGAGTCGCTGGAGAAGATGGTGGAAATCAATAGGCGCGGAAATTGGCGCCCAGATAGACCCTGCGGACGTCTTCGTCTTTCACCACCTCTTCGGTCGTCCCGCTCATCAGAACGCGACCATCGTGCAGGATATAGGCGCGGTCGACGATCTGGAGCGTTTCCTGGACATTGTGGTCGGTGATCAGAACGCCGATGCCGCGATTCTTGAGATCGGCGACAAGGTGGCGGATTTCGCCCACCGCAATCGGATCAACGCCGGCAAAAGGCTCGTCAAGCAAGACGTATTTCGGCCCGGCCGCTAGGCACCGAGCGATCTCGACCCGCCGGCGTTCTCCTCCGGAAAGAGCCAGCGCAGGGGCCCGGCGCAGATGCTCGATCGAAAATTCGGACAGAAGCTGTTCAAGCCTCTCGCGGCGAGCCTTTCGGTCGGGTTCGGTAATCTCGAGAATTGCAAGAATATTGTCTTCGACGTTCAGCCCGCGAAAAATCGACATTTCCTGAGGTAGATAGCCAATCCCAAGCTGGGCGCGGCGATACATCGGCAAGCCTGATACATCCCGCCCGTCTACGATGACCTGCCCGCCTTCGGCGGTCACAAGGCCAGCGATGGAATAAAAGCAGGTGGTCTTGCCCGAGCCGTTGGGGCCAAGAAGCGCGACAACCTCGCCGCGGCCAAGCTCGAGGCTCACATCCCGGATAACCGGCCTGCGGCGATAGCTCTTGCGAAGGTTGACGACCTTGAGACCGACTGTTCCTTCGGTGAGCGTGAGGGCCGGCGCGTCGCTCATCAGCTACCGCCCGGTGCGAGGACAGTGCGAACATTGCCTTCAAGGCGGGCGGTCCCGTCGTTGAGGGACACCGTCATCATATCTGCCGAAAGCGCCGACGCTCCCAATGTCAGAAGAACCGAGCCGGAGAGCACTAGTATGCCGGTGGTCAGGTCATAGTTGGCAGTCTCGGCTTCGGCGGCTTCGTTCTCGGTCACGAAACTGACCCCGCCGCTTGCGATGAAACGGGCTATCGCCCCGGTATCATCCGAATATTCGACACGCACCTCGCCTGCGGAAAGGCGGATCGTGCCCTGGCCAATGATGACGTTGCCAATGAAGGTTGCCACGCCGGTATTTTGATCGACAGAAAGGCTATCGGCGGTCACTTCAATGGCGGCCGATCCATCAAACTCGAAGCCGTTCAAGGCCAGACTTGTTGCCTGCGCCAAAGCCAAGGACGGCCAAAGAGCCACAAGACCGATAACGAGGATTTTCAGCGACCGCACGTCAAACTCCCTTAATTCCTAGGCTGATATACCAGCCGTACACCGTTTTGGAAAACCATTTGCTGCCCTCCGGTGGCGGCATCGCGCAGGATTGTCAGGCCGCCGGCAGAGATCTCGCCGAAGGGCGCCTGAGCTTCTAGCGCGCCAGCAGTCGTCACTGTTCCGCTACTGATATCGGCGGTGATCCCGCGCGATTCGAGACTGTAGCCAACCGACGATACGAGCCGGGTCAAACCCAGAAGGCTCACGATATTCGTATTGCCATCATAGGTCGCCCTCGCGGCCGAGATTTCAACCGAAGCCCCTTTGGGGTCGGAAAGGAGGAGGCGAATCTGTTCTATGTTGACCACCCGCAGGTCTTCGGGGTCTGGCGCGGCGACGCCGGCCGAAACGGAAAAGATCGTTCCATCATCCGTAATGCCGGAAAAGGTTGGGCCTGTGAGGCGGGAGGACCGGGCCATTTCCTCGAGCTCTGCCAGCGGTAGGCTGCTTTGATCGGTATTCCGCGCAAAGAGAAACAGGGTCGACAGAAGGGCGATCCCGGCCATCGGGAGAATGATTTTCGCCCAGCTAACGAAGAGCGAATAAAAGTTGTCCTTCGGCGTCACGGATCAAGCCTCGCCGCCATTCGCCCTAATGCGCGAAGATGTCGATCTCGGGCCAACCCTCGAGATCGAGTAGCGCCCGCGCGGGCAGGAAATCGAAGCACGACTGCGCCAGGCCTGTCCGGCCTTCACGCGCCAAGAGAACGTCGAGCGCCTCTTTCAGGCGGTGCAGATAAAGAACGTCGGAGGCCGCATAGTCGAGCTGGGCGTCGGAAAGGTTCTCGGCACCCCAGTTGCTCTGCTGCTGTTGCTTGGAGATATCGATGCCGACAAGATCTTGCAGGAGATACTTGAGCCCATGTCGATCGGTGAAAGTGCGGGTCATTTTCGAGGCGATCTTGGTGCAATAGACCGGTGCCGCAAGAGCGCCGAAAGTATGATACATTGCGGCAATATCAAACCGGCCGAAGTGGAACAGCTTGACCACCTCGGGATCGGTGAGCATCCGGCAGAGGTTGGGCGCCTCGGTTTGGCCCTTGGCGACCTGCACGAGATGCACGTTGCCGTCGCCGCCCGACATCTGGATCAGGCACAGGCGGTCGCGATGGGGGTTGAGGCCCATTGTCTCGCAATCAATGGCCACAACGGGGCCGAGATCGAGACCGTCGGGAAGATCGCCTTTGTAGAGAATATTCGCCATGCGCGTGCCTCTTGTCGTTTTCCAAGGCAATACGCCCTGCACGGCTCGGGCGCAACATATCGCTTCCCGGCACCGACAGTGGAAGGCCGATGCCGGGGGGGGCGATCAGAGCAGCGCTTCGATCATCGCGCGGGTGTTGTCATAGGTCATCGGCATCGGGTTGCCGCCGACGCTGGGATCGTTCAGCGCCGATTTGGTGAGCGCATCGACATCGGGGTTCTTGACGCCGATCCCGGCCAGGGTCAGTGGAATCCCGAGGCTGGCGTTGAACTCGTCGACGAAGTCGCAAAAGCCCTGATAGCCGCCGTTGATGCCGAGATAGGCGGCGACCATGTCGAACCGCGCCTCGATGGCGGGGCGATTGAACTTGAGCACTTCGGGCATACAGACGGCATTGGTGGTGCCATGGTGGGTGTTATGCACCGCGCCGACCGGATGGCTGATCGCGTGGATCGCGCCAAGACCCTTCTGGAAGGCAGTCGCGCCCATCGCGGCGGCGCTCATCATATGGGCGCGGGCCTCGATATCCGAACCGTCCGCATAGGCGCGCGGCAGGTATTCCTTCACAAGCCGCATTCCTTCAAGCGCGATGCCCTGGCTCATCGGGTGATAGTGCGGGCTCGAATAGGCCTCGACGCAATGGGCAAAGGCATCAAGGCCGGTCCCGGCGGTGATGAACCTGGGCATACCCACGGTCAGTTCGGGATCGCAGATCACGACGGCAGGAAGCATCTTGGGGTGGAAGATGATCTTCTTTTCGTGGACTTCCGAATTGGTGATAAGCCCTGCGCGACCAACCTCGGATCCGGTTCCGGCGGTGGTGGGCACGGCGACGATCGGGTGAATGCCGGCAGAATCGGCGCGGGTCCACCAGTCGCCGACATCTTCGAAATCCCAAAGGGGGCGGGTCTGGCCGGCCATGAAGGCGATCGTCTTGCCCAGATCAAGCGCCGAACCGCCGCCAAAGGCGATCACGCCGTCATATCCGCCCTCGCGATAGACCTTGAGGCCAGCAGCGACATTGATGTCAGACGGGTTGGGGTCAACTTCCGAGAACATCGCTCCACCAAGGCCGGCAGCTTCGATCAGGGCGCGGGTTTTGGCAGTGATCTCCATTCCCGCGAGGCCGCGGTCTGTGACGAAGAGCGGCTTGCGGATGCCGGCCACGCGGCAGGCCTCGGCGATCTCGACAATGCGCCCGGCGCCAAAGCGCACAGAGGTGGGATAGGACCAGTTACCGGCAAGTTTCATCTTCTAAGCTTTCTTGAGGTGATAGGATTTTGGCCGTGTCAGGGCCTGATAGGCAAGGACCGACAGGCCCGCGCCGCGCCCGGTATCCTTGCAGCCGGTCCAGCACAGCGCCGGATCAAGATAATCGCAGCGGTTCATGAAGACGGTGCCGGTCTCGAGCCGGTCGCCAATCGCTTCGGCGGCGGCGGGATCGCCGGCCCAGATCGAGGCGGTCAGGCCATACTGGCAATCGTTCATCAGCGCGATGGCCTCTTCGTCGTCCTTGACCTTCATGATGCCCACCACGGGTCCAAAGCTTTCGTCGCGCATGACGCGCATCTTGTGGTTCACGTTGGTCAAGACCTGCGGCGTGAGATAAGCGCCGCCGTCATCGGCATTGGACAGCGGAATATGCGCCACTGCGCCCATTGCTACCGCCTCGCCAATCTGGGCGCGGACTTCGGCGGCGAAACGCGCGTTTGCCATTGGTCCGATGGTGGTCTCGGGGTCAAGCGGGTTGCCGAGGCGGTAGGTTTTCACAAGGTCGACCGTCTTGGCGACGAACGCGTCATAAAGACTTTCGTGCACATAGATGCGCTCGATCCCGCAGCAGCACTGGCCGGAATTGAACATCGCGCCGTCGACCAGCGTCTCGACCGCAGCGTCGATATCGGCGTCGGCGCGGACATAGCCCGGATCCTTGCCGCCCAGTTCGGTCGAAACGGGAATGAACGTTCCCGCCGCGGCCCGCTCCATCGCCTTACCGCCTTCGACAGAACCGGTGAAATTGACGAAATTCACAGCCCGCTGGCTGATCAGGGCCGAAGTTGTCTCGTGGTCGAGAACAACGTTTTGGAATACACCCTCGGGCAGGCCCGCTGCGGCAAAGGCATCGGCCAAGTGCTCGCCCACTTTCAGGGTCTGGGCCGCGTGTTTCAGGATCACCGCGTTGCCGGCCATCAGGGCGGGCGCGATCGTGTTGATCGCGGTCATATAGGGATAGTTCCACGGCGCGACGACAAGGACGACGCCCATCGGCTCGCGCTTGATCATCCGTTTGAATGCGCCGCTGTCTTCGACGAGGTAGGGCTTGAGCGAGTCTTCGGCGATCGAGGCCATATATTGCAGGCGCTCGTTGAAGCCGCGGAATTCGCCACCATAGCGGATCGGGCGGCCCATCTGGTGGGCAAGCTCGGTTGCCATGCGGTCGACGGTCTGGCCGATATAGTCGTTGGCCTTCAGAACAAGGGCGACCCGTTCCTTCACAGGCATCGCCGCCCAGGCCTTCTGTGCGGCGTGCGCGCGCGCGGTGGCGGCAAATGCCGCTCCTTCGCTCAGCGCTTCGCGTTCGAGATAGACCGATCCGTCGATCGGGGAGATGCAGCGCACAATCTTGCCCATGTCAGGCCCTTTCAAAACCGCGGGCGATCTCCCAATCGGTGACCACCTTGTCAAATTCTTCCTGTTCCCACTCGGCGCAGCGTACATAGTGATCAACCACCCAGTCACCCATCGCCTCGCGCAGCATCCTTGATCCGCGGAGCGCTTCGGTCGCATCGCGCAGGTTCGAGGGGATATGCTGCACGCTGGTGTCGTCGTAAATATCTCCCTTGGTGGGGCCGGCGAGTTTCAGCTTGTCTTCCATCCCCTTGATGCCGGCAGCCAGCAAAGCGGCCTGCGCGAGATAGGGGTTCATGTCCGAGCCGCCAATCCGGCACTCGATCCGCACGGCCTTGGAGCCCTCGCCGCAGAGGCGGAAACCGGCGGTGCGGTTGTCGATCGACCAGGCTATCTTGGTGGGGGCAAAGGTGCCCTTCATGAAGCGCTTGTAGCTATTGATGTAGGGCGCAAAGAACACGGTGCTGTCGGTGGCATAGGCCAGAAGACCGGCGACAAAGCTTTCCATCAGGGCCGACATGCCGTGCGGGCCTTCGGGATCGTGAAAGACATTCTTGCCGTCTTTCCAGAGCGACATATGCACATGGCTCGAACTGCCGGTCCGCTCATGATGCCATTTGGAAAGAAAGGTCGCCGCGACGCCGTTGGCCCAGGCGATTTCCTTGACCGCGTGCTTGGCGATCGTGTGGTGATCGGCGCACAGAACGGCCTCGGCATATTTGATATTGAGCTCTTCCTGTCCGGCCTCGGCCTCGCCCTTGGTGTTTTCAACCGGAATGCCGGCGGCGAAGAGGTGGTTGCGCAAGGGGCGCATCACGGCCTCTTCTTTCGATGTCTGGAGGATGTGGTAATCCTCGTTATAGGCGCTGATGGGCTTCAGATCGCGAAAGCCGGTGGCGGCCAGTTCCTTGTAGGTCTGATCAAAGAGGAAAAATTCCAACTCGGTCGCCATCATCGCCTCGTAACCCATCGCGGCAAGCCGCGCGGTCTGGGCCTTGAGGATCTGGCGGGGTGAATGGGCGACAGGTTCGTGGTGATGGTGATCGAGAACATCGCACAGCACCAGCGCGGTCCCTTCGAGCCACGGCACAATCCGCAGCGTCGTGAGATCCGGCTTCATCACATAGTCGCCATAGCCCGCGCGCCAACTCGTCGAGGCATAGCCATCGGGTGTGGCCATCTCGAGGTCGGTGGCGAGAAGATAGTTGCAGCAGTGCGTCTCGTCGTGGGAACTGTCGAGAAAGTTCTGGACGTGAAAGCGCTTGCCCATCAGGCGGCCCTGCATATCGACCATGCAGACCAGAACCGTATCAATAACATTTTCGCCCGCCAGTTCGCGCAGTCGTTGCAGGGTGAGGGTTCCCGACATCTAAATCTCCCGAGTTCAATTGAGGTGCCCGGGGGTTGCCCCCCGGACACCGGGTTCATCACGAATAGCGATAGGGCCGTCCGGCCTTGTCCATATCCGAGTTATACTTCTTGATGATATCGACGACCTTGGCCTTCGTCTCGCTTTCCGAGGCGATCTCGTCCCAGAACACACGCGCCGCCGCTTCGACGGCTGCCCATTCGGAATCGGGGATAGAGGTCAGCTGCATCTTTGTGCCGTCGACACGCAGCGAGGCCTCGCCGCCCCACAGGAGGATGCCGAGGTAGAAGATCAGGAAGAGGACGCTGATGCTGTCGACCCAGGCTTTGCGGTGGTTCGACAGCTCGCCATAGATCAGGTCCATCCGCACGTTCGAACCAAGCTGGATCGAATAGGGGCCGCCGAGGATATAGTAGGCGACCATCGCGAACTGGGCCATTTCAAGCGTCCAGAGCGAGGGATTGATATTGAAGCCAAGATCGCTGCCAACCTTGGAGAAGGTCGACCACAGCAAGATCCCCATCATGACGAAAATCCCGTACATCACGATGCGTCCGATCCGGCGGCTAAGACCGTCGACGACCCTGATGTAGCCTTTCATCAATCCCATCACGTTGCTCCCTGT
>JAURFB010000046.1 GCA_030827165.1 Marivivens sp.
CGAGGTGACGTTCTCCTTGCCGAACTTGAGCTCTTCGGCAACCTTGCCGCCCATCGCCATCGCGATCTTCGATTTGTACTTGGTAAAGCTCACCGACAGCTGATCGCGCTCGGGCAGGCTAATGACAAGGCCAAGCGCCCGGCCGCGCGGGATAATTGTTGCCTTGTGGATCGGATCGTGCTGCGGGACGTTGAGGCCGACAACGGCGTGGCCCGCCTCGTGATAGGCAGTCAGCTTCTTTTCGTCCTCGGTCATGACCATCGAGCGGCGCTCTGCCCCCATCATGACCTTGTCCTTGGCATTTTCGAAATCCGCCATGGTGACAAAGCGGCGGTCGACGCGGGCGGCCATCAGCGCGGCCTCGTTGACAAGGTTGGCAAGGTCAGCGCCCGAAAAGCCGGGCGTGCCGCGCGCAATGATCCGCAGGTCGACATCCGGCCCAAGCGGAACCTTGCGGGCGTGGACGCCAAGGATTTTTTCGCGGCCCTTGATATCGGGATTGGGCACCTGAATCTGGCGGTCAAAGCGGCCGGGGCGCAGAAGGGCGGGGTCGAGAACGTCGGGGCGGTTGGTGGCCGCGACGATGATGATACCTTCGTTGGCCTCAAATCCGTCCATCTCGACAAGGAGCTGGTTCAGCGTCTGCTCGCGCTCGTCATTGCCGCCGCCATAGCCTACGCCACGGCTGCGTCCCACGGCGTCGATCTCGTCGATGAAGACGATGCAAGGCGCATTCTTCTTGGCCTGCTCGAACATGTCGCGGACGCGGCTCGCGCCGACACCGACGAACATTTCAACGAAATCGGAACCCGAGATGGTGAAGAACGGCACACCCGCTTCGCCGGCGATGGCGCGGGCCAGGAGCGTCTTGCCGGTGCCCGGAGGGCCGACAAGAAGGGCGCCCTTGGGGATCTTGCCGCCAAGACGCGAGAATTTCTGCGGGTTGCGGAGGAACTCGACGATTTCTTCAAGCTCTTCCTTGGCCTCATCGATGCCGGCGACGTCGTCAAACGTTACGCGGCCATGCTTTTCCGTGAGAAGTTTCGCGCGGCTCTTGCCGAAACCCATCGCGCCACCTTTGCCGCCGCCCTGCATCCGGTTCATAAAATAGATCCAGACGCCAATCAGCAGAACGAAGGGGACAAGGCCGACCAGGAAGGTCTGAAGGCCCGATTGCTGCTGCGGTGCGGCCTTGATGGGGATGTTCTTCTCGATGAGCAGCGAGGTCACTTCGGCATCGCTGGGCAGGATCGCCACATAGTCTTTGCCGTCTGCCCCGCGGAAGAGGGCGCGCTCGCCGTCAAGTGTCACTGACGATACCGCGCCATTTTCAACGGCGGAGACAAAGTCGGAATAGCTCCGGCTCTGGCTTTGCATCGTGCCCGAGCTGCCGCTGAAGACGTTGAACAACGCCAGAACCAGCAAAAACAGCACGACCCAAAAGACGATATTGCGCGCGTTACCCAAGGGGAGCTCCTCTTATTCCTCTGGCGCAGCCGATGCCGCGCCGTCCCCTTAAAATAGAGATGAAAGGGGCAGGTTCAATGCGATACCAGCCAACTGGCGAAATCTTGAGCAATTATTGCGTCCCAACTGTTAGAAAAACCCGCCATTGGTGCGGATTCCAGCCGATTGTCACGCCAGATCGATGGGGTGGCGGCCAGCGAGGCCCGCGGCAGGCCGGATGCGCGCCAGTCCGGGCAGTTCAAGACACCCTCGCCCAACGCCCGGATTCTCAGGCCCGCGGACAGACGCGGTTGGGGCGCCCTTGGCACAAGTCGCCAGCGGCCATCCCAATCAAATCCCCCCTCCGGAATGGCTTCGAGATCAATCTCGGTCTCGAGCCCTGCCACGGCGGCCGCCTCGCGCGTCAACCGGACCTTGCCCCCGGCCTGCGGTGACAGGATCACCCCGGCGATCGTGCGGGTCCGGCCGGCAAGAACAGCCACGGCGGCGTCCTTCAGGCTTGCAAAGCGTGGCCTGTAGGCGGCCTCGCCCCCGACCCACCCGATTGCCGCGGCCAGAAGGCGCGGCTCCGTGTCAGAGGCCGCAAGATCGAACACGGATCGCGCTAGAACGAGATCGGCTCCGTCCGTCGTGACATCCACCCTGGCCCGTCGAAGCGCCTCGGCCTTCAATACCGTCTGCGCGGCCTGCATATGCGCGGCGGTCTGTAGAAGGCGCTCCTGCGTCAGCCCAAGATTTGCCAGTGCGTCCATCATCTTTCGCGCGCGCACCCGGTCGAAACCTTCGTCGTCGTTGGAGGGATCATCAACCCAGGCGATACCTTCCGCGATCAAGTAATCCCGTAGCTCGGCTCGGCCCATGCCCATGAGGGGGCGCAGGAAAGGAATAGCCCCGCCTGTGCGAACCGGGATGCCAGCCAGTCCGTCAACCCCCGACCCGCGCGCGAGCCGCATCAGAACGGTCTCGGCCTGATCGTCCGCTGTATGGCCGACAAGAACGGCTTTCAAACCCTTTGCTCCGGCCCAGTCGATCAGCAGGCCCCGCCGCGCCTCTCTCGCTGCCGCTTGAAGGTTGCCTTTGCCGTCCCATCCGGTCCAGCGAAGCGTGTCATGCGCGATCCCCCGCGCGGTGCAGAAGGCGCCGACCATCTCGGCCTCGTCGGCCGCTTCGGGCCGCAAACCGTGGTTCACCGTCACCGCGCAAAGCGCGACCTTGCGGCGAATGGACCAAGCTCTGGCCAGATCCAGAAGCGCCATGCTGTCGCCGCCGCCGGAGACAGCCACGCCGATCGCATCGCCGACGTTGAGGGGAATCAGACTTTCAAGCGCTGTGCCGAACGAAGCCGAAAGGCTCATCGGCAGCCCAGATTGGCCATCGCGGCCTGCGCGTCAGCGACCGCGGCATGACCGGGGAAGCGGTTGCCCACCTCAGCCAGCGTGATGCAGGCATCCTGCGTCTGACCAATCGCGCCAAGCGCCCATCCGAGTTTGAACAGGGCATCGGGCGCGGTGGGGCCGACCTGATCGGCGGAGAAGGAATCGAGATAGGCCCGCGCGGCATTGGTCATCTCGCCCAGCGCCTCGAACGCTTCGCCGCGCAGATAATGCGCCCGTGCGCTCAGGGGGCCACCGGGATAGGTCAGTGCAAAGGAACCAAAGGCCTCGGCCGCGCCGCGAAAATCGCCTTCGTCGAGCATCGACTGCGCCTGATCGAAATCCGCCTGCTCGCCGATGGCCAACGACGGATTTGTTGGCGAGATTGCCGAGATTGGCGAAGGCACCTCGGCGGCATTGTCGATGCCGCCCAGCGAAGGCGTATCGCCCAGCGCGCCAATATCGCAGCCCGGTTCAAGTTCGCAAAGGCGGAATTCCAGATCGCCGATGCGGTTGGTGCCATCGGTCGTGATCCGGTTGACCCGATGCTCGATCTCTTCGGTCTTGGAGGTCAGGCGCTGAAGTTCGGCTTCGATCGCGTTGAGCCGTTCAAGCGGTGTCGAGCCTGAGATATTGGAAGTCGCAAGGCCGGTCGTCGAAAGTTCACGCTTCAGTTCCTGAATTTGAACGTAGAGCATGGTGAGCTGCTGGCGGACGTCCGCCAGCGTCTGGTCCTGCGCGAAAGAGGGAAGCGGAGCGGCACATCCGAGCGCCACTGCAAGAGTGATCGTCCTGAGAATACCGATCCGCATATCCCTCTCCCTGTCCTAGAGGCCGCCGAGCGAAATGACCGTCACGGCGCGGCGGTTCTGCGAATAGCAGGTCTCGTCCGAACAGATCGCCAGCGGGCGCTCTTTGCCGTAGGAAACCGTCTGCAGGCGGGTGACCGGAACGCCGCGCGAGACGAGATATTCGCGGACAGCGTTGGCGCGGCGCGCGCCAAGGGCGAGGTTGTATTCGCGGGTGCCTTGCTCGTCGGCGTGGCCTTCGATCACCGCCAGATACTGCGCGTTGTCGAGAAGCCAGCGGGCCTGGCCCTCGAGAACCGACATCGCCTCGGGCGTCAAGGTCGACTGGTCGACCTGGAACAGGACGCGATCGCCGATGGTCTGGTTGAAATAGGCGGGGCTGGTGGGATCAGTGATGCTGCCGTCGGCGCCGAAACCGGCGCCGGCGCCGGTGGCATCGGCGCCTGTGCCGAAACGATCGGGCCGCGTACAGGCGGCGGTGGACAGGGCCAGGACGATCAGGGCCGCTTTGGTCAGGGTTTTCATGAGGAGTTCCTGTTTTTTTGAATGCTCGTTGGGATCACACTAGCACGCGTTGCGCGCGTTGGGAATGAGGGGGCCTAGCGTTGCAGCGGCCCCCAAGAGGGGTCGGAGGCGAAGGTCACGGTCGGCACCTGACGCAGGTTGCGCCCCGAGATATCGACAGAATAAAGCGAAGGTGCCCCCGCAGCGCCTTGGGTTTCGCGGAAAAACATCAAAACGCGCCCGTTGGGCGACCATGTGGGGCCTTCGTCAAGGAAGGAGGCCGTCAGGAGCCGCTCTTCGCTGCCATCGGTCCGCATCACGCCAATGTGAAAGCGGCCCGCGTTTTGCTTGGTGAAGGCGACAAGATCGCCGCGCGGCGACCAGACGGGCGTGCCATAGCGCCCATCGCCAAAGGAAATCCGCCGCGCCTCGCCGCCTGTAGCGGACATGATGTAGAGTTGCGGCGAGCCCGATCGGTCGCTTTCAAAGACGATCTGGCTGCCATCGGGCGAGAAGGACGGAGCCGTTTCGATCGAGGGCGCAGAGGTCAGGCGGGTGTGCTGACCGGTCAGAAGATCGGTGCGCCAGATATCGGTATTGCCGCCACTGGAGAGGCTGTAGATCACCTGATTGCCATCGCGCGAGAAACGCGGGCTGAAGGCCATCTCGCCTGCGGCGGTGGTGATCTGCTGGCGGCCCACGGTCGCCACGTCGATCATGTTGATCCGCGGAAAACCGCTTTCGAAGGTTGTATAGAGCACGCGGTCGCCCGAGGGCGAAAAGCGCGGCGCGATCACGAGGGTGCCGCTGTCGGTCAGATACTGCACACCTGCACCGTCGTAATCCATGATGGCGAGGCGTTTTTGGCGAGCGTCCTTGGGGCCGGTTTCGGCGACAAACACGACGCGGCTGTCGAAATAGCCGCCTTCGCCGGTAATGCGGGAATAGACGGTATCGGCCACTTTGTGCGCCATCCGCCGCCAGCCATCGACCGAGCCGACAAAGCGCAGGCCATCGCCCAGCTCGCCGCCCGAGAACACGTCATAGAGCCGGAACTTGACCTCGACCTGCCCGCCAGAGACAGCCACCGCGCCGGTGATCAGGGCCTGCGCGTTGATCGCCCGCCAGTCGGCATAGGCGATGGGCTGGGAAAAGCCGGTATAGGGGCTGATAAAGGCCGAGGACGGGATCTGGCGGAAAAGGCCGGTTCCGATCAGGTCACTAGCGATCACTTGCGAGAGGTCCGCCGCCACCTGTTCGGCGCCTGCGCCTTCCGGTTGGAAGGTTGGCAAGGCAAAGGGCAAGGGCTCGATCACACCATCGGTGATCGTCAGCCGCAGCGGCCCCGATTGCGCCAACGCCACATCGGCCCAGACGAACATCGCCAGAACTGCAAGAAACTTCCTGATCATCTTTTCCTCATTGCCCGGGGTCCGGATCTGATAGGTTGCCGGTTCGCCGCTATGCAATAGCACAACTTGGCGGCGGCCAAATTCAATTTGCGCGAAACCCCGCTCATCGCAGCCTCATGCCGCTGGGGTCGAAAGTAATCTCGACGTTTTGCCACTGGTCATATTTCTCGGGCGGCAGTTTGTAACCGGAAGAACCGCAGCGCAGAATGGCACGCCGCGCGGCCTGAAAAGCGGTCGATGTCTGCGCGTCATTGCCGCCCGAAGCGCTGACCATGCGCACATCTCCGATAACCCGGCCATCCTGACCGAGCGAGAAACCAACCGTCACCGTCACCCGTGCCCATTCCGCGCCGGGATCGACGTTCCAGCAGGCATTGACCGCCAGACGAAACGCATCTTTCTCGCCGCCTGTCATGGGCGGGCCGGCCTGAGCCGACGACGCGGCAGGCGCGGACGCAGCGGCGGCGGCCACAGCGGCGGCCACTGCATCTTCTGTGGCGGTCGCGCTTGCGGCTGGCGTCTGCGGCTTGGCGGGTGTTTCCGCCGGCTTTGTCTCGGCAGCCTGCGGGCGCGGGCGGGCTGTCGGGCGGATCGAGCTTTCAACCGCGCCCGAAGGTTTTTCGGCCTCGGTGACAATCTCGGTCGTCGCCTCCTCGGGGGCGGCGGCCTCTTGTTCTTCCACCACCGTTTCGGCCTCGGTGCTCGTGTCCGGCGTCACGGCCGCCTGCTCGACCGGGGCGACCGCGGCGTCAGGGGACGGGAGCGAAGGGGTATCCGCAACGCGGGTGGCGGGGCGCGGCTGCGGGGTTGTGCTGGCGTTATCGACAGCCGCCGAAGGCGGAATGAGCGCCGTCGGCTGGACCGGCGCAACTTCGGCCACCGCGGCAGGTGGCTCGGGCGCAGGCTGGACCTCTTCCGGTGCGGTGTCAGGCTCGGGCGCAGGCGCAGCTTCAGGCTGCGGTTGAGCCGGAGCCGCCTCTTCGGTCGGGGCCGGCGTCTCAGGGGTGGCGTCCGTTTCGGGCAGCGCAGGGGTGATCGGCGCATCGGCCACGGGGTTCGGCGTGCGGGCCGCGACGATAGCCTCGTATTCCTCGCCCGACACCACCGAAACCTCGGTGACTTGGAACGGCAACGGATCATGGCTCAGCCCCCATCCGGCCAGAAGCCAGATGATCAGAGCCGCGTGTCCAACGGCAGAGATATAGCCGCCTGTGCTCACCTTTTCTGCGTCCTACTGGCCTGCGCCATCAAGAGCCGGACCGCCGATATCGGTCACAAGCCCGATATTGGAAAACCCGCCAGCATTGAGCGCGCCCATGATCTCGGCCACGCGGTTCCATTCGTTGGCCCCGTCGGCGCGCAGATAGACACGGTCGCTCGTCCGCTCGGCGGCGATAGCTTGAAGCTTGGCGACAAGTTCGGCCTCGGCCACTTCGGTGTTCTGGATCATCACCAAACCCTCGGCTGTGATCGTCACCGTCAACGGCTCTTCGTCGTCGGTCGGCAGGGCGTTGGCGGCCGTTTTCGGGAGTTCGACCGGAACGCCGACCGTCATCAACGGCGCGGCCACCATGAAGATGATCAGAAGCACCAGCATCACGTCCACGAAGGGCGTGACGTTGATTTCCGACATCGGCTGCGCGCGGCGGCGGCGGCGGCGGTGATTGCCACCCGTCTCCGCCGCCTTTTTCATCACTCCCGTACCCATGTCAGCTATCCAGCTGGCGCGAGAGGATGGTGGCGAACTCGTCGGCGAAGGCCTCGTAGCCGGAAACGATCCGGTCAGCGTCGGCGCTGAGCTTGTTGTAGAACACCACCGCCGGAATAGCGGCAAGAAGGCCAAGACCAGTCGCCAGAAGCGCCTCGGAGATGCCGGGGGCGACGACCGCGAGGTTGGTGTTCTGCGATTCAGCGATCTCGATAAACGAGTTCATGATGCCCCAGACCGTGCCGAAAAGGCCAACGAAGGGCGCTGTGGAGCCGACCGTTGCCAGCACCGGCAGGCCCTTTTGCAGGTTCCCCGCTTCCTTGGCGATGGCCACATCCATCGACCGGTCGATCCGTCCTTGAGCGCCGGCGATCAGATCACCGTCATCGCGATGGCTGCGCCGCCATTCAAGCATTCCTGCGGCGAAGATCTTCTCGCTCTGGCCCTTGGGCGGGGCGCCGATGGTATCAAAGAGCGCATCCAGCGGCTCGCCCGACCAGAAGGCCCGATCAAAAACCTCTGCTTCGGCGCGGGCCTTGCGGTATTGCCTGTGCTTGTCGATCACCACGGCCCAGCACCAGACCGAAGCGGCGACCAGCATCAACATCACCAGTTTTACGATAAGTGTGGCACGGGCAAAGAGCGCCCACATCGTGTAGTCGGTTGCTATTTCCATCTGCCTGCTCGTTTGTGCGGCCGTTTCGGCCTGTTTGGTCCGATTTACCGCATTTCGCGCGGCAAAGCCAATAGAGCCTGCATTGGCAGGCGCACCACCGCCGATAACCTTTTCGGGAGCTAGTGAAGAGGGCGGCGCAGGATCGCCGGAATCCGCGCCGGTGCGCCGCTCGCGGAAAGGGCAACGAGGGTAACAGTCGCGGCGAAAAGGAGTTTTCCCGCGCGCTTGACTTCCTGATGAAGCACGATCCGCGCGCCGCCCATCTGCTCGAGCGTGGTCTCGACGACCAGTTCGTCATCGAACTTCGCCGGTTGCAGATAATCGGCCTCGACGCGGCGAACCGCGAACACGATCCCCTCCTCAGCCTTGAGCCGCCCCTGATCGACGCCCAAAGAGCGCACCCACTCGGTCCGCGCCCGTTCGATGAACCGCAGATAGTTGGCGTAATAGACGATCCCGGCAAGGTCGGTGTCTTCGTAATAGACGCGCAGGGGAAAGCGGTGGGTCATGTCGGGCCTTTCACGTTCCGGCCGACCCTAGGCAGCGAAGAGAAAGAGGGCAAGCGGCCTTGCCGGTCCAGGCTGGCTCGGGCGCGCCACGCAGGGACCTAGCCCCGCCCGATCCGCGCAAGGAGCCGCAAGCCATGCGAGGGATCGCGCGACGCGGGCGGCAGCACCGGATCATAGGTCGCGCGGATCACCTCGGCGATCTCGGGGCGGATAACGGCTGCCCCATCGAGAAGCGCCAGCGGCGAGACGCTGGCAAAGGCGGCATCCGACCAGCTGAGGATCATCTGGACCGCCTGCGTCAGCGCGATGGTCTCGGCCGAAAGCTCGGCCAGCGCCGGCCCCATACGGACGAAAACGAAACAGGCCTTGATCGCGCCGGCTTCGTCGAACCGGAAATGGCGATAGTGGTGCGCGTCGCCCACTTCCAGCTTGGGGATCAATCCGGCAATGCCCGGCACCATCCGGTCCAGGTCGGTCAGGTCATTCAGTTCCGCCCAATCGCGGAAGAAGAACATCATCAGGTTGGCGCCCAGCTCGGCGTCGGTCTCGGCCATCTTGTGACCGGCCATCGCCACAACCGCCTCGATCGCCCCCTTGAGAACCCCGAGCGTCTGCGCCTCGACGCCAAAGATCACCGGCACGATGGGCCGGCCCCAGCGGGCGCACAGAAAGCTGCCGTCGGCTCGGGTGAAAAGCGGGATGATATCGTCGGGCGTCATGGGGCCGCGTCCTAGCGTCTTTCGGCGCGGGGCTCAATCGAAGAGGTCGTCGCCACGCCGGGGCGCTTCGAGCCCAAGATGCCGCCAGGCAGCCGCGGCGAGCATCCGACCACGCGGGGTCCGCTGAATGAGACCCTGCTGAAGGAGATAGGGCTCGATCACCTCTTCCAGCGCATCACGGCTTTCCGAAAGCGCGGCGGAAAGGGTCTCGATCCCGACCGGGCCGCCGCCATAGCTTTCGGCGATCAGGCTCAGATAACGCCGGTCGGCCCCGTCGAGGCCGAGGTAATCGACGCCTAGCCGGGTCAACGCCATGTCGGCGATCGCGCGCGTGACCCTGCCATCGCCCTCGACCAGTGCGAAATCGACCACCCGTCGCAACAGCCGCCCGGCGATGCGTGGCGTGCCGCGGGCCCGGCGGGCGATCTCGCTGGCGCCGTCATCCTCTGCGGGCGTGCCCATCAGGCGCGCGCCGCGGGTGACGATCTCGTGCAGCTCTTCAACGGTATAGAACTGAAGCCGTGTCGGGATGCCGAAGCGGTCGCGCAACGGCGTGGTCAGGAGGCCAAGGCGTGTGGTGGCCCCGACGAGAGTGAAGGGCTGAAGCTCGATCCGCACGGTCCGCGCCGCTGGCCCCTCGCCAATGACAAGATCCAGCTCGAAATCCTCTAGCGCGGGATAAAGCACCTCTTCCACCGCCGGATTGAGCCGGTGAATTTCGTCGATGAAGAGAACGTCGCGCGCCTCGAGGTTGGTCAGGATCGCCGCCAGATCGCCCGCCTTGGCCAGAACAGGCCCCGAGGTCATCCGAAAATTCACGCCCAATTCACGCGCCATGATCTGCGCCAGTGTTGTTTTGCCAAGGCCGGGGGGGCCGTGGAACAGCGTGTGATCCATCGCCTCGCCGCGCATCCGGGCGCTGTCGATGAACACCCGCAGGTTCGCCCGCGCTTCGGCCTGCCCGATAAACTCCTCAAGGCTCTGGGGCCTCAGGGCGCGGTCGGCATCCTCGGGGCGGCGATCGGGGCGGAGGGTGGGATCGGGTTCGGTCATATCCTACCCCTACCCCTTCGGCGCCAGCAGCTTCAAGGCGGCGCGGATCAGGCGCGTGGTATCGGCGTCCGGCTCTTGGCCCAAGGCTTCGGCCACGGCACCCGCCGCTTCGCCGGGGGCATAGCCAAGGTTGGCAAGGGCAGAGAGAGCTTCGGGCTGGGCCTGGTTCGCCTTGAGGGCCGGTCCGGCGCGGGCTGCGCGGGTTGGTTCGATCACCTCGTCGTCGCCTTCGATTGCCTTGGCCAGCGTGCCGCCCATCGCCATGACAGCCGGGGCCTTGTCTTTCAACTCGATCACCACCCGTTGCGCCGTTTTCGGGCCTACGCCCTTGGCCTTGGAGATGGCGTTCCAGTCGCCCAGCGCGATTGCACGGCTGACCCCGTCGGCACCCAGCGCCCCGAGGATCGCGGTCGAGGCTTTCGCGCCGATGCCCTGCACCCCCATCAACAGGCGGTGCCATTCCTTTTCAACGAGAGAGGTGAAGCCGAAAAGCTGAAGCAAATCCTCGCGCACCAGTAGGTCGGTATACAGCGCCACCGCCTCGCCGACCGGGGGCAAGGTGGTCATCGTCCGGTCGGAGACATAGACAAGATAGCCGACTCCGCGCACGTCGATCAGAACGTGATCCGTGGCGCGATACTCGAGGCGGCCGGAAATCTTGCCGATCATGACGCGGCCCTAGAAATTGCGCGGGCCAGATGACCCGCCGATTGGCAATGATGCGCGTGGCAAATCGCGATGGCCAGCGCGTCGGCGGCATCGGCGCCGGCGATTTTCACGCCCGGAAGCTGCAGCCTGACCATATGGTCGATCTGCCGTTTGTCGGCGTGGCCCACCCCGACCACGGCCTTCTTGACCGCATTCGGGAGGTATTCCCCGACGGCAAGCCCCGCCTGCGCGGGCACAAGAAGGGCGATCCCGCGCGCTTGCCCCAGCTTCAGAGTGGCCACCGCATCCTTGTTGACGAAGGTTTGCTCGACGGCTGCGGCGTCAGGCCGATAGGTTGAAAAGACAGCGCTGAGCTGTGCGTAAAGGTCCAGAAGGCGTTCGGCCAATTCGACACCGCCATCCGATTTACAGACGCCATTGCCCACATGGGAAAGCCGCGAACCATCCACATCGATGATTCCCCAGCCCATGTTCCGAAGGCCCGGATCGATGCCGATGACCCTCATGCTCGCCCCTGTCGTTGGTTGTTTTGCGATCAACTAGCACAAAAAGAGAACAAGCGCCAAGGATGTTCGCGCAATGCCGCGCCGCAGAAAAGCCATGATTGCGGTCGCAAAACGCCTTTCGAGAGCTTCAAAACGACATTATGAACCGCCATCTATCCCTTTTAATATAGGGGTTTGGTAAAGTTTTCGAACCCATGATCCAACTGCATAGGACCTATGCAAAATCATCTCTGGAATTGTGGATTTGCGAACTCTATGTGCCGCTCATCAAGATTTTCTCGCTGCGATGCAGCAGCCCCGACACAAGGATGTATATCATGGTCGCTATCGACACCTCCCGCGCCGCCGCTCCGGCCATCGCGCACCGCATCATTTCCGCCATCTACAACATTGCTGCCTCGTTCACCGTCTGGAACGAAGCCCGCATGACCCGTGCAGCGCTGTCGCGCCTTTCGGCTCGCGAGTTGGAAGACATCGGCCTATGCCGTGGCGACATCGAAGAAATCGCCACTCGCGGCGCGCGGTTCTGATCAGACCCTGCTTATGAACAGGGCCGCGCCCGCTTGCCGGGCGCGGCCTTTTCTTTTGCCGATATGACCGAGGGAATCACGGCAGAAGATATTCGATCTGCTCAACAATCCAGAGCGTTGCCGGATCGGCTTTCATGACGAAAGCTCCGACCATTTCGACCGGCGTGCCGTTTTCGAGGATCGAGACCCGCTGGTTATAGGTCGCCTCGCCAAGGCTCATGAACAGAAATGCCTTGAATAGGATGCCGCCCGCCACCAGCGTCAAAAGGCTTCCGATCGGAAAGCGCGACCGTGAACGGCGCTGTGTGGCCACAACGGTCCCGTCTTCTTTGACCTGATACTGGATGCCGTGCTTCATGCTACCGCGACGAGCAGCGATCTGCTCAAGGCGCTTGCTAAAATCGGTTTCGGCGTTTGCCATAACTGGAACCCGTACGCGAGGCCCCCACCTCACAAGGCAAAAATCGACTCCAAATGTGGCAACTTTGTGGCGAAGCCCTTGGAAATGAACGAATCTGCCCATTCCCTTGTTCGGATCGTCACATTCGCTGCAAGGTTAGCGTGGACCAGTCAACAATCTTTTGGTGTTCGACAAGATTGAAGCCATTTCGCGCATAAACCTCGATCACGTCCGCAGCCTGTTCATTGAGAATCCCCGAAAGAATTGCGAATCCCCCCGGAGCCAGATGCCCGGCCATATCGGGCGCCAGGGCGATGAGCGGGCCTTTGAGGATGTTGGCAAAGACCAGATCGAAGGGGGCCGCAGCCAGGATCTCGGGTTGGTCGAACCCGGTCGCCTCAAGGCAGATGACGCGGCCCGAAAGGCCATTGGTCCGAATGTTGGTTTCCGCCACCTCAACGGCGATAGGATCGATATCCGAGGCAATGACGGGATCGGGAAAGACCTTGGCCGTAGCCATCGCCAGAACGGCGGTGCCACATCCGATATCGGCCGCGCGCCTGGCAACGAATCCGTCGTCGATCAGATGATCCAGCGCCCGCAGACAGCCCAGGGTCGTTCCGTGATGTCCGGTGCCAAAGGCCATCGCTGCCTCGATGAGAAGGCCGATCCGACCAAGGGGGAGCTTGTCGGCGTCATGCGAGCCATAGACAAAGAACCGCCCCGCCTCGACAGGCGCCAGATCGCGGCGCACCTTGGCAACCCAATCCTGATCCGGCACTTCGGAGACAATGAAATCCTGTGCTCCTTGGACCTTGGCGAGGAGAGCCAGCGCCGCAAGGTCGGGCTTCTCGACGAAATAGGCGGCAACTTCCCAAAGGCCCGACCCGTCCTCGATTTCGAACGTGCCGACGCCGGTGGGCTCGGGCTCGAGCCCTTCGCAGGCCAGCGCCAGGCGGTCCGCCGCTTCGGGATCGGCGATCTTGGCAATTGCGGAATAGGTCAGCATCTTGGCTCTCCGGTCGGTATTATTCCGCAGCCTTCAGCAGCGGGTTGGAAAAGATGGTCTCGTTGCCCGGGCAGGGATGGCGGGGGATCAAAAGCGCCAGAAGGAAAGACACCGAGGCCATGGCCGCGGCCATCAGAAAGACAGCAGACGGTGAAACCAGCCACAGATAGCCCAGCGCCGCCGGCAAGAACACAGCGGCAATGTGGTTGATGGTAAAGGCGACGGCGGCTGTCGGGGAAATATCCGCTGGATCGGCGATCTTCTGGAAATAGGTCTTGAGCGCGAGCGCCAGAGCAAAAAAGAAGTGATCGAGCACATAAAGTGCCGAGGCGATCAACACACCCCAGCCCAACCAGTAAATCCCGCCATAGGCGAGGAAGACTGCGATCAACCCGGCATATTCGATGAGAAGCGCGCGCCGCTCGCCAAAGGCGGCTACGAAGCGCCCCATCAAGGGCGCGAAGATCATATTGGCCACAAGGTTGATCAGGAACAGACCCGTGACCTGATGCACTTCGAAGCCGAATTTCTCGACCATCATGAAGCCGGCGAAAACCACAAAGATCTGCCGGCGCGCGCCGGCCATGAACTGCATCGCATAATAGAGCCAGTAGCGCTTGCGCAGCACCATCTTCTTGAGCTGCGGGTTTGGCGCCTCGTACTGCGGATAGGCGAAGAAGCAGAAAATCGCGACGAGGAAGGTAAAGCCGCCCGAGGCGAGGAAGACGAGGTTGTAGGAAAGATCAAAGGTCTTCCAACTCAGAACAATCAGGATATAGGCCACCAGCGTGGCCCCCGACCCGGCCGCCATGATCCAGCCGATCGTCTGCGGTGCGCGCTGTTTGTCGATCCACTGAAGCTGAAGCGACTGGTTGACCGTCTCGTAATAGTGAAAGCCGATCGACGAGAGCATCGTGATCGTCAAAAGCCCGCCGAGCGAGGGAAACCACGCGGTGATCGCCGTGGCAGCGCCAAGAAGCGCAAGCGCGACAGTGCCCAGCACCTGCTCGCGCATGAACATCAGTATCGCGATGACGCCTATGGCCAGAAAGCCCGGAATCTCGCGCACTGTATGCAGCCAGCCGATGTCGGAGCCATCGAAATTCGCGGCCTCGATGACAAAATTGTTGAGAAGCGCCGACCAGGTCGAAAAGGCCACGGGCATCGCCGCCGCCATCAGGAAAAGAAGCGTGATCGGCCGACGCCAAAATGGCATCTGCGCTGCATTTCCAAGGGGGACCGTGGTTCTCATGGCTGCCGATTACGCCGTT
The DNA here is from genome assembly GCA_030827165.1 of Marivivens sp. GTDB lineage: Bacteria > Pseudomonadota > Alphaproteobacteria > Rhodobacterales > Rhodobacteraceae > RFZI01. The sequence goes on from JAURFB010000046.1 coordinate 14,616, forward strand.
TTTCAGGTCGAGGCGAGGGCAAAACATATTTTCATATTCTGATCTGTATCAAAGCCAGATAGAGGCTGGCCGGTCATATGGCAGGGATAGTGATTCCGAGGCGAAGATGGCTCTTGTAGATATTGTCGACCTTTTGGGCGAGGCTCCTGTGTCCATGCTCATGGGCGCTATTACCGGCATCACCTTTGGCGTTGCAGCTCAGCGTTCGCGCTTCTGCCTGCGGGCCGCAACGGCCGAGTTTGCCCGACGCAAGATGGGGCCGAGCGTTGCGGTCTGGCTCCTGACCTTTTCCACAGCCCTCGTCTGGGTTCAGGCGGCCAATCTGATGGGGCTGATCAACGTCAACGAAGCACGCATGATGGCTATTGCCGGAAGCTGGTCTGGCGCGATCGTCGGCGGGTTCATGTTCGGTGTCGGGATGATCCTCGCGCGCGGCTGCTCGGGGCGTCTCCTCGTCCTCGCCGCGACCGGTAATCTGCGTTCGGTCGTCTCGGGCCTTATTTTCGCAGTGGTGGCGCAGATGAGTCTCGGCGGCTGGCTTTCGCCCCTGCGTGACTGGATCGCACGGCTCTGGGTGACGCCGGCGGGCCGCAACGTTGACCTGCTTGCAGCTTTGCACCTTCCCGACCATGCAGGCCTTGTGCTTGGCGTCTTTTCGGCACTGGTCGCTCTCGAGATTTCCCGCCGCAACAAGATCGGGGCCTCTCGTCTGATTTTCGCCTCCGGCGTCGGCTTCTCCGTGGCGCTCGGCTGGGCGCTGACCTCGGCGTTGGCCCGGATATCCTTTGATCCCATGCCGATCGAAAGCACGACCTTTACCGGCCCCTCGGCGCATACCCTGATGTTCTTCCTCAAGAGCAAATCGGTCATCGAGTTCGACATCGGCCTTGTGCCGGGCGTCTTCCTTGGTGCGTTCCTGTCCTCGGTGATCGCGGGCGAGTTCAAGTTTCAGGGGTTCGAGGGCGAGGCCAATATGCGCCGCGCCATGACCCGCGCGGCGATGATGGGATTTGGCAGCATGTTGGCGGGTGGCTGCGCCATCGGTGCCGGGGTGACCGGCAGATCCATCTTCGCGGCAACAGCCTGGGTTGCGCTCACCGCCTTCTGGGTCGGAGGCATGGCGGCGGACCGGCTGATCGACCAGCGCTAGGCGATCTGCTTGCCACGCGCGGCCACCACCGCGTCAGCGGCGATCGCCTCGGCATCAATGCCCGATTGCCGAAGCTGACCATCGGGCGAGACAAGGTAGGAACAGAAATAGAGCCCGCGCGCCGCTGTCCGGCCTCCGGAAACCAGTGGCTTTCCGGTCTCGTCGAGCACATCGGGCATCGGCCCGAGAACTGGTCTCAGGTCAACGCGGTAGCCCGTCGCAAAGATCACCGCGTCATAATCCGCTGACGTCCCATCCGCGAAATGGCAAGTGCCGGGCGCAAACCGATCGGGGCCGGGCTTGATGCCGATCCGGCCCTTCTTGATCTCGGCCAGGGCGCCTACGTCGATCATCGGGATGCGGCCATCCTCGATCACCTGCGCATTGGGGCCCTTGCCCTTTGATTTGAGGCCATAGTCTTCGTTTCGCCCGAGCGTGAGCCACAGAACCGGCGCCGTCAGCGCATCGACGATCTTGTAGGGAAGGAACTTGCGCAGGATGCCAAGCGATGTCACCGGAATCCCGAATAGCTCTTTTGGCAAAAGATTCACCGGCCCGCGCACCGCCATATCGACGCGGACGCCCGCTTCCGCGAGATCCAGCGCCACATCACCGGCCGTATTGCCAAAGCCAACCACCAAGACCCTTTTGCCGTTGAAAGGTGTGGCAGTCTTGTAGGCCGAGGAGTGAATCCACTCGCCGCCGAAATTGGCCAGCCCGTCGAATTCGGGAACGAAAGGCGCGCCGCTGAGGCCGGTCGCGAAGACGACAACCGGCGCTTCCGAGGCCCCTTTGGCATGGGTCACGCGCCAGCCGGAATTGCTGGGGCGGACCGTCTTGACCGCGCAGCCAAACTGCGGGCGCAGGTCAAAATATTCGGCATAGCTTTCGAGATACTCCACAACCTCGTCGCGCGCGGGATACCGCGGCCCTTTCGGCATCGCGAGCCCCGGCAAGCCGGAACGGCCCCGCGTGGTATGAAGATGCAGCCGGTCGAAATGTCGCCGCCAGCTGTCGCCGATGCGTTTGCCAGAGTCCAACACCTCGGGCGAAAACCCTGCCTTCTTTAGACAAGCCGCGGCTGCAAGCCCCGATGGCCCCGCCCCAATCACAATTGCTCGCACCGATTGCCCCTCAATAAAAACTCTGCGGATCAATATCGATCGTGAGCCGCAGGTTCGCCGGCAGTAGGAACTGTCCGGCCCATTCCGCCAAGGCCGCCTGTATAGGGGCCGTCTTGTCTGCCTTGACCAGAAGGCGCACCCGATGCCGCCCGCGGATCCGTGCGATGGGCGCCGGCGCGGGGCCATAGACCTCGGCGCCAATCCGGCGCAAAGGCTCGCAGCGTCGGGCCATTTCGACCCCAAGATCGAACACGTCCTGCACATTTGGGCTCGACAGGACGATCCCCGCCATCCGACCGTAAGGCGGCACGCCCGCCGCCTTGCGCGCCGCCG